>JAJRTW010000070.1 GCA_024278075.1 Bacteroidota bacterium | reverse complement strand
CCTTGCAGATTGTAGGACAACCCCCTGCTCGCCTGGCTCACTTCCCCCTTTTTTAAGGGGGAATAGTTGATCAAATTCCCCCTTAAAAAAGGGGGATTAAGGGGGTTGTTATATCATTTCCCAATTGAATTGAAATGAATAATTTATATAACTCTTGACTAATCCATACCCTAAAGGGTATGGTTGATGGTGATTTCAAGTAGGAAATGATATTATTCTCCTTAAAGCATAAGCATTAGAATTTTTTTCACTAACTACTTTTTGAGGAAACCTTAAGTATTTAATAATACAATATCGAATCGAAAATGGCAATGCGAATCCAATGCAAAGAAAAAATAAAATATCGGATAATGATTAACGATTGTAGAATTAAGAGGTTAGCCCGAACGTATCTAACGTTATCTTGATATGCCTTGTATCTGTTTGGGAGAAATAGCGTTAGGCAAATTCCCCCACCGGAATCCGGGAATGAGCAAGAAGGGTGCTTCATAGGTGCACTAAATTATACTATAGAAGGAAATAAGTATTTCATCGGATTTCAGATAATAATAAAAAACCGGATATTTGTTAAATAAGGTGTTATGATAAAAAAAACAGTTTCAAAAATATATGCGGGTATTGTTCGGAGGCGGAACCATAGATACGACAGCGGCCTGATTGAAATAGTTAAATGCAAGGCACCTGTAATTAGTATCGGCAACCTTGGTGTGGGCGGCACCGGCAAAACACCGTTGGCAATAATGCTATGCAAAATGCTGCTAAAGCAGAAACATCGGCCCGGGATTGTCGGATTGGGGTATAAGCGAAAAAGCAAAGGCACTGTGATTGTATCGGACGGGGAAAATATTCTGGCAGATGCTGCAAAGGCCGGCGACGAAATGCTTATGGCAGCGATGAACGTGAAAGTGCCAGTGGTTGTTGGGGAAAGCAAGTCGAAATCAGCTGTTTTTATCGAGGAGCAATTCGATGTTGATTGTATCATTATCGATGATGGATTTCAGCATAGGAAATTATTTCGTGATATGGACATTCTTATATTGGATAAGGAGACAATAGAAAATCCCGATTTATTACCTTTGGGCAGATTGCGCGAGCCGATTAGCTCAGTTAAAAGAGCCGATGTTATTTGCCTGAAAGGGGCCATGCGAATGCCCGATGAGATTAGAAAGTATGTGAAGAAAGGTGCTGAAATAATAAGCGTAAAAGCTTTGTCGGAAAGGCCATACGGCCTCATAGATAATACCCCGGCGAAAAGAAAGGATATTAAAAGTATAAAGGATGGAACGATTGTTGCATGTGGAATTGCAAAGCCGGACAATTTTGTTAAGCTGCTCGAAGGCCATAAAGTAAATGTAATTAAATGTTTCGATTTTTCGGATCATCACTTTTATTCCGAAAGCGATATCGAGGGCATTGCAAAGTATTGCCGGGAAAAGGGAATTATGAACCTGGCGGTAACAGAAAAAGATGCCGTGAAATTGAAGGAATTCTCAAGAATTTTTGAAGATAATAATCTTAAGTGTAATGTTTTTCCGATTGATTTGTTTATTAGTTATGGGAATGGCCGCTTAAGAAGAAAAATTAATGATTTGTTTAATTAATATGATTCCATAAGATGTTAATTATCATTAGGCGGTTTAGAGAAAGCTTGAATCCAATAATTACAAGCCTTCTACTTCTTATATTATTAACATTTATACTTAATGGCTGCCAACCAGAACGAACGATAAAAATTGCCCTTACCAAGGGCAGTGGTTCAGTCGGTTATCTTGCTTATGCCGAATGGCTGAAGAAAATCAATCCCCACATTGAATGTATTGACCTGTATGCAATGGATTATGACGAAGCCGTTGCGGCTTTGAATGCATGTTCCGGCATTGTATTGACCGGCGGCCCGGATGTGCATCCGGTTCGTTATGGCAAAGCAAGCGAGGCCGGCAGGTGCGAAATCGATTTGAAAAGAGATACATTGGAGTTTCGGGTAATCGAAGCTGCAATGGGGCTGAATTTGCCGATTCTTGCAGTTTGCAGGGGAGAGCAGATATTCAATGTGGCTGCGGGCGGCTCGTTAATTATAGATATTCCAACGGATTACGACACTACGGTTGCCCACAGGTGCGAAGACCCCGGCGAATGTTTTCACGAAGTTGAAATTGCCAAGGGGAGCCTGCTGCATCAGATTTCGGGTGTATTGTCCGGGATGGTGAACAGCAATCATCACCAGGCCGTTGACAGCCTTGCAGATGGTTTGATAGTATCGGCCAGAACCAAAGATGGCCTTATTGAGGCTTTCGAATGGGCCGATACATCAAACAAGCCATTCATGGTGGCTGTGCAATGGCATCCTGAGAGGCTGGACTTTGAGAACCCTCTGTCGAAGCCGATTGGAGAATATTTTCTCAAGAAAGTCCAAAAGTTTTATGAACAAAGATAATTTGTATTTATACTATTATTTAATTAATTTATAACGATTTAGTGGATTTCATTTTGGGTTGGATTAAATGAAGCATTGGCCAGTACCAAATAGCTATTCGGACGAATTACCTCAGGCTGGTTCCCAGGGTGCTTTCTGGGAGGACAGAACCGATAGGTTTAACTGCGGGGTGGATTTCTATGCCCCGCCGGGATCGTCAGTTATAGCTATTGATGGCGGTATCGTATTAGACAAAGGGCTGTTCACCTCTCCCGAAATCAATCCGTATTGGAATAAAACTTATTATCTGGTAATCAAAACCCAAGAAAATATAATTTATAAATATGCCGAATTATCTGATATTTTAGTCAGGCTTGGCGAACATGTGCAGGGGGGGGCCGAAATCGGCATCGTTGGCGAAGCGCTAAACAAAGACACCGTTACAGACAGCGATCCGTTTTATATCCGGGAATTATTGTATAAAAATTTCCCCTGTATGCTTCATCTTGAAATGTACAAGTCGCCCGTGATGGAGGTAAAGCCATATTCCGAAGGGAATTTCCTTGGCAAATTCAAGCCGGTTTCCATTCTCGACCCAAATATCTATATGATGGGTGTCCATAAAAACGGCCGGTATTAATTCGAATTATTCATAAAATCATCGATATTCTTGATAGGCCAAGGGTAATTGGCTTTATTGGAAGCTCCATTTCGAGCTAAGCATTATTGCCGTTCTAATTGCATAACCTTTAACCCTCCAATGAGATACGAAGCCAAAGAAAAAACGGCCCGAAATGTTCGGGTTAATTCGAATTATCCGGCTCAGAACCTTGCGTCTATCTGAATGAAAAACTTCCTGTTGCTGTTACCGATAATTTGGCTGTTCCCGCTTCCGATAGTTGATTCTCCTTCCTTCGTTGTTTGAGCATACCTCAGCCATATATCAATATATTTCTTAATTTTGATTCTCGAAAAGATTATAAAGCGGAATCCCTTCCCGTTTAGAATTGCGGTTGTCATGTATCCCGGCATGGCGTATTCGAATTGCCAAAGTGCGGAGCTGTAGCTGTCGGTAATGAAATAAGTGAACCTTGCCCCCAGGGTAAGGAAATTCAGAATCGAGCGTTGGTAATCAATATATGACATTATCCCATTTTCTGCCGGCAAATAGCCAGCGAAATCCACAAAACTACTCTCGATTCGCCATCGCAATCTCGAGGCATCCCCAAATTTTCTCCTCCACTCAATTCGTACGGCCGACCTGTTCTTGATGAAAGCAGCTGGCGTGAGCATCTTATCACCTGAATATGAATCCGTCTTATCTTCGAACCGGAGCCGGAGAAGTATTTCATCTGCCGTTGTGGCCCGCCACCGTGCCTCTGAAAAGAGGTCGAGCCCCTGCACGGGGAAATTCTCACCCGAAGCACTGCCAACAGTCCGGTAGATGTCTGCATAGCCGAACAGCTTGAGCCGCCTTAGTCCTTTCCATTGGATACCCAAATATAGTCCGCTCTCGTTTGCCGGTGATGAAATCTCGCCGAACATATAGCCGTAGGGCGACCTGAATGAAGCGGCAAAACGGCGGTAGTGAATCGTGGTGTTAAACAGCTTTGTTTTGTGGTCCAGTCCGCCCTTGAACGCATGATTATTATTTGCGTCGGTGCTGAATTAGGCACTTATGTCGACTTTATTCAGGCTAATTGAGGAGTATACGGAACCGAGCATTCCGCCCTTGCCATAAAACGCCGAGGCCGATTCGCTGTATACCGGTTTGGAATAGTTCAAATTCAGAGCCGTATAGCCGAGTGTTACTTTATATAATTCCAACTCAATATTACCGCCGTAAGCTGTTTCGCCCAGAGTGTTTTTCTTGCTTATTTCAGATTTTGTTCTGTACAATCCGGTTCTATACAATGCGGTTGCCGCATTAGTTACTTCGTCAATTGCAGCCGAGCGGTTAACTGAAGAAGCAAAGCCCGTTACGTTAATATTGAAATCATCATACAGATTCATTTCCTGATTCAAACAAACGCCCCTGAAGAAACTAATGTCCATAGACGACCGATAGGGGAGAATCCCCACCTGAGTTTGATTTACATCCGGTGTGACGTCAATGCCTTTTCTAATGCCGAAATTATTCCATAATAAAGTTCCCAGGCCGGCCTTCAGGTAGTAATCCCCGGCAATGATTTTAGTTCTGTTTTGTTCGTAGCTAATAAATCCGCTGTAATAATCCGTCAGTGAAGTTTCCCCCGGGTCTTTGCTCATTAATATTCCGGCCGACAGATTATAATCGGGATTATTATCGCTTACATAATACCTTTGCAGCAAATCAACCGGCTGTCCGGGGAAGTTGCCATTGTCGTAACCTTTAATCTTGCTCAGCTGATGCTGGCTTCTCAACCTGATGGAACCTCCGTAATCTTTATGCGAATAGGTACTTTCTGCTTGTTCGGTGGCCGTACATATCTCGAGGATTAGCCTTTGCGTGTTGGTCAGGTTCAAAGAATCGGCGATGCTCTTTATGCTGATCGGATGGTATTTATTTGCATAAAAGATAATCTGCTCGGCTAATTTATTGGTAAAACCTGGAATTGCTGCAATATCGTTGAGGCCGGCTTCGGGAAGATAAATGGGGTTTTCAGATAGAAATTCAATCAAGTCAAGATCCGGAAGCTCGTTGAATTCCTCGGAAATAGATTCAAACAAATCCTCTATTCTCTCCGATTGCCCATCTGCCGTCCAAGCAATTTCCGGCCGGCCGGCAAGGATAATCAAAATTAAAAGGAGAGTTCGTTTTGCCATTATTATTGTCAGCTTATTACCGGATGGATACTGTTGCTATGAGTAACGAAAAAGCCCGAAAATTCGGGTTAGAATAAATATATTAATTCGAAATTTTGCCTGAAACCCAGCAGATAGTGGTAGTTCAAATTAGTATAGAATCTTACGCTTTCCGGCAAATCAACCCTTATTCCGGCTTCTACTGTTCTCGGTGCTGTCAGATAAGCGACCCTCGCCGATAGTATTTCAAGGAAATCATATCTAAAACTGGCCTTAAATCCGGCAAAGAGCTTATAAAAGATTACAGCATCGACATCAACGAAGAAATCTTCAGTTCCTTCTACACCAATTCCGATAAGTATCCTTTGATAGGTGTTGTCTTCGGCAATAGAATAAGACGACCGAGTTAGATTGTCAATATTAATCCCGGCCTCCGCCCAATCGGCCAGTTCGACGATACCGCCGATGGATAGATTGAATCTGTTATAATCGCTAAAATTTTGGATTGTAATTCTGGAGAATCCCGTTTTAATGCCCAGGCTGAAGTACTCACCGACAGACACAGAAGCCAGAACCGATCCGGAAAATTCACTAAATAACTCATTGCCCATTCCGGATAAATTCCCACCGATAACAATATTTTGCGATATGCGATGTCCAACAAATAAACCGGCGGGCGAAATTTCCCGGATACCGAAAGTATACGGAGAGATAGTGAATGCTATCGCGGAAGTTACAATTTTTTTTGATTGGGAAGGGAAATTAGAAGAGGAATTCTCTGAAAGCGATGTTTTGCCGCAGGCGCTTTGGTCGAAATCGTTGATTGAATATGAATAATTCTGCGATATTATTGCCGGCGGACGAAAGAATATGATAAGAAATATTATTATTATTTTGAAAAATATGGACATAAGTTATATATTGAGTCCGATTAACAGGACATTAATGAGTTGAGACTTCCGAATATTAGTCATATTGTCATTCCGGCGACAGCGAAGATCAAACAGGAATCCAGTATTTATGCAAGGAATGACAGGGAATTGAATATTTATACAGCCTCAAGATATAAATAAATATAGAGAAATACTAATTATTATTGGTGGAATTATGAAGATGGTTTTTCGATTAGGTGTATTCTTGTTTGTTGTGTTTAATGCGTCTTTAACTGCCGCCTTGGCTCAGGAAATCGAGGCCAATGTTTCAGTGAGCCTTGAGCAAATCAACCAGGAAAACAGGATATATGTAACCTCGATGGAAAGCGACCTGGAAAACTATATTAACAGTCAAAGATTTACGAATATAAATTGGGAGGGCGCCCGCATACCGGTTGATCTTTCAATTTTTTTAACGGGCGGGAGCCAGGGCAAGTTCTCGGCGAGAATCTTCGTTGCCGCCAAAAGATACCTGTACGGCCAGGAGGGCGGTGCATCTGTTACGCTACGCCTGGTGGATGAAAAATGGAGCTTTGATTATGCCATGGGCGCCAGCCACTCCTATAATCCACGCAGGTTTGACAGGTTCGTCAGCCTATTGGACTATTATATGCTGTTGATTATCGGCTTTGATATGGATACCTATGGCGAGCTGGACGGAACACCAATATATGAGATGGCAAAAGAGATATGCAGGCTTGGTGCATCTTATGGCGAAAGCGGGTATAGCACTTATTCGCAGCCGGGCGAGTTCACAAGATACAGCCTTGTTTCCGAGCTGACCGACCTGCGATACGAACCATTAAGGGTGTTGTTTTTCGAATATTATGTGGACGGCCTTGATATGGTTGCTGAAAACAGGGAGGAGGCTTTGAAAAGCCTGCACGAAATTATTGATGACATTGCTGACTACAAGAGAAATAAAATGGTTGGGCCGAGTGTATTATTGCAGGCCTTCTTCGACGCCAAAGCAGGAGAATTAGCTGCGTCATTTAAAGATTATAACGATAAAACGATATATAAAACCCTGATGTACCTCGATCCGAGCAACACTACAATTTATGAGGAATTTGGCGGATATTGATTCTGACTTAAATCAATTACAATTAAGCTGGGCCGTGTCAAATATACTATGTCATTCCGAACCTGATCCGGAATACATCTTAATACTCATGTTACGCAAAATGATATTTACTAGCTCCGGCCTTTAGGCCGGGGGATAATTTACACAAAAAACGCTTGGCTTTAGCCACAGATGTAAGTTCTGTGGGTTAAAACCATGGTAATAATTGTCCCCGACACAGTAGTGTCCGTAAATGTCAGGGCTATTAAAAAAAATGCGTAACGTGAGTTAATAAATAACATACGATGAATCCGTTTTCTCCTGTTTATGATGGCATCTGCTTAATTAAGTTTGCGAAGGAATAGCAAATATTATCTGATTGATGATTTTGAACGCAGATTCAAGAGATGCCCGATACTTTCAAAATATTGGACATTTGCAATACACCTGCAGATAAGCCATGCTGATTTGACCGGCGGGCAATTCGTCGTTATCCGGGCCACAAAGTATTATATGAATAATTTTTAAAATTATGCTTATATTATGATTATCATAAATAAGAGAATTTCGCTATTATATTATTATTTATTGTATCATTGGTCATAACAATTCATTCAAGTCCCGGCAAATGAGTAAATATTTTTCTTTATGTTCGCTATTATTGACCCTTATTATTGCTTCGAATTTATCAAAAGCTAACGATACCACATCAACTTCTGATTCTCAAAAACCATCGTTACAATATTACGAACCCGATGGGCTTTATCCGCATGGCCGCCTGGAAGTTGGGGCTTTGGGGCAAATGACGAAGTATTTCGGTGAATATACCGACAACAGGGTAGGCATAGCGGGCGGGTTGTTCACCCGTTATTTCATGCCTTTTTTGCCGGAATTCGGGCTTGGTGCTTCCTTTTCGCATGGTATGCTGTATTACGAAAGGAGATATAAGGAGCGGTTTGGCGACGATTTTGCAAGGCAATTCCCACCGGAGAATTTCCCAGACGCCCGGCAGGAAAGCGTTCTACGGTACACCAAAGTTACCTCATTTAGTTTATTAGGCTTTCTGAATCTTTTTCCTCGCAAGCATTTGAATTATTATATAATGGCCGGATATAGCATATTATCATTTCAGGCTCAGGATATTGTTGACAATCCTTTGGACGGGTTAGGCAGAAAAAGGGATTACCCCGATTTCGAAGTTAAGCACGAATTCGATTATCACCTCTATGGCGGCTTAGGCATTGATTATCTTATCACCCGGAAATTTTCCGTAGGATTTCAGACAACATACCATAAATTAGAGACTGATATTTTGGATGGTTACGGGCAGCTGGCACCGGGAGGGGTTGCCACCGCCGTGGACGCTTTTGCCGAATTTTCTATCAAGCTATCCATATATCTTTTTCAGGATAATGATATTGACAATGACGGCATCAGCAATGAGAACGAAGAAGCATTGGGCACTAATCCGTATGACGACGACACGGATTCCGACGGGATTACTGACTATACTGAAATAGAAATACTGAAAAGCAATCCATTAAGCTATGATACGGACAGGGATGGCCTGCCGGACGGCAGAGAATTGGAATTGAACACCGACTTAAGCTCGGCTGATTCGGATAATGACGGATTAGATGATTTGCACGAAGTAGAAATTTCCAAATCCAACCCGGGCAGTGCTGATTCTGATTTCGACGGCCTTACAGATTACGACGAGTACCGGCTTGGTACGAATCCGAACGATGGTGATTCCGATGATGACGGAATTATGGACTTTGACGATAAATGCCCGAATAAGTACGGCTATCCCGAATTGATGGGCTGTCCGCCAAAAGAGCGTGGAGTTACTTTTATTCGTGATACCGTTGTGAAATATGATACTGTTATCGTATATCAGGCTCCCGACATAAGGGTAGAAAAAGATACGATTGAAGTAATCAGGGAAATCATCAGGGTAGAGCAAGGCTCAAGCTATCGCCCCAATGGCATTAATTTCAAAACCGGCAGCGCTGCAATTAAAGTCGAATCCGAACTAATCCTCGACTTAGTTGTGGAGTGGCTAAATAAAAATCCCGATATTAGCATTAGGATAAACGGGCATACGGATTCGCAGGGTGGATTTGATTACAATATGAAACTATCGAAAAACAGGGCAATAGCAGTGAAAAAATACCTCGTGTCGCAGGGGATTAGTTCCGCCAGGCTGTTCACCGAAGGGTTCGGCTATTCCAAGCGTATCGATTTTACCGGCACACCGAAAGGCGAGGCCAGAAACCGAAGAATCGAATTCATTATTTCGAACCAAGAGGATTAACCTTTTATGACGATGTAGAATCATTATCCTCTCCTTGCCAATAAGGGGCATTGGGGGGTGGTTAATCGTGATGATACTTGGAGCAAAACTAAAACTTCTTTGCCTTTAATACTTCAATGCCCTTAATTCTTCAATGCCCTTAATTCTTCCAATATTAAATCAAAATCAGAATTGTCAAGATGATATTTCTCATTGCAGTAATGGCAGAGAAGTTCATTTTGTTTCATCCCAATCATATCCTCTATCTCTTTATAATCCAAAGTCTTAAGTTTGCCAATAAAACTCTCCTTAGAACATCTGCAATAGAAATCAACCGGATAGCTTTTAATAATATCGAATTCGAAAGGCAAGGCAGCCCTGAGTATTTCTTCTAAGGAAGCTCCATCATTTAAAAGTGAGGAAAGCGATGGCATCTCCGACAAAGATTTGTGTAGGTCAACGATTTCAGCGTCGGTTGCCCCGGGCATTGCCTGGACAATCAATCCGCCAGATTGCACAATTCCGCCGCCGTCATCAATGGAAACGTCCAGGACAACAGCCGAAGGGATTTGGTCGGATTGGTTGAAGAAATAAGCCAGGTCGGATTGAATATCCCCTTTTTGCAATTCCGTAATTCCCTGCACCGGTTCTGATTTGTTATAGAGCATCCTTGTAACAGACAAGGTGCCGTGGCCGATGGCGTCGGCTAATGATTTGATTGTATTAATATGCTCGCCGCCGGCCGGCTCGGCATAGCCGCGAACTTCGCCAACCTGGATGGCTTCGGCAAATAATCTTGCTATGCTGCCATGGCCGCGTATCTCGATTGAAAGCCGTTCGTCGCCCTTCAGGAAAGAAGCTGCCATGGATGCAGCGGCCAGGGCTTTGGCAAGGAAAAATGATAATACGAGATCAAGATTATGTCTATTGCTGGCAATTTTCGACGCTTGGGTATTTCTAATTATCGAGATTCGGAAATTACCGTTGCTCGAGATGCACCTAATGATGCGGTCACGCTCTTTATACTGCTTTTTTAATTGCTTTTCGTCCAATTTGGCATCCTACTTTATATAACTAAATAATAACTATATTATTAGAAATGATGTTTCGCACAAAGCTACGAAATATTCGAACATTGCCGGCCTGTTGCAACTTCATTTTCAAAAACGTAATTTAGATAAGTATACTTTAACAATTTATTGTGAGATAAAGCACCAGGCGGCAGCTCCATTCGAGGACGTATAGTAGAGATGCCCCACATATTCACAGTTTTGGACATCTGAAAGAGGGTTGCATCATAATTTCTTCAGGATGAAAGGATAGGCCGGTGGTTAAATGGAAGATAGTGGAATATCAACGTAGAATGTTGTGCCCCGCCCCAGTTCGGTATTGCATCCGATATGGCCATACATTTCTTCAACGTATCTCTTAACGATTGACAATCCGAGGCCGGTAGAATTTTCGTCGCCTGTTGGCTTGGCCGACAGCTTCGAGAACTTATTAAATAATCTCTTCTTGTCCTCATCGGAAATACCCGGGCCTTGGTCCTCAACTTCGATTCTGGCATATTCACCATTTTCCGAAAGGCTGACAATGACTTCTTTGCCCTGCGGAGAGAATTTAATAGCATTAGAGATCAAATTTTCGAGAACCTGCGAAATGGCAATTCTATCGGCATCCACCACGAGGCCTTCGATTTCAATTCGGTGCTTCAAACGAATATTTTTGGCTGCCGCCCTTTTCTCGAAGGTTTGAACGGCATTGATAAGCGGTTTGCTAATTATGATTGGTTCGATAAATATCTTGACTTTGCCTTCGTCCAGGGCATTAATGTCGATAAGGTTGGAGATAAGCCCTAACATTCTGTCCGAAGTCTGGACGATGTCATTCGAATACTCGTAGATTTCTTCCGGAGTTAATGCCTCCTCGTCCCTTATCATTTTGGACAGCATGGAAATATTGAAAAGCGGGTTCTTAAGGTCATGGGCAGCTATAGTTAATATCTCATTCTTTTCGGAGTTCATCCTGTCGAGCAAATTATTCTTGCTTTCGATTTCATCACGGAAGAATTTCAACCTTAGCTGTGTCATAACCCTTGCAAGCAGCTCGTCGAGATTAAAAGGTTTCGTAATATAATCAACAGCCCCCATCTGAAAGGCTTTTAATACATCGTCGATGTTAATCTTGGCAGTAAGGAATATAATAGGTATCCCGGATGTTTTCGGATTCATCTTCAGATAATGAAACACTTCATATCCATCCATTTCCGGCATCATAATATCCAGCAGAATCAGATCGGGAATTTCTCTGCTGGCAGTTGTCAGCGACTGTTTGCCACTTGTGGCGAAAAGTGCTTTAATACCTTCTCTTTTAAGGTTTCTTCCAATCATCCTTAAGTTAACCGGATGATCATCAACGATTAATACTTTTGGAATTTTACTGATTGCTTTATCAAAGTTTTCCATACGAAAATTTTTCAATGTGATTGATGTATGTTAGTAAAATACCGTAACAGTTTTGAGGGATTTATTTATAAATACTGTGAATTCGTTTCTGAGCTTTACTGATTACCAAAAATACAAAATATATTCTAAAAAATTATTCTAAAAAATTATTCACTACAGCATCGAAGAAAATAATTATAGTATCCGGGTTGATAATAAGAAACGTTCTTAACTTATTAGATAATAACTACAGATCGGACATTTTTGTCATTCTGAATAGAGCCGAGCGTAGATTACTGAAGCCGTATGAAGACCGGGCTGTTCACTTGGTTCTGAATGACAGTTTTTTGTTCTGACGGTTGTTACAACTGGCAATTCGATGAAGTTGAGTTTGGCAGGGGCACGGCATGCAGCGCCCCTACTCGATTATATCTGTCCTTTGCAACATACGATGACAGTCCATAGTAAACAGGTAATTATTCATATTCCTCTTATTTGTTAACCGGACAGTAGTGCTTTCAAATATAATAATTCTTCTTGAAATATCGAATTTACAATAAATAAGGGGCAAAATCCTATTAAGCAATTTATGGATAATAATTTCTTGAATAGAATTTATTAATTGGTTACTTTTGAAATAAATGTATCGGTAGAAATATAAATTCGTCCTGAAATTGCACTATTGAAATTGCACTATAATGAACTACCCCGCCACAAGCAGCGGGGAATTAAACCCACAATGTGGGTTTAATTGTTAAGTGGTGCAATTTTTTTTTGAATCTATTTTTATTATGAATCTTACTTCAATCAATATTTTTCACAATTTACTGTATTACTTATGAATCCACTATTATATTTAATACCGGTTTCCGGATTAATTGCGCTTCTTTTCACATATATAAAATTCGCATGGGTTTCCAAGCAAGACCCGGGCAACGAAAAGATGCAAAATATTTCTAAATTCATTGCCGATGGTGCTATGGCTTTCTTGAAAGCCGAGTATCAAGTGATTGGAATTTTTGTAATTATTGTTGCGATTCTTCTTGCAATTCAGGGCGCAACACAAGATAATTCCAGTCCTTTGGTTGCACTTTCTTTTGTGGTCGGTGCTTTTTGCTCCGGCTTGGCCGGATTTATCGGAATGAAAGTAGCCACGATAGCCAATGTCCGCACAACCAATGCAGCTTTAACAGGCCTGAACAAGGCCCTGATAGTTGCTTTCACCGGCGGTTCGGTTATGGGAATGGGTGTGGTCGGCCTTGGCATTCTTGGCCTTAGCGCGCTATTTATCATCTATAGCCAATTATTTGGCCTGGAATCTATCGACAGTGTATCAAAGGTTGTCACTGTCATAACCGGTTTTTCATTCGGAGCTTCATCTATCGCACTTTTTGCCAGGGTTGGTGGCGGTATCTATACCAAAGCGGCCGACGTTGGTGCCGACCTTGTGGGCAAAGTCGAAGCCGGCATTCCCGAAGATCACCCGTTGAATCCCGCAACTATTGCAGATAATGTGGGCGATAACGTAGGCGATGTGGCGGGCATGGGTGCCGATTTGTTCGAATCATACATCGGCTCGATAATCGCTACAATGGTTCTCGGCACAGCATTCTTCTTAGTACCTGAATTTCAGAATACGCCGTTCGGTGGCATGTCGGCGGTGATTCTTCCGTTGTTCCTTGCAGCTTCGGGAATTATTGTTTCTATTGTCGGGACATTCTTTGTTAAGGTGAAGGAAGGCGGCAACCCGCAGACAGCTTTGAACATGGGTACATTCCTTGCTGCTCTTATGATGATAGTAGTTTCATATTTTATTATTAGCTGGGTACTGCCATCGGAATGGGCATTTAAGGATCATCTCTATGGCGGCGAAGTTAAAATAATCACTTCATTTGGCATTTTCCTGTCAACAATCATCGGACTTGTTGCTGGTGTTGGCATTGGTATGATTACAGAATATTATACCGGACTTGGTAAAAAGCCGGTCCTTAAAATAGCCGAGCAGTCGCTCACGGGCAGCGCAACAAATATCATCGCAGGCCTCGAAACCGGCATGATCTCCACAGCTATCCCGGTTCTGCTGATTGCGTTCTCAATCATGGGTTCTTTCCATTTCGCCAATTTATACGGCATTGCGATTGCAGCCGTTGGTATGCTTGCAACGACAGGCATTCAGCTTGCGGTTGACGCCTACGGGCCGATATCTGACAACGCAGGCGGTATAGCCGAAATGTCGGAATTACCCAAAGAAGTACGCAAAAGGACAGATAAACTTGATGCGGTTGGCAACTCAACTGCGGCCATCGGAAAAGGCTTTGCGATTGGCTCAGCCGCTTTAACAGCACTCGCTCTTTTCGGTGCATATATGCAGGCATCCGGTATTTCAACAATAGATATTTCAAAAGCAAATGTTATGGCCGGCCTATTCATCGGCGGTATATTGCCATTTGTGTTCTCGGCGCTTGCTTTGGGAGCGGTAGGGCGCGCTGCAATGGCAATGATCCAGGAAGTACGCCGCCAGTTTACCACTATTCCGGCTCTCAAGGCTGCACTCGCTGTTATGAGAAAGTATGGCGATAAGGATCAAAGCGAATGGGATGAAGCTGATATTGCGACATACAAAGCAGCCGAGGGCACAGCCGAGTATTCGAAATGCGTAGAGATTTCGACTAAGGCTTCCATCCGCGAGATGATGTTGCCGGGCTTGTTGGCGATTGTTGTTCCTGTGGTGGTTGGTTTTTCATTTGGCTCGGAAACGCTTGCGGGTTTGCTTGCAGGTGTCACCGTAACGGGCGTGTTGATGGCTATTTTCCAGTCCAATGCCGGCGGCGCGTGGGACAACGCTAAGAAATTATTTGAGGAAGGCGTTGAGATTAACGGCGAGATGTACTATAAAGGCTCGGAGCCGCACAAAGCAGCCGTTACGGGCGACACAGTGGGCGATCCCTTCAAGGACACCTCCGGCCCGTCTATTAATATTCTGATCAAGCTTATGTCAATCGTTTCATTGGTTCTTGCTTCGATGTTGTAGTATCATGCAGGGGTATTTGGTATTTCTTCCGCCCCGTGCCGGTTTTTCCGGAAATATAGTGTGAATGCAGGTATTTATTGAAGAGTAAATATTCAAGGGGGTCAATACACTATTTATTTTCACTACTGATTTACACTTGTAAACTAATAACGATTGTAAGATTGTTAATCATGTATGCAGCTAAGCCCGGGGCTTAGCTGCATTATTGTATGAAGACTATGGTTAGCCGTGCAATATTAATCCCAATATTGTTTTCTTTATGCAGATGTCGTATCGTTAATTTTTTAATCTCGGATTCCGATTTGTGAAAGATTGTTTCACAAATAAGCCGGTGCTTGGTTAAGGCACTGAAATCTCACCACTTATAGTAATTGAAGAGTATTGGTATTAACCGCATTATTCGTAATAAATCCGAGAAGCCAATCTGGTAGCGTATAATATGTGTTTTAATAAACTCAGGTATTAGTCAAATAATTAAACCCTGCTATCAACCTAACTCGTTAACTGCATTGAAGATGCAAGGTTCTTGGGCAATGTTCCATATATATGATAATAAATACGACAATGTGATAATATGAAAGTCTTGAAATAAACTAAAAATTTAAAAAAGTTACACTAAAGATTAATATCCTTCGTTAGATTGTTTCAAATGAACTATGTTTAAGACAAGTTTTATACTTTTTATTAAACAGGGGCAAAAAAGAAAAACTACGGCCCGTGGCATTATCAGATTACCTGCAGCCAAGCCTGCATAATAAAAGGATATGTACTGAATATGGAGATAGTGAACGGATTCGGATGAAGTTCAATGATGATTTGGGCAACTTGACAGTTAATTTTGAAGGGAAAAAATGTAGAGCCGTTGGGGCTGTTACACCTGGCAATGGAAAATTTAAGGAGATGATCTGGTTGGTTTAAAGGATTTGCAATAATTCATAAACTCATCTGATGTTAATTCCACGTTAATCGAAAGATCACATCAATACAGTATTTTGCCGAACATTTCCAAACACTTACCGATATTAAGAAAGAGAATTATACAATCTCAAATTTAAGTAGAGAATTGTTTTTAATTAATAACAATAGAGATTTGGCAGAACCCCGGATCTCTGTATTTTATAACATCAAATATATAGAAAGGATATATGGAATCAAATAATAAATTAAGTCCATTCAAGAACTTTAAACACGATATACCGGCAAGTATAGTCGTCTTTTTAGTTGCAATGCCCTTATGTTTGGGCATAGCATTGGCATCGGGCGCTCCGCTTCTTGCCGGATTAATAACAGGAATAATTGGCGGTATAGTAGTCGGTGTATTAAGCGGCTCTCCATTGGGAGTCAGCGGCCCGGCGGCAGGCCTGGCAGTCATCGTGTTGAATGCAATAACCGACCTTGGCGGATTCGAAATATTTCTTGTTGCAGTGATTCTTGCTGGGATAATTCAGGTGATAATGGGATTTGCCAAAGCCGGAATTGTGGCATATTTCTTTCCGTCATCAGTCATTCATGGAATGTTGGCCGGAATTGGAATTATCATTTTCCTAAAACAGATTCCACATATTTTTGGATACGACAAAGTGCCAATCGGAGATTTTGCTTTTCTTCAGTCTGATGGTCTCAACACATTTGGCGAACTATTAAATATGTTGAATTTTATTAGTCCCGGAGTTATAATCGTTTCAGCGGTTTCGCTAACAATATTAATCCTATGGGAAACCAAGTTTTTCAAGGCATTTAAGTTTACTAAGCTAATTCAAGGCCCTTTGGTAGCCGTGGTTGTGGGAATAGTATTAAGCTGGGTATTTTCTTCGATACCCGGGTTTAGGATTAGTGCCGATCATATGGTCAGCTTGCCGGTACCTGACAGCATTGACGGTTTTTTTAGCAATTTTTCGCTTCCTGATTTTAATGCCTTATTAAGGCCGGATGTCTATATCACGGCTATTATCATAGCTGTGGTTGCCAGCTTGGAAACGTTGCTTTGCGTCGAGGCTACCGACAAATTAGACGAACTAAAAAGGGTTACGCCGACCAACAGAGAGCTAAAAGCACAGGGAATTGGCAATATTATAGCAGGCTTTGTTGGTGGATTGCCATTAACACAAGTTATTGTTAGAAGTTCGGCAAACCAGCAATCCGGAGGCAAGACCAAAGCATCTACTATTATTCATGGGTTCTTGCTGCTATTAAGCATAATAGCTATTCCAAAAGTTCTTAACCTAATCCCACTGGGCGTGTTGGCGGCAATATTATTGGTTGTTGGCTATAAACTTGCGAAACCTGCACTTTTCAAGAAAATGTACAGTCAGGGCAGAAGCCAATTGGCACCATTTCTGGTTACTATTACAGGCATAGTTTTTACTGACCTGCTTATGGGAATTATCTTGGGAATGGTAGTAGCTGTCTCTATCATATTATATAATAACTTCAGAATCCCTTATAGAATGCAAAGAGAGAACTTAGAAGGAAAGGATGAAATTAAAATAGTATTAGCCGAAGATGTTACCTTCCTGAATAAAGCATCTATCCTCAAAACATTGGATCAAGTGCCAAATAATATTTCTGTGGAAATTGATGCAAGTAATACCAAATTTATTCATTATGATGTCATTGAGATAATTCAGGATTTTGAAGTAAATGCCAAACATCGCGGCATCCAAGTAAAGACAATTAATCTGAATAAAGGCAAACAAGAAAGGCCTTTGTCACATTTCGAATTAGTAAACGGTAAGGAAAATGAAAACACAAAATAAAATAACCCAGGATAAAATTACGCCAGATGATGCACGTAATATGTTGGTCGAAGGCAACAAGAGGTTCGTGCAAAACCTAAAAGCCCAAAGGAATTTGCAACAGCAAGTTGCCGAAACAAGCAATGGGCAGTATCCATTTGCAGTAGTATTAAGTTGTATCGACTCCAGAGTCCCCGCCGAATTGGTTTTCGACCAGGGAATTGGCGATATTTTCAGTGCAAGAGTTGCCGGAAATATTGTTAATGAAGATATTTTGGGGTCGATTGAATATGCCTGCAAGGTTGCGGGGTCGAAAATTGTAGTTGTAATGGGGCATTCGAAATGCGGAGCCGTTACAGCTGCTTGCCAAGATGTAGAATTGGGCAATATAACAGCTTTATTAAGCAAGATCAAGCCTGCCGTTGATACTGTCAGAGTCAATGAAGAGGAATTGAGTGCAGATTCAATTGAAGAAGTTGCCACAAAGAATGTAGAGCTATCCATTGAACGAATTCGCAAAGAAAGCTCGATACTTTCAGAAATGGAGAAAGAGGGGCAAATTGAAATAGTTGGTGCTATGTATGATGTATCTAATGGCCGGGTAGAACTCTTGTAGGATGGCTAACTCCTGAATCCCGACAGGTGATTATTTTGAGAAGCATTGTTTTTTGTGCAATATTGTTTTGTACGTAGAATTCTATATTTGCCCAATCCGGCAATCACAAGACTGCGAAGAGAGCCTCCCTCCATACCCTAAGCAAGGTTAAATGTGAGGGGGCTTTTTTCCGTTGTGCACTTTACAGATTATTGCAGGAATTATTGTAATATTTCCTTTAATAATTGGATAGTAACCGGAAAACCCGTAATTTTAAAGTTCGTAGTTTTTAGCTTGAATCTATATGTTTAAGAATTTATATGTTTGAAAATCTTCAAGAGAAACTGGAACTTGCGTTAAAACGCTTCCGCGGCCAGGCCACGATATCCGAAGAGAATGTCGAAGATGCGATGCGTGAAATACGCCGTGCCCTGCTCGAAGCCGATGTCAACCTACAGGTGGCAAAGCAATTCGTTGCCCATGTAAAAGAGAAAGCCATCGGGGCGGAAGTTAAGGGCAACCTGCTGCCGGAACAGCTGATAGTAAAAATAGTCCGCGACGAAATGATAGAGATTATGGGCAGCAAGATGGCCGAGATAAAATTCTCGCCTACGCCGCCCACTGTTATTATGGTTGCCGGACTTCAGGGTTCGGGCAAAACCACTTTCTGCGGAAAGCTGGCACGCAACCTGCGCAAAAAAGGCCGCCAGCCTCTGCTTGTGGCTTGCGATATTCACCGCCCGGCTGCTATTTTACAGCTCAAGCAATTAGGCGATCAAATCAAAGTCCCCGTGTTCACGGCCGAGGATAAGGACGCAGTTAAAATTGCAAAGAATGCCCTGTCGTATGCCCGCAAGTTTGGCCGCGATACGGTTATCGTTGATACAGCCGGACGCCTGACAATCGACGAAGAGATGATGGCAGAAGTTAAGAGTATCAGCAGTGCGGTCAAGCCTACCGAAACACTATTCGTCTGCGATGCAATGATCGGCCAGGACTCGGTTACGACCGCCAAGGCTTTCCACGAGCAATTGAATCTATCGGGAATTGTTCTTACTAAACTTGACGGCGACACCCGCGGTGGCGCTGCATTATCAGTCCTGCAGGTAGTCGGCCAGCCAATTAAATTTGTCGGAACCGGCGAAAAACTCGACGCACTCGAGCCATTTCACCCCGAAAGAATTGCTTCCCGTATCCTTGGTATGGGCGATATTCTTACTCTTGTGGAAAAGGCCGAATCTCAAATCGACCACAAGGAAGCCCGCAAAATTGAAGAGAAAATCAGGAAAAACCAATTCACTTTCGATGATTTCCTCGACCAACTGAAGACAATAAAGAAAATGGGATCAATCCGGGATTTGATTGGAATGATACCCGGAATGGACAAGCAGATGAAGAATGTTGATATTGACGAAAAGGCTTTCGTGCGAATCGAGGGCATTATTCATTCCATGACAAAAGCCGAAAGGGCAACACCGAAAATAATTAATGGCTCACGAAGGCTGCGGATAGCCAAAGGCAGCGGAACTAAGGTGCAGGATGTTAATAAGCTCTTGAAGCAGTTTGACGATATGAGCAAGATGATGAAAAACCTGACCCGCGGCAAACGGTCGAGATTCATGAAAAATTTGCCGGCCCAGGGTGGTTTCGGCGGATTCAGATAGATAGTTGTTTCTATGTTTTTTATAATATTTTACAGGATTAATTAAAAATGGTAAAATTAAGGTTAAGAAGGAAAGGAAGAGCACATCATCCGGTATACGATATCGTTGCCGTCGACATCCGTGCTCCCCGTGATGGTGCCTTTCTGGAAAGATTGGGATTCTATGATCCCAACACCCACCCCAACACGATTAAGGTCGACCCGGACAGGGCTATTTACTGGCTAAATGTTGGCGCTCAGCCAACGAACACTGTAAAGAATATTCTGAGCTATGAGGGCGTTCTGCTCAGAAGGTACATGGCTTTCAAAGGCAAAAACCAAGTTGAAATCGAAGAAGCGGTCGAAAAGCACAAACAAGTAGCTGCCGACAGGTATGAAAGACGCGGCGATTTAAGGAAGAAACGTAAAGCAGCTAAATTGAAAGCCGAAAATGAGGATACGGAGGAAACCGCAGCTCCCGCTGAAGCAGCGGCGGACACCCCTGCAGAAGCATAACCCCCATTGTCATATCATAGATTATAAAAGCTGGAACATTTTGCTCCGGCTTTTTTTTGTGGAATAACGCAGGCTAACCATAACCCGCTTATTGCAGGACTTTTACTCAAGAGCTTCGTAACTCGAACGAAATATTTGAGTTAGGCCGATTCGTGGGTGATAATATTTTACTTATAATTGAGTTATCTTAAATATCCATTATCCATTGCCTGCCAGGTGTTTTGAATATTTTATGAATAATATGGGATAATAAAATCATAATTTTTCTATTCTTCGAAATAAATAACTAAATTGGTAGTAGTATTGATTCAAACAAAAGTATTATTCTTGCGGAATAGTAACTTTATTCACCCACTCAGGTAATATCAGTGGCTAAAACAGCATACGCAACAAAAGCACCGGAGGGATTAGCCAAGCCCGGGACTCTGGCGAAAAACAAGGTCAAATTATCTCAGCTGCGCTGGAAATGCCCAATATCAAAATTTAATTTCAAATCAACAGCCGCACTCGAGCCGCTCGGTGCAATCGTCGGGCAGCCGCGGGCAATGGAAGCAATCAGACTGGGTTCCGAATTGTTTGCAACCGGATATAATGTTTTCGTTACCGGTATATCCGGCACCGGCAGGCTAACAACAGTTAAGAGAATTCTCCAGGGCGTTACCACGCACGACCCTGAACTTTTCGACTTCTGCTATGTTCACAATTTCAACAAAAATGACCAGCCGAGATTGCTACGATTGCAACGCGGCAAAGGGCGGTTGTTTGCCTCGGAAATCAATGACGCAATCAACTTCTTGCGCAGAAGATTGCCGAAATTATTCGAAGAAGATACTTACCAAAAAAATAAACGCAGAATTGTGGAGGATTATCAGGAACGGGAGCGCACCAGCCTCCACACATTCGACGAGAAAATCAAGCCATACGGCTTTGTCAGAGGTAGTTTCGAAACAGAGGAAGGCGTCTCCCAACCCGAAGTGTTCCCCGTGATAGATGACAAACCCGTTCACATTGATGCAATCGACGAACTTATAGCCGAGGGGAAAGTCTCGAAAGCGGCGGGCGATAAGATTAAGGCTATGTACCGGAAATTTCATATAGAAATTTACAACTTGTTTCGCAAGGGCATGAAATTGATGAAGGAGTTCAGAAAAGAATTATCCGAGCACGACAAAGCATCTGCTAAAATTATTGTCGAATCCGTTTTTGATGAAATATTGGAGCATTTCCCGTATAGCAAGATGTCTGAATATATAGAGGAAGTTAAGGATTATATCTTGGGCCACCTGAATTTATTCGTTCTGCAATCTAATTCCATACCGCAGCTGGCCGAACTTGAAGAGCAGCAAATCAACAGCGAAAAATTCGACTTATTTGCCGTTAATGTAATATTGGACAATACTGCTACCGAATCCGCTCCGGTAATAATTGAACGCTATCCTACTTATGCAAATCTTTTTGGGACAAAGGAACGGGTCTACGACAGCCGCGGGTTCTGGAGGACTGATTTTACGAAGATCAAGTCCGGCTCGATGCTTCAGGCCGACCAGGGATATTTAATTGTCAATGCCGACGACCTGTTCAGCGAACCCGGCGTATGGACTTCATTGAAGAGGGTGCTGCTCTATGGCAAACTCGAGATTCAGCCCTCAGATACTTTCTTCCAGGTTTCGCAATCGCATCTGAAACCCGAGCCGATTGACGTTGCCGTTAAAGTAATCATCATCGGCGGGCAGACTCTGTACAATATGCTGTATAATTATGAAAAGGGATTCAAGAAGATATTCAAAATCAATGCCCAGTTCGACTATGAAACTGCAAAGACAGAAGAGATGATGAATAATTATGCCAGATTTATAGCTAAGGTCTGCACGCAGGAGAAACTGCCGCATTTCAAGCCGGACGGCGTTGCGGCTATTATCGAATGGGCGGTTGAGCACGCTGGTTCGCAGAATAAAATTACATTGAAATTCTCTGATGTTGCTGATCTTATCCGCGAATCTGTTTTTTATGCCGATGCAGGAAATAACGGATTTATTCGCAGGCAGGATGTGCTGAAAGCAATTAATTGGCGTCGCAAAAGGCATGACCTGATCGACAGCAAGATGAAGGAAATGATAATCGAAGGCAATATGCTGATTGATACCGACGGCGAAAGGGTTGGCCAGATCAACGGCCTGACTGTTATGAGCGACGGCATTCTTTCTTTTGGCAAGCCTGCCAGGATTACTGCTAACGTTAGTGCCGGAAGCGGTGGAATTATTAATATCGAGCGTGAAGTGAACATGAGCGGCCGGATACACAGCAAGGGAGTTTTGATTATAACCGGATTCTTTCGCGAACGGTTTGCTATGAATAAGCCATTGTCGATGACAGCTTCGATTACATTCGAGCAGTCATACGGCGGAATCGACGGCGATAGTGCCTCGGCGGCCGAAATTAACGTACTCATCTCGGCCATCACCGGAATCCCGATTAAACAATCCATCGCCATCACCGGTTCGGTGAATCAAAAGGGCGATATCCAGCCGATTGGCGGCGTGAACGAGAAGATAAGGGGTTTCTTTGATGTATGCAAAGCCAGGGGACTGGCCGATTGCAAGGATATGCCCGGCGGCCAGGGGCTAACAGGTTGCCAGGGAGTTATAATCCCTCGCCAAAACGTGAATGACCTAATGCTTTGCCGGGAGATAACCGATGCGGTTAAGGATAAGAAATTTCATATTTTTGCAATATCGAGAATTGAGGATAGTATAGAAATATTAATGAACGTTAAGGCCGGCAAGCTCCAAGCAGACGGCACTTATCCGGCCGGGACAGTTATGCGGAAAGTCGTCGACAGGCTGGAACACCTGCATAAATCGGCTAAAAGGTCAAAGACAAGCAGGAAAAGAAGTGGAAAATAATTGTTTTAATTAAACGATATATACTGATGAACCATGAAATAAAAATATTGCCATCGCTGTTGTCATCTAATTTCGCCAATCTCGAGGCCGACATTAAGATGTGCCAGGCCGCAGGGGCGGACATCCTGCACGTTGACGTTATGGACGGGCATTTCGTTCCGAACATCACAATCGGGCCATTAATTGTAGAAGCGATTCGCCCGGCTACAAGCCTGCCCATCGACTGCCACTTGATGATAGAAGAGCCGGACCGCTATATCGAGGATTTTGCCAGAGCCGGAGCGGACTATATCTCTGTCCATGCCGAAACGGCCAGCCACCTGCACCGAACGCTCTCGCTAATCAAAAGCACGGGCGTCCGTGCCGGAGTTGCCCTCAACCCGGTAACACCGCTGAGCTTTGCTATGGAGGCCGCCGAATATTGCGATTTCATATTGCTAATGTCGGTCAATCCGGGGTTCGGCGGGCAGTCGTTTATTCCATCGTTTTTGCAAAGGGCCGAAGATCTGCGTGAATTCCTTGATTTCAATGAATTGGAGCATGTGGAAATTGAGGTGGACGGCGGTGTGAAGGTTGAGAATGCAGCAGCCATAGCCGAAGCCGGTGCAAGCATGATTGTTAGCGGTTCGGGTTTATTCAGTGGTGATTTCGAGGCTAATATACGGGATATGAGAAGGGCTATTGATGCGGGACGTATCGAATAATATTGAATCAAAATCGTAGAAGCGATCTATCCCCTTACTAAATTCCGAGTGGCAAGTCAAGTATACTTAGATTGCCCTCAAAAAGTACTAACTGTTTATTGTTATAGTAATTACGAAAACTATTCAATTAGAAAGTGCAAGGAAATGGATTTATTATGCCCTTATGCCTTGCAGATTGTAGGACAACCCCCTGCTCGCTTT
>JAJRTW010000069.1 GCA_024278075.1 Bacteroidota bacterium | reverse complement strand
TCAACTTCAGCACTATTTTGGAATTAGGTATTTGCTTTAAGTCTGAATCAATGTTATGCTGAATCTCAGCTGTTAGCAAGGATTTGTGTCTGCCCATTTTGCACTCCGAATATGTTAAACTATAGTACAAATATAAGCAATAATTGTCTTATATCAAATAGGAAATGATATTAGTCTGGCATTCGGACTGGAAGTGCTGACGCTGCATTATTCCCCAGTTGATGCAATACATCTGGGAATACCGTCCGAATTATTCGAGGTTATTTTCTTAATTTTAACGAAAGCAATTTGATGGCGGAAGTGCAAAAAACAACAATAGTTATCGACGACAATGGCATCAGGATTGCAGCTATCACGGGCGATAGCAAACCCTGGGCGGCAAACCAAAAGCCAACGATGTGGTAGAGAACCGAAATTAAATAACTTATATATACAACCTTTGTCGATGCTCTCGAAATTTGCAGAAAATCCGGCAATTGGTGCAGTTTTTCCGAAATCAAAATCGCATCGGAACCGGGTGTGAAATTAGCAGCCTCAGAGGCTATTGCAATGCCAACATCGCTGGCCTGCAATGCACCGGCATCATTCAGCCCGTCGCCGGCCATAAGGACTTTTTCGCCGCTCTGCTTTTGTTTACTTATAAAATCGAGTTTATCCTGGGGCATTTGTCGGAATTTAGCGGTGGCAATATACGGGAATAACCTGCGCAGGATGTCCGCATCCGAATCATTGTCGCCGGATAGAATGGACAAATTATAATCATCGGCCAGGCGCGAGAAAGACGCCTCCAGCCCTTTGCGATATGAAGCCGAGATCAGGAATTTCCCCTTTATTATTCCGTCAATCGAAATGAAAACTTCGGATTCGGCCGAAAATTCTGTTTGGCCTTTGTCAGAACTGCTTTCATTGTCCTTTGCACCCGCCGAAGCCAGCCATGACAATTTGCCGATCATTACTTTTCTGCCCTTGCAGCCGGCTTCGATGCCTTTGCCTGCGATTTCGGTATAATTATCTAATTCTACTGTTCTGTCCGCCGCAATATTATCGGAGATTAATCTGCTGAAAGGGTGGATTGAATTCCTCGCCGCCGATTTGATTAGGATTAGCTCTTCGCCGGATAATTCTTCACCCTCATACGATAATTTGCTTTTGGCAACATCGGTCAACGTACCGGTTTTATCGAAAACTATCGAAGTGGTTTTGGCCAATAATTCGATGACCTTGTCATTTTTAAGGAAGAATTTATGGCTGCCGAAAATTCTTAACGCACTGCCGTATGTGAACGGGATAGTGAGTGCTATGGCACATGGGCAGGCGATTATTAATACCGACGTAAGGGCGTTCCAAGCCGTTGCCATGTCGATGGCCGCCCAATATAGAAAGCTAAAAGAAGCAATTATAAATACCAGTATCGTAAAGTATTTCGCTGCCATGTCCGATATGGCGGAAGTATAGCTTTTTGGATTCCCGCCGATAGATTCATTGCCAGATATGGTATTGCCAGATATGGTATTGCCAGATATGGTATTGCCAGATATGGTATTGCCAGATATGGTATTTTCTGACATAGCATTATCCGGGAGTTCTTTATTGTCCCATAATTTGGTAAAATACCCCTGCTGGAATTTCCCGGTGGATTTCACTTCTATCGAGCTGCCGGCCAGGCGTCCGCCTGCATATATTTTCTCGCCGGATTTGATTTCCACCGGCTGGGATTCGCCCGTAACGAAACTATAATCGATAAAGGTGCTGCCCAAGGTTAATATCGAATCCGCCGGAACGATTTCGTTATTGCGAATCAGCAGTGTATCGCCCGGCTCGATTGAGTTAACCGGTATGAATTTCTCCTCTCCGTTGTCAAGTTTAATCACAGACAAAGGGAAATATGATTTATAGTCGCGGCTAAACGATAAGTTGAAATAAGTTTTTTGCTGGAATACGCGCCCGAGCAAAAGGAAGAAGATCAGCCCTGCCATGGAGTCCACATAGCCGGGGCCGGTGCCGGAAAGAATCTCGAATATGCTTCTGCCGGCCAGTACTATAACTCCGATGCTGATTGGCAGGTCGATATTAATATGCCTTAGTTTGATATTGCTATAGGCCGAGTGGAAGTAATCGCTTGCCGAATAAAGAATTGGCAATATGAATAGAAGGTTCAGCCAGCCCAAGAAGGATTTTATCTCGTCGGGCAGGCCGCCGCCGGAAAAATACTCCGGAAGTGCAAAAAGCATTACATTGCCAAAAACAAATCCGGCAACGCCGAGCTTCATAAATAAAGATTTATTGTGGAATTTCGGCTTTTTATTATCATAAATATTATCAATATCGCTAAGGTTTAATTCCGGCTTATACCCAAGAGAGGCAAGGAGTTCGGCAATTTCCTTAAGAGAAGTTTTTGAGTTGTCGAATATTATTGTCACTTCCCGCTTCAGGAAATCAACCTTCGATTCCATAATCCCGCAATCCAGCCGGCCAAGGTTCTCAATCAGCCAAACGCAGGCACTGCAATAGATCTGCGGCAGATGGAATTCCACCTGCGATGAAGAGCCAATGGAATATTTCAGTATTTTTTCCTTGATTTCCTTCAAATCCAGGAAATCGAATTGGCCCGGGGTGAAACCTTTGGAGGATAGCCCGCCTTTGCGCGCCAGGCTGTAGTAATTATCCAAATCATTGTCTTTCAGCAGATTATATACGAATTGGCACCCCGTGCAGCAAAAATATTTTCCATCTTCACCGATGGAGGTGTCGGGGCAATCATCACCGCAATGATAACAAACTTCGATTGCTCTTCGTCGTTTCGTTTGGGATTTTGGTTCTATGGCAGGCATTTATAATTCTTATTTTAGTGCAATTATTTGGAAAACAGGCTTGGGCTGTTTCCGGTTCCGAAATGGCGGCTGCAAAATGCAATTATAGCGTTAAGAATTGTATTGCGAGAGCTGTAGCTATTTAAGCCCCTTCTTCAGGAAATTAACAAAGCCATCCACATCGCGAGTGAATGTATTGGTCGCAATCAGCTCTTCGCTGGGAGTTATAATCACATACAAAGGCAATTCTATGGAGCCGAATTTATCCTGCTGCAGCTTTTTATTCGACAGATAAGGCTCCTCGCGCCTGTCGGTAAACAGCTTCACCTTAACGTATTGATTCATCAGCGCCGATACTTGCGGCCTGGGGAACATCTTAGTCTCCATCTGCCTGCAATTCGTGCATGTAAAGCCGGTGAAATCAACAAATACGTTCTTATTCTGCTTCCTTGCCATCTCCAATCCCAGCTGGAAATCAGTAACCCAGTTTTCATTAGCAGGCTTGGAAGTGGCTACCATCAACGCACTTAGACCGGGCGAAACAGAAGTAGAACCGATTATCTGGTCATAGTCCGGCGGCGGCAGGAAGGCGTCGAGTTCGCCCAATGGCTTGCCGAACAATCCGGCTATGAGATTAAATGATATTGCACCGAACAGTATTGCAAATATCATTCTCGTGGCGCCGACTTTCTCAAGTTTAGTGTCGTGAGTGAGCCTGAAGAAGCCGAGAATATAGAATACTATCAAAAAGCCGCAGGCAATCCATATTGATATAAATAATTCACGCGGCATAATGCCCCAGGCCCAAACCAAATCTGCATTGCTGATGAATTTGATAGCCGCCGCAATCTCGAGGAATGCCATCACCACCTTAACGCTGTTCATCCATCCGCCGGCTTTGGGCATCTTCGTCATTGCCGACGGGAATAGTGCCAATAAGAAAAACGGAGCCGCAAAAACCGCCGAGAATCCGAGCATGCCGATAATAGGGTAGAACCATTCGCCGCCCGAAGCCGATATTAAAGCCGACCCAACGAACGGCACCGTGCAGGTGAATGATGTTAAAGAGAACGTCAGGCCCATGAGCAGAACGCTGACAATGCCCGACCCGGAACTTTTCATATGCAGCTTGTTCATCATTCCGGTGGGCAATTGTATCTCGAAAGCACCGAATAAATTGAGGGCAAAGATTATAAATATGGCAGCTATGAACAGGTTCACCCAGCCATTTGCAGCAAAATCCCTTATGCCCGTTGCCCCGAACAGCATTGCCAGCAGAAAGCCAAGCGCAGTGAAAGTAATGATTATCCCAATGGCATATATCAAAGAATCACGTAGGCCTTTGCCTTTATGCGTTTCCGCACGCTTGACGAAAAACGAAACTGTAATCGGCACCATCGGGAATACGCAGGGCGTCAGCAAAGCCAAAGCTCCGGCACCCATTGCAAACCATAGAAACGACCACGCACCTTCACTTTTTTTTTGATCTATTTCCTGTTGCGATTCTGTTTTATAGGCGGGTTTGATTTCTGTTTGCTTGGCTATTTCAACTGTTTCCGATGAAATTAATACTCTTACTTCTTCCGGCGGCAGGCATTTCGTCGTATCGCACATCTGCACCCAAATAATCACCCAAGCGCTATCGGCTCCGAAATCCAAATCTTTCTTGGCCTTAACCGGCAGGATGAAATCGACCGAACCTTCGTAGTACTCAACGTCAAATCCAAATCCTTCGTCGAATTTCTTCTTAGTCTTCGGCGCCCTGAAGCCTTTGGCCATTTCCAATGATTCTTTAGGCTCGAGCAATATTTCAGTTGTAGACGGGCCTATTCCTTCCGGACCGATTTGCTGCTCCAGGCTGTAGGTATACCAATGGCTGGCAATTTCCATGTTCAGTAATATTTTGAATTCCCCGCCGCTTTTAACTGTTGCCATGTCGGGATTCGCTTTGAAGGAAACGTATTTTTCGGCTTCGGAATGCAAATTGGTGAATGATGAAATGAATACTAAGAGTGCGATTAAACTGTATAGCATAGTGAGTGGTTTCTTATTGTTAATATTATTGATAATAATTTGTAAATATATTTTAGCTAAATGGTATAAACGAAACAAAGATAATATTATTCGTTATCGCCCTGAAAATAATTAATCATCCTCTGGTCGGCTACTCCGGGCTTCATTGAGGGTTTGCTTTTAAGGTTATTATTCAATCTATCGGAGAACACCTCGGCAGTGTCATAGCCATAAGTCCGCAATAAATAATTAATGGCTATTACTTCTGCTATTACGGTAATGTTTTTTCCGGGAAAAATTGGTAATTTAACGGTGGTAACTTCAATTCCCATAACATCCGCCGGCTCTTCGTCGAGGCCCGTGCGGGTGTAATCACCGGAATCCGACCAGTCCTCCAGTTCAACAATAATCTCGACCCGCTTCTGGAAGCGTATGGAGCGTATCCCGAACATCTGGCGGACATCAATCATGCCGAGTCCTCGGATTTCCATGAAGTGCTGAATCATGCTTGTGCCGGTGCCCATCAGAGTAGTTCCCCCTTGCGTTATCATAACAATATCGTCTGCCACAAGCCGGTGGCCACGTTCAACCAGGTCAAGGGCAATTTCGCTTTTACCTATGGCGCTTCTGCCGGTGAACAAAATACCAACGCCGTAGACATCAACGAATGAACCATGCACAACAATTTGCTCGGAGAACTGGTCGTCGAGGAATTCGGACAGCAGGTATGAGGCCTTAGTGGTTGTAAAAGCAGTTCTTAATATTGGGATTTTCCTCTTATCGGCAAATTTTAGTAAATCCGGCTCCAGGTTGTGGTTATTAGTCATCACAAGGCAAGGGATATCAAAATCAAGGATGGTTTTGACTGATTTATACCTTTCGTTTTTGCCCAGCCCTTTCAAATACAGCATTTCCGTATTGCCAAAAACCTGAATCTGCTTGCAATTAAACAATTCAACGAACCCGGACAGGGCAAGCTGGGGGCGATAAAGGTTTTTGCCGGTAATTTTATTAACAAGGCCTGCTTCGCCGGTTAATAGCTCCAATTTAGCAGGTGAATTTAATAAATCGGAAACCGGTATGCTTTCTTTTCTAAGAATCTGTGGATTGTCGAACTGTTTCATAGATGTAATATGGCTCTGAAATATTTATAGTATACCAAATAATTCGTGATAGTTCTTCAAAGGCTATGAATGTACAATGCTGTCTATTTCTAAAGAACTTCAGAAATAAGAAAGGGGCATTGGCTGCCCCTTTTCTGCGATATTTATTCTTCCTGCCCTAATGGGCCTGTATTTTTTCCTTATATTTCTTTAATTGCCGGACCATCTTATCTTCTGCCTTGCCCAGGCTTTTCTTAAAATCATCAGAACTCTCTTTCACGATCAGTGTTTTCCCCTGTACAAAAAGAGTGAATTCAACAATTTTATCGGTTTCGTTAATAAATTCTATATCAGTACTTATGATAGAGTTATGAAACTTTTCAAAATGTTCTGCCGCCTGCATAGCTAAGTCGCGAAGTACGGGGTGATGACCTTTAAAGTGCCTGAATGTTACGTTTGTTTTCATATCAACCTCACTGTTAGATGGCGAATAGTAAATTATTAAAGAACGATTTGAATTTATCAAATCTTACGGCAAGCGTAGTTATTAAATCTCCATAATATTGAACTTATTTGAAGCCTAATATAATAAATTGACTGGATAAATGCGAATTTTATTGTAAAATATTTTGTAGAATACTGCTTACTAATTTGGAATCAATCACTTACTATTTTTCTTCGGCGGAGGCTTGTAAAAATTAAAAGATATTCCCAAATTGATGCTCAGATATCCATTTATTATGCCGTAACTACTATTCAAAGCTTGTATCTTACCATCAAATTGCTTCTTCACATTCCGGAAAATATCAATATCCCGCATGATATAGGTGTATCGGATTTCGAGTATAAGGCTGCCCAGAAAAGACTCTTTGCTTCGCTTGTCGAAACCAAGCTCCACGCCTGTAAGCAGCCTGATTGTGGGATGAGCCGTTTTTTCATTGTAGTGTATCCCACCGGTTCTATAATCATTTAACCTTGTTTCTACGATTTTTTCTTCCCATTGCCCCGAGCTAAAGGTGTAGCCGAATCCAATTCCCGAATATGTTCTGAATTGAGATTGATTATATGGCACAAGTTCTATTGTCACAAGGACTGGAGCGGTTTCGAATTGAAAATTCTGCGACAAACTTCTAATTGTGACTTTGCTTGAATCAAAGGGGTCGCGTTCGACTTGCTTGTAGGAGTCAATCAATTTCGACTGGAAGAAATTTGCAGAAAAGCTAATGCGGAATTTATCCGAAAGGTCCATTTTCGTTCCGATTCCAAGGCTAATTCCATTTTCAAATTGCCACTTAGTGCCGCCAAAAACGGTTTTATATATCTCGAAAAAATCAATGGAACTTGTGGCCAGCTGATAGCCGGCCGAGATAAACACCGTGCTGTAATTCCTTGTATCATAGAGGGATTCTCCGGCTGAAATATCTGAGAAGGTTAAAAGAAAAAACACTAATGTTAATAATTTGATTTGTCGCATTAATAATACTAATCGCAAGTGAGAAAAAAGTTTTTTCGATACTGCTTTTCGTACAGCCGGCTATTGCAACAGAGGCGGAAGATAATAAGACAGAAGATGTTAAGTATGGCAGGAGGGCGGCCTTGCCCGTTCACTATCGATATACTTCCGGCACAAAACAGAAATATTCACCACAGCGAAATCAACCGATTACTCCAGCCAGTTCAATACTTCAATCAAAGTTTTCCTCATTTCCCTTCGCTTAACAATCATATCCAGGAAGCCTTTCTCCAAAAGGAATTCGGCTCTCTGGAATCCCGCTGGCAATTTCTTCTTGATAGTCTCTTCGATCACACGGGGGCCGGCAAAACCAATCAAAGCGCCCGGCTCGGCTATATTCAAATCGCCAAGCATAGCGAAAGAAGCACTTACGCCGCCGGTTGTAGGGTCGGTCAATATAGAAATATACGGCACCTTCGCCTCGGCCAGTTCGGCCAATACGGCACCGGTTTTGGCCATTTGCATAAGCGATAATGCGGCCTCCTGCATCCTTGCCCCGCCGGAAGCTGCAATCGATATATAGGGAACTCGCTTTTCCAGTGCCTGCAATCCCGCCCGAAGGAATTTCTCGCCAACAACCGAACCCATACTCCCGCCGATAAAGCTAAAATTCATGCACGCCAGGACAATTTCCCTTTTGTCTATCCTGCCGGTTCCCGTTGTTAGCGCATCATTGAGCTTCGACTTGCCGTTGCTTACTTTCAAGCGGTCGGAATAGGCCTTGGTGTCAACGAATTTCAAAGGGTCGGCAGACCGAATATCGGTATTGGTTTCCTCAAAGCTGTCTTCGTCGAGCAATATATTGATATAATCGTTGCTGCCAATTCTGAAATGATAATCGCATTTCTTGCAGGTGAAGTAATTCTCCTCGAGTTCCGCCTTATATATTATTTCGTTGCAGGACGGGCATTTCGTCCACAGCCCATCTGGCATATCGCGATGCTGCGATTTTTCGATATTCTTCTTTGACCTTACAAACCAAGCCATTGTTTACCTCGTTTATTTCGATAATATTCCCGAGTCTGTCGCTATCCAATTAATAAATTCATACTAAACCGGGAATTAATCCTGAGTACAAAGATAGATTATCCGGCGGTAATGGCAAAATCAATTTTCAATTCTTAGCGAATTCTCAATCCTCAATTCTCAATTCACTTTTTGCTGCATATATCTTACTGAAATTATCATTCAACCGCTGCATTATCTCCTCGGCGTCATTCTGGTCAATATCATCGATTTTAGCATCATAAATAGTCGAGCCGGCGGCAGTATCCACAATGAGCGAAGCCAGGCCAAGCCTCCGCTGGAAAAATGTCTGGCGGATATTCAATGTCTGGATTTTTGCTATCGGGATAATTATGATTCTCTGGAACCAAAATCCCTGCTTGATTATTACCGTGTCGCCGGTGATATAATATCCCCTGAACTGGTATCTGAGCACGGCTCCGTAATAAAAAAGCGGAACCAACACAAGGAGCAGCCAAAACCAGGATGTGACGAAATACAGGCCCGCCAAAGGGAATATGAACGCAAGCACATAACGCACCATGGCCCGGCGGATGGTTTTCCTCGAAACATTGATTAATTCGTCGGGGTACTCTATCTTCGTAACGTCCTTTGCAATGCGCAGTAAACGCTCGAATTTGGTAAACGGGACAGCCACTTCGGAAACTTTGCCCTGCTGGGCGGCAAATCCGGCAGTCTCTAATTTCAAACCGTAAAAGCCAAGTTTGCGGCGGATTGCATTGGTAAATATTACCGTCATTTGCAGTTTTTCTAATGGTATTGTTCCTTTTTTCTTGCCGAGCAGTCCGAATTCCGTGTGCAGCTTGCCGCTTTCTTTGGATAATTTAAAGCCGTAGTATTTGTTAATCGTAAGGGCTATGTCGATCAGCCAGGATGCAATAAGGAAGGCAATTACGCCCACAATCAGGTAGGCAATAAGAGTGGCAATATCAATTGATTGGATGTATCCTTCGATGTCATCGGTTGGCAGGTCGTCGAAATCATAAAAACCGAACTGCTGGCTCATGGAAAAAAGCCATGCGAACAGAATCAATATTGTTGGCCTCAATCTAAGCATTCCATATAAAGTAACATCCCAAAGGCTCATGGAAAAGATTAAGCTATCCTTTTGGGACGTGCGGTTGGTCTTGTTGCTTTCGATAAAATTAATATCGGCACTGTGGCGCGACGGGCCGCCTTCCATTGGATTTGCGGCTGCCTCTTCGAGCCTGGCTTTGTAGGAATCAATGATTTGGTTAATCATTTCGGCTTCTTTCTTCGAGACAAATTCCAACAGGCCTTCGGTTTCGCCGCCGCCGGCGGTTTCTATCCTGATTTTCACAAGGCCCAGCAGTCTTTGCAAGAAATTCTGGCTCGATTCAACGTTCTGCACTCTGGCGATTGGGATATTCCGCTGCTTGCGCGAGAGTATCCCCGACCTTATGACCACCTCGTCGGGCGTAATATAATATGTGAAATAAACATAATTCAGCAGTATCCCCGGCAAAAGAAATATACCAACTATCACACCAATTAATATATATAGCCAGTCCTCGATGCTTCCCTGTGTATAGACAAAGTAAAAAGGAATCAAAACCCCGGGGGCGCTGGCAATTGCCCTATAAAGAATTGTTAGCGGATGGAGCCGTTTTTCAGTGCCGTAGCTATGTGGGACGTAAGTACTGCTGGTATCTATAATATCGTTATTTGAATTATCGCTATTCGAATTATCGTTATATGTACTATTTTCAATCATACCGCATCTTCGCGTGAATAGTTCTTAAGCTGGTCGCGAAGCATCTCGGCATAAGCTATCGGCAGCCCGGGGATAATAATATCGGCCCCGCGGGTGCCGGCCGTGTATATTACCAATTTCCCCAGGTCCATCATTCTTTCCATGACGCTCTGAGCCACGTCAAGATGCTGCACTCGGCGGTATGGAGCAGTTGTTTTCACCCGTGTCAGCACTCCACGCTCAAGGTAAAGCTCCTCGGGGCGCACCTCGAACTTCCAGAATCGATATTTCAATTGCGGATAGATAATTATTATTGCGAGGCAAATTAATGCAAAGATAATTGTTGTTAATCCGAATGATAGGAACCATTCAAGTTTGCCGGTGCGAACGAAAAAGAATTCAAATGCTAATAAGAGTGCCGTAAACAATACCGAGCGAATCGAATACGAAACAGCCCAGATTATTTTAACCGACGGGTCTAATTGGTGCATAATGTTTGATTGAATAATTGATGATTAAAGTACAAGATTTAGTAATGTTTAAATTGATTAGCCTAATTGATGTATTAGAAATTCCTTTAAATCATTTGGAAAACCCTCTAAATCTCCCTTTGAGAAAGGGAGACTTTGAAAACCCCCTTTTTCAAAGGGGGTGGTTCCGCAGGGACGAATGTGCCGAAGGAATCGGGGGTTTCCTTTGGAGTAATTCATATAGATAAGTTTCCATTCAAGTTTGCCGGTGCGAACGAAAAAGAATTCAAATGCTAATAAGAGTGCCGTAAACATTACCGAGCGAATCGAATACGAAACAGCCCAGATTATTTTAACCGACGGGTCTAATTGGTGCATAATGTTTGATTGAATAATTGATGATTATATTGGATATTATGTAAAAGTTGATGATAAGTATATTACACTCAACAAGCATTAAATACTTATTGACACTGTAGTTACAAAATATATTCAACTATAAAAGTGCAAGGAAATAGATTTACTATGCTTTTCTGCCTTTCGGATAGCAGGACAACCCCCTGCTCGCTTCGCTCACTTCCCCCTTTTTTAAGGGGGAATAGCCAATCAAATTCCCCCTTAAAAAAGGGGGATTTAGGGGGTTGTTATTTTCCTTAAAGCATAAGCATTAGAATCTTTTTCACCAACTACTTTTTGAGGAAACCCTAATTAGCTTTCATATCGAGTAGAAACTCCTTCATATCGAGTAGAAACTCCTTCATATCGAGTAGAAACTCCTTCATATCGAGTAGAAACTCCTTCATATCGAGTAGAAACTCCTTCATATCGAGTAGAAACTCCTTCATATCGAGTAGAAACT
>JAJRTW010000068.1 GCA_024278075.1 Bacteroidota bacterium | reverse complement strand
TTTTAAGGGGGAATTTAATTGGCTATTCCCCCTTAAAAAAGGGGGAAGTGAGCAAAGCGAGCAGGGGGTTGTCCTACAATCTGCAAGGCATAAGGGCATAATAAATCCATTTCCTAGCACTTTCTAATTGAATAGTTTTCGTAATAACATAACAATAAACAGTTAGTACTTTTTGAGGGCAATCTAATTAATAACTGGCAGCAAAAGGCTAAGAACTATCGACTGAAAGAATAAATTTAATCCCACATTGTGGGTTTAAATCCCCGCTGCTTGCGGCGATTATTAAATTTTGTTAAACATTGATACCCCGCTGCTTGCGGCTGGGTAGTTCATTTAATTATTTAAGTAGGATTATATGGCAGACGAAAGCAAACAACAGCCTGAAAAGCCAAAGAAGAAATCTGATGGTTTATCAATGCCGATAATGATAGGAATTATCAGCGGTGTTATCATTGTAAATATTGTAATTGTGGTCTTAGTAATCAAACTTGTTTTTCCGGCGGCCTGCTGAGAAGCAAATAATCAGCATGACAAGAAAAGCAATGTAGAAAAAACAGAGTCGGACGAGTATGGATTCGGCGAAGAAGACGGCGAAGAATTTTTTGAAAAGCAAAAAGCGATCAAGTATATGGAGACCGGCAGGATAACCACAAATCCCAAAGGTGCTGACCAATTTGTAATTCTTGACCTATGGCTGGAGTATTTGGTTAACACAAAAGTATTGGAAGAGTATCCGGATGAATACAAGGAATCCAGCGATTTGATGGTGAAGCTGTTTACACGGGTTCGTGCTGCTGTTGTTGATTTCATTGGCTCTTTAACTGTTGCTGAGATCCATGCACTTAGGCCTGAATTGCCGGAAAAACTAAAAGAGCATCTATCGGAAATGTTCAAGACGAAAAAAATAGACTTAAGAGAAGTAATTATCAAAGAGTTTATTATTCAATAGAATCTTATTTTTTTATCGCGGGTTAATCAATGGCGGATGTATTATCGCAAAATGAAATAGATAGTCTGCTGACAGAAATGACGAGCGGCCGGATGGAGGTCGACGACGTTTTGTCGGGCAGAATAAGCAAGGGCGATATTTATAATTATGATTTTCGCCGCCCGAACAGAATATCTAAGAATCAGGTTCGCACGCTCCAATCGGTTCACGAGAGTTTTGCCGAAGTTTTCGGGTATTACCTTGTTTCCAAACTTCAGACAATAGTATCTATATCGGTAACATCTGTCGATCAGTTGTTCTATTCCGAATTTATTCTATCGGTTTCGAATCCAAGCTGCCTATATGTTTTTGACCTGGAAGGAACCGACGGGAGCGGGATATTAGAGGTTAGCCCCACGTTGGCACTTACCATAGTCGAAAGATTGCTGGGCGGGGCCACCGATGCTGCACCGAAAACAAGGACGATAACGCCTATAGAGCAATCTGTGATTCGCGGCACGGTTGAGCATGCTTTTTCGGATCTGCGCAACTCGTGGTCATCAATTGCCGACCTGAAATTCACATATTCCAGGCTGGAAATGGAAGCGGATTTCGTTCAGATAGCTCCGGCTTCCGAGATTGTTGTGGTTGTCTCGTTCGATGTGAATATTGGCGTGCATACGTTTTTGATGAACCTCTGCTTCCCGACATTTGCCCTTGAAGATGTTTTGGCGAGGCTAACAAAACAGCAGGTAACATCTTCAACCCGCAACCAGAATGAACAAAGAATGCGCGAGAACAAGATGATACTGCATAAGCAAATGTCAGCTTCGTACTTACCAATAGTTGCCGAGCTTGGCACAACAACGCTTACTGTGAACGATATTATGGAATTAAAAGTTGGCGATGTGGTGAAATTAGACCGAAGAGTGAACCAAGAGATTGAAATTATTATTGCAGGCAAGCGAAAGCTGGCAGCCAGGCCCGGATCGGTCGAGGGCAAAAAAGCTGTCAGGGTGACACGTCTTCTCGATGAAGAAGACTTGGTTGAAGCTGACTTATCTTACAAAGAAGAGGAAAGATAATATGACTATGACTCAAGAAGAAATTGATGCTTTGATTCAAAGCGGAGGTATAGACGAAGATACAACAGCCACCGAGGAGAATGCAATAGCCGAAGAGGAAAGTACTACTCTGGAATCTCCGAAATTCCCGGATATTGATACCTCTAAGGATGCCATGTATTCGCCTCTTGACCCAAAACTGGAACTGCTCTACGATTTACAGCTGCCCGTTTCGATCGAGCTCGGCAGAACCGATATGCTTATCAGAGACATTCTTCGCCTTAGCAGGGGATCGGTTATCGAATTTGATAAACTTGTTAGCGAGCCGGTTGATATTTTAATAAATGGCAAGAAAGTTGCAGAGGGTGAAGTGGTTGTTATAGACAAGCATTTTGGCATTCGAATTACAACCCTGATTGATCCTTCGGACAGATTAAGAGGAGCTAAATAATATAATATGTTTGATGAGACATTAATAAAGTCATTCCTCATTCTGATTGTATGTGTAGCGGGAATCGGAGGGTTGTTCTATGCCCTAAAGAAATATTCGAGGAAGGCGATGGCATCATCCGATACTATAGGCATGGAGGTACTTTCGCGATTGTCGCTTATGCCTAAAAATCAATTATTTGTTGTAAAAGCCGGAAAAAAAACTCTTTTGATAGGTGTATCCGAAAAAAATATATCGACTCTTGCCGACTTAACTGATGAAGATATTCAAAATTTCCCTTCAAATACTTCTTTACGAAAAGCGAACAAAACGATTGCTAATAACAAAGTCCCATCCGGCCTTGCCAATATGGCTTCCGAATCGGATTCACTCACTTTCTCATCATTTCTGAAATCCACTTTTAGCAAAAGCTAAGGGCGGATTTGATTTGTTACACATCCCTATGTCCCTGCTTTTTTAGTAGGGATAATAACAGGATCAAATATTTCGAACTTCGCCAACCCCATTTTCTGTAATCTATAGCAAATTGATGTGATTACAACGCCAAGGCCATACTTAACACTACGGCTGAAATTAATCGAAGAAGCTTCGCTGAAATACTTAGTCGGGCAAGTGATTTCGGCAATCTCGAATCCCGCCTGGAAAATCTGCGACAGCATCTGGTTGTCGAAGACGAAATCATCTGAATTGGAATTAAAATTTATCGAACGCAGCACGTCGGCCGAAAACGCCCTAAAGCCGGTATGATATTCCGACAGCTTCTGGCTCATCATAATATTCTGGAACAGAGTAAGGAACCTGTTGGCAATATACTTATATTTAGGCATACCGCCGTTCAAAGCCCCTTTCCCCAAAATCCTCGAGCCAAGCACCACAGGATATACTTCATTGGCTATCAGATATGCCATGGAATGAATAAGCTGGGGAGTGTATTGATAATCCGGATGGACCATAATGATTATATCTGCCCCAAGCTCAAGCGATTTGTTGTAGCAGGTTTTCTGGTTGGCTCCGTATCCCTTGTTGTTTTCGTGCCGTATCGCATGATTAATGCCGAGTGATTTTGCAGCTTTGAGCGTATCGTCGTGGCTGGCATCATCCACAAGGACAACTTCATCTACTATATCAAACGGTATTTCGCTGTATGTTTGCCTCAGCGTTTTCTCGGCGTTGTATGCCGGAAGCACAACAACTAATTTCTTATCCTTTATCATGTAACTTTTATCGCGTAATTTAAGTTTCGTCAAAGGTCATTATACAAATATAGCACATCTTGTTTAAAAGATGAATTATCGTGGTTATCTTGTGGCGTGATTTTTGCAAATAATATTATTCGAATTAATATTATTGCAATTAAAATTAGTTCTCCCTTCGAAGGGAGATTAAGAGGGATGATGGTATTTGGAATAAATTCATATTAAGCTATCATTTTTCTCCGGAATTAATGTCAAAATTATTACCCATATAAATATATTTTAAATGCCAGAAAGCGGCCTATATAAAATCATCTCTTCACTTGCAACCGAGCAGCGAAATCCGAACTCGGAGAATATCGACATGGAATCCACTGCCGGAATTTTAGTAATAATTAGCAACGAAGATTTATCCGTGCCTGAGGCTGTGCGTGCGGAATTGCCAAATATTGAAAAAGCTGTTGACATTATTTACAATGCTTTCAAAAACGGTGGAAGGCTGTTCTATGTGGGAGCCGGCACAAGCGGACGCCTCGGGATTGTGGATGCCTCCGAATGCCCGCCCACGTTTGGTGTCGATCCCGAGATGGTCCAGGGGATAATTGCCGGCGGCAAAGAGGCTGTGTTCAGGTCGCAGGAAGGGGCGGAAGATTCGCCGGTTAGCGGAGCCAGCGAGATTGCCGATAGGGGCATAAAGCCTCCGGATATTGTCTGCGGGCTGGCTGCTTCCGGCCGGACGCCATTTGTTGCCGGTGCTTTGAATAAGGCCTCCGAACTGGGCTGCAAGACTATTCTTATTGCAACAGTACCGCATAAAGTTGTCGATGAATTAGGCACTAAAGCCGATATTAAAATTTGCCCCGATGTCGGCCCCGAGGCCATTACGGGTTCCACGCGGATGAAATCCGGCACGGCGCAGAAGCTCGTGCTGAATATGCTTACAACCGCATCAATGGTAAAGCTCGGAAAGACGCACGGAAATATTATGGTCGATCTCCAGCAAACCAATGCAAAACTTGTGGAGCGTTCGCGCGGCATCCTTATGGCCCTGGGCGGCGTATCCTATGACGTGGCGGCCGATTATCTTGATAGAAGCGGCGGGCATGTTAAGACCGCCCTAATGATGATTCTCGGAAAAGTATCCAAGGATAGAGCAGAGGAACTAATTGTTATGGCCGATGGCAAGGTTAAGGCTGCCATTGAATTGGCAAGATGACTTCGCCATTGGGGGGAATTCCTATATCGTTATGACTTCCTGTCGTGACACCTGTTATCTGAGTCTATGGCTGTCTTAAAAATGTCATTCACAGCGCGGCAATTAATCCGGAATTCAAGAGCAATCAACGGCCACGACTCATCAATCGGCGAATTAATTAATTATTTTAAGCAAGCAGAAGACAGATTCGTATGAATAAAATCAATAAAATACCCAACTTCCCGGCCCTTGAATGCAGCGAAATCAAATTCGAAGCCATAATCTGCCTCAACTCGACGCTACCGGCCAAAAATGAAATCAACAAATTGCTTCCCCTACCCATACTGGCGGCCGACGGAGCGGCTGATCGCTTGATTGAAATGAAAATAACGCCCGATTATATCATTGGCGACATGGACTCGGTCTCATCGGGCATCATCGAAGGCCAAAGCAAGGCCAAAATAGTGATCGATACGAATCAGGAAAGCAATGATTTCAGGAAAGTAATGAAATTTGCGCTCGGCAATGGCTATCGGCGGGTAATTATACTTGGCTTCCACGGCGGCGACCTCGAACATACCTTCAACAATTGGAGTGTTTTGATGGGCGAAGCGAATTTTGCGAGCATTTGCATTCTCGACAACGGCCGCTATGGGATACCGATCAACAAATCATTTCGATTATCGACCATCAAAGGCGAAATCATTTCAATTATACCTCAACCGCGGGCAATTCTAAGCACATGGGGATTGCGCTGGCCGCTTCGGGGCGAGTTATTAGAGCTTGGAATCAGGGAAGGAGCAAGGAATATGGCCATCGGGGACTCAATCGCCATCGAAATCCACAGCGGCAGCATCATATTATTCATTAATTCCCGCATTCCTTACGCACCGATACTCATCGAAGATTAATCCAGCAACAAATAAGAGCGATATAAATAATCCGCAGCGATAATTATTATCAATGATAATTAACGCAATATATAACTATGGTAAATATCATATAATGAACAGGTTATTAGAAATAAACGCTATATAATAATCAATAAAGAAACTAACAGCAGAGCTATTATAGTACTTCAGGACACCAGCGTGAGCCTTCAAGAGACCTGCGTGAGCCTTCAGGACATCTGCGTGAGTCTTCAAGAGACCTGCGTGAGCCTTCAGGACGTCTGCGTGAGTCTTCAAGAGACCTGCGTGAGCCTTCAGGACATAAATCTAAGCATACCCCCTCTTGAGAGGGGGCAAGGGGGTGTGTAAATATAATAGTAACACATATTCTAAGCTAATGAAAAGTGCGGCAGTGGGCGGAACACACCCCTAAATCCCCCCGCAAGAGGGGACTTAAGAGTTGAAAAGTGCGGCAGTGGGCGGAACACACCCCACAATCCCCTCTCAAGAGGGGACTTAAGAGTTGAAAAGTGCGGCAGTGGGCGGAACACACCCCTCAATCCCCTCTCAAGAGGGGACTTAAGACTCAGCACACCCCTAAATCCCCCCGCAAGAGGGGACTTAAGAGATGAATCTTAAAGAAAGGCATTAGAAAGGATTAGAAAATACCGAGGAGTTTGGCCGCCATGATTAGAATGGCCGCAATTAGGACATGGCGGATGATTTTGTCACCTTTTCTGATCTGCAATCTAACTGCAAGCCATCCACCGGTGGCATTACCGATGGCCAGTGCGATTCCAAGGGAGAAATCAACGTTTCCAAAGTAGATAAAAATGCTAAGGGCGGGGATTGTGTAGAGCAGAACAATGAAAACTTTGTGCATATTGATGCGGACAAGCGTTATTCTGAGGATATAGTGCATTGCGGCCATGAGGAAGAAGCCTACGCCGGCCTGCATGAAGCCTCCGTAGAAGCCGATTGCTAGCATAGCGATGTAGATTGTCCATTGGGGATTAGTTTTAGGGCTTTCGAAGGTGGTGGATTTGCGCGGGATGAGCATCGATGCCACTACGCCGATCATCACGAGGCCAAGAAGTATCTTGAACAGCTCTTGGCTGATGGTGACCGCAGCCCAGGCGCCGATTATTCCGCCCGGAAGAGTCATGAACGCCATTTTGATGCTGAGTTTGAACTGTGAGTACTTGCCTTTTTTGAATGTGATGACCGCAACAATGCTTTGTAAGAGTATTGCGATGCGATTGGTGCCGTTTGCGGTGGCTGCGTCGAGGCCGAGAAAGATTAAGGCAGGCATAGTTAGGGCAGAGCCGCCGCCGGCCATTATATTGATGAAGCCTGCAATCGCTCCGATAGCGGCCAGCGATAGTATGGATGTCAGTTCGGGCATAATGTAAATTTAACAAAAAATGGCGGAATCTGCCCCTGCCTTTTCTTTTGAAGCTATATTAGTTATTTTTATTGGATTCAGCATTTTCATTTTGATTTCTAAGGGAATTTAGTTAGATTAGGTGAGTGAAAATTAGCCTAAGGCATGTATAGATGCTGCGTTTTAGCCATAGCTAAAATTATAATTAATGTTAGATATATTATAATTAACACCATATATTTGAGGATTGGATAGGTTTTTACAATACTTTTTACAATACATTGAGGATTACATGAAATATTTTAAAACCATATCGTTATTTGCGGCATTATTAGTGTCGGTTATCGCTATCGGCTGCGAAGGCCCCGCCGGTCCGGCAGGCGATTCCCTCTGCGGCGAATGCCATAATGAATCAACGGAATTGAAAGCTAAGATACTTCAATACGAGCAGTCTGTTCATGCCACCGGAGATACATATATGCGTGGTGCCAGTGCAACTTGCGCTCCTTGCCATTCCAGCGAAGGGTTTAGATTGGAAATTGCCGGCAAGGAAGTTACTGCAATTCAAAACCCAACTCCAGTTGGCTGCCGCACCTGCCATAATATCCATTCTAATAATAATGAGTCAGATGATGATGCTTCAACTACAGCTCCGGTTCCTTTGGTGGGCGATATGACAAATGGAGATGTCTATGATATGGGCAAGGGCAATATCTGTGCTAATTGCCATCAGTCCAGAAAAAGAGATTATGGCCTTGTTGTCGATGGCGGTGATTTCACCATTAGTTCGCCATATTGGGGGCCTCACTATGGCACTCAAGCTAATATTATCATGGGCAGTGGCGGGTTTGAGGTGCCGGGATCAAAGTCTTATGGAAACTCCGTCCACACTTTGGTTATTCAGGACGGATGCTTCAAATGCCACATGGACGATGAGCATAGCCATACCTTCGAGGCGATTATTGGTACTTGCCAATCATGCCATAGTGACCTAACCAGTTTCGATTATCGGGATATTCAAACCGAAATTGCCGGGCTGCTGGAGCAGTTGCAGACTTTATTGGTCGAAGAAGGCCTCATTACCGTTGATAATGAAGGTGTGATACGCACGGTGAAAGACAAAGTGACGTCCTCAAACAAAGCCGGCGCCTTATATAATTTCAAAATGGTGCATTCCGAAGGCAGTCTGGGTATTCATAATACGACTTATGCAAGGGCTTTGTTGACCAACTCGATTGAAGTCTTTGATTAATTTATTAATTAGTATTTACTTATTTACTTATTTAATTATAGGCTTCATTATTTTTGGTGAAGCCTTTTTTATAATCTATTTTTATTAATTCTATTATTTGTATATTGCAAAGCACTTAATAGTTGATAACGGTGTCGAATCTAACGGGCGAATGACTATGAAAACACTGCCGATTATTTTTCTATCCCTATTCTGCTTATGTGGAAATATGCAGGCATTTGACTATAAAGCCAGCCTGACTACCGGAGTCTTTACCGGCACACCGTTCTGGAATCAGGACTACATTGCCGATAGAGACAATATCAACCTTGACGGCGATTATACGAGGATGTTCAACAGATTCAGGTTCAAAGGCAAAATTCTCGATAATTTTTCCATTAAGGTAAATGCCCTTCGTAGTGATAATTTCGAAAGCGCCAACCATGTTTCCGAGACGAAATTATTCCAGGCCTATGGAATCTATAAAACAAAAAGCGGCCATTTAAAAGCCGGCAGGTTCACTGAATTCAACCGCTGGGTGATGGGGTCGGTCGATGGCGGCTCCTTTGCATATAATATTACCGACAAGATTAAAGTGTCCGGTTATGGCGGAGTAAATGTCAGGTACGGCACTTTTTTTGATTCGGGGGAGCAAACCTCACTGGCCTATGGCAGCATGGCGTACAAGGGAGACGGATTTGGCGGAAAGGCCAGACTCCTGCTGACCGGCGAGAATAACCTTGTGGGCGGCAACGTTTACAAGAAATTTGGCCGAACCGGTATTAGTGCTGATTTTGGTTATGACCTGACAAACAGCCGGATAAATGATGCCGGCGCCGGCATTAATGGCTTTATCGGATACAAGTTCCAGTGGTTTGGCAATTACCGGCTTTTGAGAGTCAGGAAGTGGAACACATTTACGTTTGCCGATTTCTTCGAAAGGTATCAAATCGGAGGATTATATAAGCTGTCCCGCGATTTGACGCTGAATGCAAGGTTCCTGACTACGGTTAATGAAAATAATACGAATTACCTCGGGTATTTGGCCATACAGAATAAATACCTTGTCTTAGGATTGAATTATCTCGCAGGGGATTCTTATTTCAATAGGTTTGGCATTAGCTTGGGCGGCAAGTACTCTCCGGTTAAGGATTTGAAACTGTCCGCCGGAATTGCATCTGTTGATTATTTGATTAATAATACCGATTACGGTTATGACAATATTCAATCAATCGCTACATATTTAAAGGTGAAGTACAAAGCATTGGACCGGATTGCTGTCAATGCCTTTGTTAATTACTATCATAACAACAATGTGCTTGCCCGGAATCTTCGCGGCGGGGCTACGGTGCAATTTTACTTCGGAAGCAGGAAATAATCGCAGTTTGTGTGATATTAATCCCACATTGTGGGTTTATCCCAGCTGCTTGCGGCGGGGTTTGTTAATTCCAGCTTAAGTTAAATAGATTAATAATATTAAATAGATTAAACTATGAAATCAATATATTTTAGATTAACTATCGGGTTTATTATTATTTCGGCAATAGTTTATGCTGCCATTGCGGCCGGGGATGTCCTTTGGAAATCGGATTTGAAATTCTCGCATAAACTCCACGCAGACGAAAATGAAATCGAATGCGTAGTCTGCCATGAAAAATCGTTAGCAAGTAAGTCCAGCGGTGACGACCTTCGCCCCAAGAAGGCAACATGCTATGAATGCCACGACGAAAAGGATTCCGAATGCGGCATGTGCCATGAGAATCCGGATGACCCCGAGGTGCGGAGGCGGCCAATTGAATATACTCCGACATTCAGCCATGAAGCCCATCTTGGCCGTGATATTAAGTGCGATAATTGCCATATCGATGCAGCACAAAAAGAATCATTAGGCCAAATGCACCTGCCGAAAATGGAATCGTGCATGAACTGCCACTCGGTTAGCGATGAAATTGATGACTGCTACGTTTGCCACCGGAATACAGACCGGCTGAAGCCCTATAACCATAGCGAACTTTGGCTGGCCAGCCATGGCATTTACAAAACATCGGGCATTCAGGATTGCTCGGCTTGCCATACGGAAAACTACTGCACCGATTGCCATGAAGGCGAAAACCTGTTCGCAGAAAGCCATCCGCCGGAGTTCATACTAACCCATTCGATGAGCTTCCGAATTCGCGAGTCGAATTGCTATGCCTGCCACGAAGGCAATGAATATTGCATCGAATGCCACATTGATGTCAACCATATTGAGCCCATCAGCCATTCAATGCCAAACTGGCAATGGCCGATTAGTGATTCACCCCTGCATGGGGAAGAGGGGCGCGGCAATGTTGATTATTGCGCCACCTGCCATAGGGAGAGCGATGAGTATTGCGCTGCTTGCCACGATGATTGGAAATAAATAATAATTATGCTGTTTCCCCCAAGCGCTGGCATCCGGAAGGCTCTGTTTGGGAATTTATTCATCTCCAATCTTGAATAGATAGCTGAATCCCAGGTGAAGCCCGGCAGGGATGGGGTTGAATTCCATCTTGCTGTCAGAGAATTTATACGTATCGGCATCCTTATAGTAACCTGTTAAAGCATAAGTAGCCACAATATTAAAATTCAACATACCGGTTTTGAGGTTAATAATTGGAATATTGAACCCTACCTTAGCCTCAATATTAGTACTAATAAGGCTAAGCATTTCAGTATTTTCCGCAGTATAAACAATTTCATCACCTCCCGCAAGATTCGACGCCGAAGCCGATACCGGTATCCCAATGTTCAGGCCAACGATAAATCCGCTTACATGCAGCATGGGCGAAATGTTGATATAGGCATACTTTTCCTTTATCGTATTTGCATCGTCGGCATTTTTCTCCGGCTTGGTGATATACGCATAAGATTCGTAACCGAAATTCACCTGCATCCCCCGGCGCCTGTCTCTGAAAAAAGGAAGCACCACCGATACCCCGGCATCGGGGAAACCCATCGCCACCCCGACTTTTCGCCCGCCGCTAACATTTGTACTAACGCTTGCCTTCGCACCGAAGTAAGGCCCGACATAGAAGGAATATGTTTTATTCGAAACTTTAATCTCGTCTGGTTTTGATTCCATATTCTGTGAATATGTTATTGAAATTGAAACTATAACAATTATTATTAGAAGCAGAAGTTTATACATAATTAGTTTCCCTGAAGTCACAAGTGTCCGGTTAAAAAGCATTGAATAATTGGTAATCACAGTTATAGCCAGTATTATGCCTTATATAGTGTTAATACGGATGAATTTTTGAATAAAACGAAAATTGTAGTTAAATCTTGCCATGCCGGACTTGATCCGGCATCCATCTTGAAACTATCAAATAGCCCATAAATACTGGATTCTGAAACAAGTTCCGCAATGACATATCATAGTTATTAGGTATTCATTTAAAATGATTCACATATTTAACCGGACACTACTTTCCCTGAAGTTATTAACTCAAGTTACGCCAAATGATATTTACTAGCTCCGGCCTTTAGGCCGGGGGATAATTTATGATAAAACGCTTGGTTCTTAACCACATTGTAAGCTTTTTTGGGTTAAAACCCACTGTTTCATGGTCATAAATGTCCCCGACATAAATGTCAGGGCTATTCAAATATAAAAAAGCGTAACTTGAGTTATAAAAAAAAGAACGAATCATCGAATTCAATTTTAATAACAATTGTATCAATGTAAAATATACTAATATTGGATGGCTTATACAAGACACGAAATCAGGAATACAATTTCATGGAGGACTTTTATTGGATGGCAAAAAAAAGCCGGGCAATTCCCGGCTAAAAAAAATATGCTACATTAGAGGTAATTCAATACCTACATTCCTATCGAGAATAAATAGCTCATCCCAATATGGATAGAAACCGGCGATGGGTTGAATTCGCTTTTGGCCTTGTTCTCTTCATAAGCAAATCTGTAAGCTTTGTGATTCTCGTACAAGCCTGACAATGAATAACTCGCATTTATATTTAAGTTCAGCATACCATTGTCATTTTTGACCAACGGGATATTGGCACCGAGCTTAACTTCAAGATTAGTAGCGAGATAATCAACCATTTCAAGGCCTGCAAAATCCGTGGTTGTGATGCCATTATCACTTAACATCGTTACCTCTTTGCCAGTCTTATCTTCGGCCGAAGCAGAAATCGGGAAACCAACGTTCAGGCCAAGAATAAATCCGCCAAGATACAGCGAGGGGGATAGATTAATATAGTTATACTTCTCCGTGAAAGTATTATCATCATCCGCATCTTCGTCTGGTTTTGAAATGTAAGCATAAGATTCGTGCCCTAATCCAAGCATAAACCCAATGGTGGAGCCTTTTGTGAATGGGAGCAAAAATGAAGCGCCGATGTCGGGGAATCCCATAGCCACACCTGTTTTCCTGCCATTGGGGACATTGGTGTTCAAGCCGGCTTTAACACCAAAATAAGGGCCAATAAAAATATTGAACCTATCCTCGGGTGCTTTCTCTTCAATAGTTTCTGCTGCGGTTTCTTTTTCTGCTTTTTCAAGCCTTTCCTTCTCTTCATTTTCTACTTGCTTCTCGGTTTTTGGCATATCGCCGAAAGCAAAATCAACACCGGCTGCGAAAATAAACGGATAGCCCAGACTGGCTCTGGCTGATACCATCTGGTTAAAATGATATCTCGTACCAATCTGAAAAGTGGGGGTTACTCCCGAAGTATATGCGGAACTTGTGCCAGTCGGTAAATCAACTTCTTTGCCATCTTGTGTATAAACAAAATCCCAATTAAAATAACCAACACCAGCTTTTATATACGGGTCAAATTTTTCGCCGGGAGTTAAGTGATACGAACCAGCTACGAGAATACCCAATAAAGAGTACTCGAATGAAGTTTTGTTTCCTAACATACCGCCGAAATCTTCAGAGAACGAAGTTAAGCCCAATTCGGCACCGAGTCCGATATTATCGGTCAGGCCATATTCACCGTTAGCACCGTAACCTATGTTGCCAAATCCATAGCCCAGAGTCGGGCCTACCCATAACAATTCTTTCTGATATCCCTGTGAAAAGGCCAAGGACAATGAAAAAGTAAAACAAAATATTATAACAAGAAATCTTTTCATAGAGGGCATCCTTCAATAGTCAATAAAAAAATAATTAGATGACGTAAACTTACAAAAAAGAAACGTTTTTCGTTGTTGGTTTTTTCTTCAATTACAAAGATAAAAAAATGTTTATTCTATCAAAGAAATTGTTAGAATAATTTTCTTAATATGTTGGAAATCAGTAGTGTCCGGTTAAAAAGCAGTGAATAATTACAAATCGCTGTAATACTCTGTATTTTGCCCTATATAACGCTGGTTTAGATACAATTTCGTATCATAGCAATTATAATAATATTACTTGTCATTCCGGACCCCGTCCGGAATCCATCTTAATATAGCCACATAGCACGTAAATACTGGATTCTGAAACG
>JAJRTW010000067.1 GCA_024278075.1 Bacteroidota bacterium | reverse complement strand
TGGGATTGCGGTTTGTGGCCGGAATGACACATTATCGTGTCATTGCCGCCCGTATGAAGCTATAATGCCGTGGTAAAATAAGAAAACCCTCTAAATCTCCCTTTTAAAAAGGGAGACTTTAAACCCATTAGCCAAGCGAACTTGTTTCAAAGGGGGTGGCGTCGAAGCGACTATTGTTCTGTAGATGCCGGGGGTTTTGATTTGATTGGGATTGCGGTTTGTGGCCGGAATGACACATTATAATGTGCCATCAGTTGTAGCAAATGGCAGAACGAATATATTGCATCTAACCCAGTACATTATGGGACAAAATGAATCATATAGTTATGGTTCAAACCATTTTGCTGCTTTTTATCCGGATATTAATGTGATAAAGCAAGAAAGTAATACCATTGAATTAAGATAATGAAAAGAAATATAAACATACTGAAGATTGGCAGCAGTATTATCAATGATGCCAACAGCCTTGATTTATTCCTGTCCCAATTTGCTCGGCTGAGCGAGCCTAAGATATTAGTGCATGGCGGCGGAAGAATTGCCACAGAATTATGCGGCCAACTGGGAATAACTACTAAGATGATAAACGGAAGAAGGATTACCTCCACAGAGAATCTATCTGTGGTGACAATGGTTTACGCCGGACTTATTAATAAAAATATATGCGCCAAACTGCAAAGCTATAATTGCAATGCAATCGGGCTGTCGGGGGTGGATGCCAACAGCATATTATCTGCCAAAAGGGACGTGAACCCAATAGACTACGGCTGGGTGGGCGATATAGCGGAGGTGAGCGTGAATATCATCCAACTTTTCCTGGCAAATAATATGGCCCCTGTTTTCTGTGCTATTGGCCACGACGGCAAGGGGCAATTGCTAAATACCAATGCCGATACCATTGCCGCAGAGATTGCAATAGCCATGAGCCATGATTTCGAATCCAGATTGATTTATTGCTGCGATAAGAAGGGCGTGCTGGCGGATACCAATAACGACGACTCTGTGATTGAATCCATTTCGTGGGCAAAATATCAGGGATTGAAAGAAAAAGGAATTATAGACGAGGGTATGATGCCTAAGATGGAAAATTCTTTTCATGCACTTGAGAACAATGTATCTAAAGTGATTATCGGAAATATTAATGTGATTGATGCTGAGAATAAATTATATACGTCTATAACACTATAACACTATAACAATGAACCACACCGAATCATATCGCAAAGCCATAGCTCTGCTCGAGGAATTAATCCGCACTCCGTCGTATTCCGGCGATGAAGACAAAACCGCCGGCTTAATCATGCGATGGCTGAAGCACTCCGGTATCGACTGCCGGCGAAATGGGAATAACCTATGGGCTGTGAATAAATATTTCGATTCGAACAAGCCAACGGTTCTGCTGAATTCCCACCACGACACCGTCCGGCCAAATGATGGTTACACCAACGATCCGATCGAGGCGAAAACAGCCGGCGGCAAATTATACGGTTTGGGCAGCAATGACGCCGGCGGCAGCTTAGTGTCATTATTAGCTTTATTCGCTCAGTATTTCGACAGGCGGGATTTGAAGTACAATCTGATAATTGCGGCTACGGGCGAAGAGGAGAATTCCGGCCATAATGGATTAAGCAGCCTATTGGAAGATCTGCCGGTAATTGATTTTGCCGTTGTGGGCGAACCTACGGGAATGCAGCTTGCCATTGCCGAAAAGGGCCTGTTAGTGCTGGATGGCTATGCTTCCGGTATATCAGGCCATGCCGCACACGACAATACGAATAATGCTATCTATAATGCTATCGAAGATATTAATTGGATACGGAATTATCAATTCCCGAAAACTTCTAATATTCTGGGCAGGATGAAAATGAGTGTGACGCAAATCCGAGCCGGAGAGCAGCATAACGTTGTCCCATCGGTATGCCATTTCGTGGTGGATGTCCGGGTGAACGACTGCTATACCAATCGGGAAGTATTCGAGATTATCGACGCCAATACCAAGAGCAAAATGGCGGCAAGGTCATTCCACCTAAATTCCTCTTCCATTCCGGCCTGCCATCCGATAGTGCGGGCGGGAATTAAATTGGGCAGAAGCACTTATGGCTCGCCAACATTGTCGGACCAGGCGGTACTAAGCTGCCCGTCGGTTAAATTAGGCCCGGGCAAATCGGCCCGCTCCCACAGCGCCGATGAGTTTATTTACTTAGATGAGGTCGAGGAAGCGATAGATATATATATTCGAATATTTAACGAAATTTTGTGAGGGTATTAATCAGATGAAACTATGGGACAAAGGCTATGGCATTGATAATATTGTAGAGAGATTTACTGCGGGCAATGACAGAATTCTTGATTTGAAATTGGCTAAATACGACATACGGGGAAGCGAGGCGCATGCCAAAATGCTTAATAAAATCGGGATACTGACCGATGATGAACTGCGGAAAATATTGGATGGCCTGTCGGAAATCATGGAATCAGTTGCCAGCGGAGGATTCACTATCGAAGACAAATTCGAGGATGTTCACAGCAAGATTGAATTCGAGCTAACCGAATTAATTGGCGAGGCCGGAAAAAAGATTCATACCGCACGCTCAAGAAACGACCAGGTGCTGGTGGATTTGCATTTATATGCCAAAGACGAAATATTAAATATCAAAGGATTAATCAGGATTCTTTTCGATGCTCTGATGGATTTAAGCGAGAAGCACAAATCGGTGCTTATTCCGGGATATACGCATCTTCAGGTTGCGATGCCTTCGTCGTTCGGCCTGTGGTTTGCCGGATATGCCGAGAGTTTGATTGATGACATTATTCTGCTGAACGCTGCATGGAAAATCAGCAATCAGAATCCGCTTGGCTCGGCGGCAGGATATGGCTCTTCATTCCCCATCGACCGCAATATGACCACTGAACTGCTTGGATTCGACACCCTGAAATACAATGTTGTGGCAGCCCAGATGAGCCGTGGCAAACTGGAAAAGGCCCTGGCCTTCGCAATGGCTTCGGTTGCCGGCACTCTGTCCAAATTCTCCACCGACGTATGCCTGTATATGAGCCAGAATTTTAATTTCCTTGGATTCCCGAAAGAGCTTACGACGGGATCGAGCATTATGCCGCACAAGCAAAACCCGGACGTATTCGAATTGATACGGGCGAGATGCAATAAAATACAGAATCTGCCGGCGGAGATAATGTTGATTACAAGCAACCTAACCAGCGGCTACCACAGGGATTTTCAGCTGCTTAAAGAAAATCTCATGGAAGCCGTCGACGTGTTGAAGGATAATCTAAACGTGTGCTGCTTTATGCTCGGGCATATTGAAATCAGGCAAAATATTATGGACACCGGCAGTGGGATCTACGATTGCCTCTACAGCGTTGAAGAGGTGAACAAACTGGTTATGGGCGGGATGCCATTCAGGGATGCCTACGGGAAAGTCGGCAAAGATATTTCGGAGGGTAGATTCGCGCCGGACAAGCGGGTCAATCACACTCATGCCGGGAGTATAGGCAATTTATGCTCCGATGAGATTAGGAAGAAATTTGATGATAATTATGATTTCCTCAAAAAGTAGGAGGAGAAAAAGATTCTAATGATGTGTCAAACATACTATGTCATTCCGGATCCAGATCTGAAATCCAGTCAGTAGTTTCCGGATAAAATCACAGGCATTCCGTGTTTAGGTTGTTTGGTCATTTTTGTCCTGCCAGTTGTTACAACTGGCAATGCAGAAACTGCCGGCTTCCTTCGTCAGTTGTAACAACTGACGGAACAGATGAATCCAATATTCACGAGCAATTTACTAATTAGGGTTCCCTCAAAAAGTAGTCAGGAAAAAGATATTCATACTTCTGCTTTAAGGAGAATAACAACCTCCTAAATCGCCCTTTTTTAATGGGGAATTTGATCAACTATTCCCCCAAATAAAGGGGGAAGTGAGCCAGGCGAGCAGGGGGTTGCCCTACAATCTGCAAAGCATAAAAGCATATTAAATCCATTTCCTTGCTATTACAGTAGTGTCTGGTTAAAATGCTGACAAATAGTGAAATTCTCAGTAATAAGCTATGTCTTGCCTTATATTGTGCTGATTTGGATATAATTTCGGATTTAGCATAATATTTACTTAAGTGTGCCATGCCGGACCCCGATCCGGCACCCATTTTGAAACTATCAAATAGCCCATGAATACTGGATTCTGAAACAAGTTCCGCAATGACATATCATAGTTATCAGGTATTCATTTAAAATGATTCACATATTTAACCGGACACTACTGTTGCTATTATATAGTTGAATATTTTTGTAACTACAATACCAATAGCATTTAATACTTTTTGAGTGTAATATAATTAAAACTTCACCGAACAGTTAATTATTCAGAAGGTTGGAATAATAATCATTAACCACCAATTGAATTCCGTCTTCCAGTTTGACCGAAGCAGCCCAGCCCAGCCCCTTGGCTTTGTTAACATCAAGCAATTTCCGCGGAGTCCCTTCCGGCTTGTTCATATCAAATAGGAGTTCACCTTCGAATCCGGTTCGCAGTTTAATAATCTCGGCGAGCCTCCCGACTGAAATATCCAGTCCGGTTCCAATGTTAACAAAATCGTTAATCGTATTGGAATCATGATTCTCCATGAAGTAGATACAGGCATCGGCAAGATCATCAACCAATAGGAATTCCCTTTTCACCTTGCCTTTGCCCCAAATTTTCACATAGTCCTTTGTTACACCCACACCCATCAGAAAATTCTCGATCTCTTCGTCCGTATTACTTTCAATATTTGTCAATACACCGTATCCAAGTACATTATTCCGTATATCTTTCCTAATGGCTTCATAATTGCCATCGCTCAATAATTTGGCAAGAATCATTTTACGCATAAGTGCAGGCAACACATGAGAAGTAGCCAAATTATAACTATCACCTATACCGAATAAATTCGACGGCATAAGCGAAATAAAATTCGTTCGGTACTGGTAATTATACGACGTACATAATTTAATAGCGGCAATTTTAGCTATTGCATAAGGCTCGTTGGTTGGCTCAAGGCTTCCCGTCAGCAGGTATTCCTCTTTCATTGGCTGGGGTGCTAATTTCGGATAAATACAAGATGAGCCGAGGTTCAAGAGTTTACGCACGCCGAATTTATAGGATGCCTGAATAACATTTGCAGCAATAATCATATTGTCGTAAATGAACTCAGCCTTGAATTTTTCGTTCGCAGCTATTCCGCCCACCTTTGCTGCATTAAGGAACACATATTCAGGTTTATGGTGGTCGAAGAAATCTTCAGTATCGGCCTGCCGCCTTAGGTCCAATTCATCTTTCGTTGCCGTTAGCAGGTTGCCAAACCCAAGCGATTTCAGCTTGCGAATTATTGCAGAGCCAACCATTCCATGATGGCCCGCCACATATATTTTTGTATCTTTTTTAAACTTCATGCCTTATATCTCCATAATCTACTAATTTGTGTTTCGTCCAGTTGATTCCTTTTGATTCTACTGACTCAACTCCCTTGCCGGGTGGCAAAATATTATTCGAATTTAAATCGTGGTCGACCATCAGCCGGACAAGTTCAGTGAAACTAACTTTAGGCTCCCAGCCCAATTGCTTTTTCGCCTTTGATATATCAGCTTTCAGATAATCGACTTCGGCCGGCCTGAAATATCGCGGGTCAATTTCGACAAGTACGTCACCTGGTTTTAAATGTCGGCCATAGTCATTAGATATAGATTTGACCATGCCCTTTTCTTCAATTCCTTTTCCCGCCCAGTCCAGTTCTATGCCGCAATAATTAAAACCTTCCTCCAGGAACTCCCGAACGCTATGGCTATGGCCGGTTCCTGCAACATAATCATCAGCCTTGTCCTGTTGCAGAATCAACCACATCATTTCAACATATTCCGGGGCAAAGCCCCAGTCGCGTTTGGCATCGAGATTCCCGAGGTACAGCTTGCTCTGGGTTCCGGCAATTATCGAAGCAATAGCTCTTGTTATTTTGCGTGTAACGAACGTTTCGCCGCGGCGTGGGCTTTCGTGGTTGAACAGAATTCCGTTGGAGGCAAATAAATCATAAGATTCGCGGTAATTAATTGTCATCCAATAAGCATACAGCTTTGCAATTGCATACGGGCTTTTTGGCTGAAATGCTGTTGTTTCGCTTTGCGGCGGTGGGGCCGAACCAAAAAGCTCGGAGGAAGATGCCTGATAGAACCGTGCTTTCGATCCGCTTCTGCGAATAGCTTCGAGGATTCGGGTTGAGCTCAGCCCCGAAATATTGCCGGTATACTCGGGCATATCGAATGAAACCCTTACATGGCTTTGGGCGCCGAGGTTATAGATTTCATCCGGCTCTGTGTTATAGACTATATCGGTCAATATACCCGGGTCGGACAAATCGCCATAGTGCAGGTGCAATTTCACATTATTAAAATGCGGGTCGGTATAGATATGGTCTATCCGCTGAGTGTTAAAATGGCTTGCCCTGCGGATAATGCCATGGACTTCATAGCCCTTGGAGAGCAGCAGTTCGGCAAGATATGACCCATCCTGCCCCGTAATACCGGTTAATAATGCTTTCTTCATATTTTTTATTAGATTTTTTTATTCGATTATCTTATTCAATTGACGGTTCAACGGCAACTAATTTACGTCAGAATTTCGCTAAAATCAAGTTTTAACCTGCATTATTCATAAAATATTCAAGATGCCTGATGGACAATGGGTTACAGATAATATTTTATTCTCAATTTTGAGTCAAGTATTATTGCCGCACGTTCAACTTAACTCTCATATTCCCAAATGGATACGAAGCTCTTAAGCAAAAGACCCGAAATATTCGGGTTAAAATATATGGATAGATTTGTTAATAATAAAGAAAAATTGCGAGTGTGTGCTTTATAGTTGTTGTTAAGGCTTTGAATTGCTTATGAAATGATGCTTTGGTTGGGATAAATGTTGATATTATAGGAGATGGTTCAAAGGCAAGAAAATTACCATCAAAGACAGGAAAATTGCCATCAAAAGGCTTGGATGCTAAGATGCTGAGATTGAATTATGATCGCATAACATCTGTTAAAGAAAATATAAATTTTTAACGATAACTTCAATATTTATATCTCGTCTTGCTGCACAGCAAGGGATTCCACCTTTATAGCCTTTAGGAAATGCTGGGAAAGACTTTGCCTTCACGCCTACAACATGATAAGCTGTGATACTATTTTGTCTTAATAACTCTAATTCATTTTCATCTGGTTCCGGATAAACCTCATTTAACAAAATTAAATCTGGCCAGAATAATGAAATGTAATGAAATAAAACAGATTTCCGAGTCAAATTAATGAGAATAGCTTTTTCCCCTTTTAATTCTGATGGCCAAGCCTTAAGATTTGTTCCGGAGCTGTTGTTTATGTCAACAATAATAATGCTTCGATTATTATCTACAGACTTTAATGCTTTAATTAAACGCCTGCCAATAAACCCTTTGCCACCCAGTATGATTAGTGGTGTTTCTAATGAATATTTTTCAAGCTCTCTGACAATCTTTTCTGCTTTTATAATAACATCAACTGTTACATCTGCTTCAGGCACCTCAGAAACTATTCGGTTCATAAACATTAAACCAGGCAAAATTCCTGCAAAATTCTTTTGATTAGCCATAGTCAATCTTCGAATCTCTTCAGTTCGAAAATATAAGCTCTTTAAATATATTTTCCCAGTATCTTTGTTGATAAAATCGCTCTCCTTACCTGAAATAGCCATGTTCAAGCCCCACTTACCATTTTGTTTAAAAACACCAATTATATAAGGAGTATACTTTATATATTTATGATATTTGGGATATGCGTATTTAGATGCATAGCCTTTTGTTGCCGGATATGCAACAAAAATTATTGACAAGAATTCGGCATATTTATTCAACCAACCCAATATTTTAAAGAACCAATTATGATTAAAGACAAAATTAAACACAATTAACAATATTTTAAATACATGATCCATGTGGAACCTCACCGGCACAAAAAAAGGGCGATTTAACAAATGCCCTGCTTTGAGGTACCACCAAGCACCCTGAGTAAAAGACATAAGAAAACCGCCCGTATTCGGGCGATAACTTATTTAGTTCTTTACTCAATAAAAATTGGTGGTTTTCAAAGCAGAACGTGAATAAGCAAACGCTTATATATATTTTAAATACAGGCTTTGGCCTGTGTCATTATTTTTAAATTTTCCTTTAAATTAAGTTTGATTATCTCTTCTGATGTTTAATACTAAGCAAATATATCAAATCCTCTGTACATATCAAACAATCTCTTCGATAAGCCTGCTTTTTTAAATAAACATTATAGTATCTTCACTAAACATCCAATCCATGATATAATTCACAATAGTCAGAAATCGAGACTACACAAAATTACCTTCAATTGCTGCCTTGATCGTAGCCAAATCGTAGCCAGAAATTCAAAAAGGACTTAAGCTAAATTGCCTAAGCCCTTGATTATTATTGAGCTGCCCCGCCAGGATTCGAACCTGAACTCTTCTGATCCAGAGTCAGATGTGTTGCCAGTTACACCACAGGGCAGTATTAATTGATTTACTTGATATTAAACGGAAAATTGAATGCAAAATTATGAAAGATTTTATTAGTATTCAACTAAAAAAATGTATGAATTCAGTAATGCGTGTTAAAAAATGAGGAACCCTCAAAATATGTACCTGAATATTATGACTTATCATCGTATGTTGCATTCTTAATTCGTTTCAGACCACGAAGTAGCAGCAAAGCTCATCCGGTATTCACAGGCTAGTGATATATCCCTATTAAGGGGTAATTAATATTGCTATATTTGCAACACTGCAAGGAAATTAAGGCTTAAGGAATACGAATTACACGATCACCTCGGCAATGTCCGTCTGTTGTTTACAGGCTTGAAAATTAACACTAATCCAATGGGGCAGTTTGACTTAATCTGAACTCGAAAGAATTTGATGAATCCTTTAATCAATCATTCAAAGGCAGATGCCATGATAAAGCATATCGTATTGTTCAAACTGAAGGACTACGCCGAAGGCGGTACCAAGGCGGAAAATGCTGTGAAGATTAAAGAACAACTCGACCGGCTGCCGAGTCTTATCGACGGGATTGTTGAGTTTGAAGTTGGTATAAACATCATCGAATCCGACAGGGCCTTCGATATTGCGCTGGTATCATCTTTCGGCTCCGTGGAGGCCCTTGGCACCTATCGCATACATCCCAGTCACATTGAAGCTGTTCAATATATCAGGCCCCGCAAGCAGTCATCCGTTGCCGTTGATTATGAGTTGTGAGCTGCATTGGGAAGTGCCAGCAATAGTAAGAAAAAAATAGCCACGGGTTTGAACTCGTGGCCATTGAGAATTGATGGGGAAAGCCGCATGATACATAAATGCCATTGCCCGAAATAATCGGTTAGCTCTGCAGCAGCTGCAAGAAGGCATTCGGATTCTGGTTGGCCTGGGTTAACGACACCAGCGATGCCTGCTGCAGGAACTGAGACTTAATCAAGCTTAACTGCTCAAGGGCAACGTCGGCATCTTCCAATCGTGAAATTGCTGCGTTGTAATTGGTGATCTGGTTTCGCAGAACATCTTCCTGCGATGTCAGTCTGTTAGATATGCCACCAAGATATGCCGCCACTTTGTTTACATTATTCAATGCATCGGAAAGGCTCGCCAAAGTAAGGCTGATTGCGGTGTTCGAGAATACACCCAAATTGGAAACGGTCACATCGTTCAGTTCCGTAAGAGTAAGGCCGGTGACTCCGGCAAAATTGCTTGATGTCATTGCATTAGCATCAAAATTGTTGCTTGATACATTGAAATCAATATTATTAGTAGATAAATCAATTGATAATGTTAATAGATTATTGGCTGCATTTGTGCCGATAAAGAAATTCTTATTGAACGACCCGCCCAGTAACTGTTCACCACCGAACACTGTCGAATCGACAACTGTTTGTATCTGTTCGGTCATCCTATACGCAGCCTTGGCAAGGGCAATTTTCTCATCGTTGCCCAGGGCGCCGGAAGCGGCAGCGGCAGTTGATTCTTTGATCAGATTTATCAACTCGCCAATATTGGACAAAGCATCCTGCACGATATTTGCCGAATTCAAAGCATCGCCAACTGCGTTCAAGGCGGCCTTTAACGAACCATTCCTGGCCTGAAGCGCCCGCGAAGTGATGTATCCGGCAACGTCATCGGCCGCACTGTTGATCCGTTTGCCGGTGGAAAGCCGTAATTGCCTCAGAGATATATCTTTTGAAGATGCAGTAAGGGAATTGTATGCATTCTGTGCCGGTATATTAGTTCTGATTTTAGTATTAGCGCCTGATGCGAATGGCATTTTATACCTCTTATATTAATATTATATTGTATTTTCTCAATTTATTATCAGCCCTGAATCAATTGCAGGAATGATTGCGGATTCTGATTGGCCTGGGCCAAAGAGATCAGCGATGCCTGCTGCAGGAACTGTGATTTGACTAATTCCAACTGCTCCTTGGCCACATCGGAATCCTCAATCCGCGATATTGCGGCGTTATAGTTCACTATCTGTCCTTTCAGAAGGTCCTCCTGCGAGCTTAAACGGTTGACAACTCCTCCCACATAAGCTGCTACTTTATTCACATTGTCAAGAGCCTCCGAAAGGCTTGTCAATGTCAAACTTAATTTCCCGGATGAGAATAACCCGAGATCATTAGCCGAAACGTTATCGAATTCACTCATAATCAGGCCCATGACTCCGGCGAAATTCGATGCGTTTGTTGAGTTCACGTTGAAATCATTGCTTTGGACATTAAAATCAATATTGCCGGTTGTAAGGTCCAGAGCCAATGTAATCAAACCATGAGCGGCATTAGTACCGATCACAAAATCGGCCGAAAAAGCTCCATCGAGAAGCTGGCGGCCGCCAAATACGGTTGAATCCACAATAGTCTGAATTTGTTGAACCATCCTGAAGGCAGCATTGGCCAATGCCACTTTCTCCGAAGTGCCCATAGCGCCCGATGCGGCTGTTGCAGTTGCTTCTTTAATGCTATTTAATTGCAGGCCGATATTGTCTAACGAATCCATTATAATATAAGATGAATTCAAAGCGTCCCCGACTGCCCTAAGCGCAGCTTTCAGCGATCCGTTTCTTGCCAGCAAGGCACGGGAAGTGATATAGCCCGCAACGTCGTCCGCTGCGTTGTTTATCCTTTTACCCGTTGATAAACGCAATTGCCTTAATGATATATTCCTATTAGCAACATCAAGCGAATTATAAGCATTTTGCGCCGGAACGTTCGTCCGTATTCGAGAGTTTCCTCCTACAGCAAAAGGCATTATTCACCTCCGTGTGAAATGTAGTACATATTTTTCTCTATAATTTTCATTTTGTTTTCATGCAAATAATAATGTCTAATAAAGCAGGCGAAGCAATCATCTTTCCTCTGTTAAAGCAATCCGCATTAATATCTGACTGCCCCGCCGCAAACTTTATTAACTTTCTATAATCAATGCACAATCAAAAGTCAGTGCACAATGAATTCAATTTGTGAATTCTAAAGCCTTGAATGTCAGGCTCATATTTACAAGTTGTGTGCCAAGTTTTTCACATGCGCCAGCATCTCTTTATAATTCAATTGTTTACGCAGTTTACAATAATCCTGTTTCAAATAATATTTAAATCGGGAATAATGCACCCAGCTATTTAATTGCAATCTGTTGCAAATCATAAACCGGCGATTTCTGCCAAATATCAAGGTTTTATAGCATCTCGTATATTCATTATTGGTAATATTTCTTCCCAAAAGGACAGTTTGCTATTTGCTGTTATTCTGGCTATGAATATTCAGGTGGTTAATTGTAGCCACAGAATCACTGGCGAAAATATTGATTTGGAATAATGGAGGTTTTAATACTAATTTGTGCTTATTAATACTAATGCATCATCTCATAAACAATTGATAACTATTTTTTGTAGTTCATTCAATGTATGTGTAGTGGCAGGTTCGTATCCTGCCTGAATTTATGTTCTGACAGCAGTAGTGTCCGGTTAAAAAGCAGTGAATAATTGGTAATCACAGTTATAGCCTGTATTTTGCCTTAGATAACGCTGGTTTAGATACAATTTCGTATCATAGCAATTATTATAATATTACTTGTCATTCCGG
>JAJRTW010000066.1 GCA_024278075.1 Bacteroidota bacterium | reverse complement strand
TAAAAAATTAAAGAATTAAAGAATTAAAGAATTAAAGAATTAAAGAATTAAAGAATTAAAGAATTAAAGAATTAAAGAATTAAAGAATTAAAGAATTAAAGAATTAAAGAATTAAAGAATTAATATTAAGCAATTAATAAATAAAGAATTATTAAATTACTATTTTGATATTCGGAACATCTAAATTCTCACCCGGAGGAAAATAATGAAACATTTCAGAAAAGAACTTTGGTTCGAAGTCCCCGTGCGGCGGGCTTTTATCAACATTACGCCCAACGTGGAGCAGTGCATCGCCGAAAGCGGCATCACCGAAGGCATCGTCCTTGTGAACGCAATGCACATAACGGCAAGCGTGTTTATTAACGACGACGAGCAGGGCCTTCACCATGACTATGAAGTCTGGCTGGAGAAGCTGGCCCCTGAAAAGCCGCATTCCCAATACCGCCACAATGGCTTCGAGGACAATGCCGATGCCCACATGAAACGCCAGGTGATGGGCAGGGAAGTAGTGTGTGCTATAACCGGCGGGCAGCTTGATTTCGGCACATGGGAAAGGATATTCTATGGCGAGTTCGACGGCAAAAGACGCAAAAGGGCACTCGTGAAAATTATTGGTGAATGATATTAATAAACCCAATAACTATGCAAACTCAGGAATATATTAACAGACATAAGGGGATGGATTATTACCGTGGCACAATGAAGCAGGTTGGTTTCATCGTCGGTACCGGCAGGTGCGGCACCACTTTATTGTCGCAGGTGCTTAACGCCCACACGAAAATATGCGTCCCCCACGAACTGCAAATCATCGTCAGCATAGGCAATGGCGACCGGCTGTATGACATATTCACAACAGGCGAATATAAGAACTATAAGGCTAATGATTTTATTAATCTGATAGCACGGTGCTGCCCTTATCATTTCCAACAATTCTTCGACTATCATTCCCATTTTAATAATTTGCCCTATCCGCAAAATAATTTATCAGAATTGCTCATAGGCCTTTTCGACCATATTTGCTACAGCTATGGCAAGGAGATTTTCCTTGAACAAACGCCATGGTATGGCCGGAAACTCGATGAACTGCTTGAGATATTCCCGGATATGAAGCTGATACACCTCGTTCGCGACGGACGCGATGTGGCTGTTTCTTATGCTCGAACTCCCTGGTGGTCGAAAGATATTGGGAAGAATTTGGAGCAATGGGCCGGCGAGGTTGAACACATCGAAAGCTATCGGGAAAAGTTCGGCGCCAGGTTCGTCGGGATCCGCTATGAAGACCTTGTTTGCAATCCCCCGGAAGAGCTTAGCCGGATTCTGAATCTGTTCGATGAAGTGTTCCAGCCCTCAATGATACTGCCGGAGAATCTTATCGACTATACCAAAATGTTCATCGACAATAAACTGGATTTTATATCCGAAGCACAGAAGAGATGGGATAATAATAAATTGAGTACAAACAAGAAAGATGTATTCTTTAAGGGAAGCATATATTCATGGAAAAAATATGATAGTTACAACTTTTCGGCCATCACTGCTAAAGTAGCGGATACATTGCATAAATATGGTTATGAGATATAACCCGAATATTTCCGGTATATTTTAGATTGAATTACAGTAGTGTCCGATTAAAAAATTAGAGCCTTGCTGAATATGCCTTTAATAACTGTCATGTGTCATTTTTGCCCTTCGGCAAGTTTATCCTGAGCCCTTCGGCTTCGCTCAGGATAAACTATGTCGAAGGGATCAGGACAAACTCCATCGGGAATCCAGTATTCATAGGCTATTTGCTATATTTAAGATGGATACCGGATCGGGGTCCGGTATGACATGCTTTAGTATTATATTTCGCTAATTTCAAAATTGCATTCATAACAGCACAATATAGGCCAACAAGGAGTTTATTACTATGATTATCACTAATTGGCTGCTTTTAACCGGACACATGAGATATAAAATCAATTCGTTTAGAATTTCATATTGAATATTTAATTATTTTTGCGTATTATTAAAAAAATTATTCACCAACCAATTTAATATCAATGGCCATATACAACGACGAAAGCGGAAATGAACTTCCGGACGTATTGATTCGGGAAATAGAAGAAAGGATTATTAATGAGAATATTAATCTGCCGTTATTAGCCAAAACATTTGCGAAAGTCATCAGGATTATTAATAATCCGCATGCCGAAATTCAGGACTTCTCCAACCTGATCCATCAGGACCAGTCATTGGCAAGCCATGTATTAAAAGTTGCTAATTCAGCCCTCTATGGCGCTTCGGTGCAGATCATTTCCCTGCAGCATGCCGTATCGCGGCTTGGCACAAAAATAGTTGCCGAGATTGCGTATTCATTAGTTCTTAAGAAAGCTTTTTTTAATCTCCCCACATTCAAGCGTGAGATTGAGCTGCTCTGGAAACTATCGCTTGCTTCCGGTGCTTTTGGCAAGGAGATAGCCAAATTGAAAAGGCAAAATGTCGAAGGCCAATATCTATGCGGTCTGTTGCATTCCATTGGCAAGCCTGTTTTATTAAATATTATTGCCGATTACCAAAAAAAAAATAAGCTCCTGCTGCCTATTGAATCCGTGTTGTTGATTTTAGACCGCTACCAGCTATCGGCGGGAGAAGTATTGATTCGGGGTTGGAAACTGCCCGATAAATTGCATACTGCTTGCATATATTATTTAAAGTATAATGAAGCCCCGCAATTCAAACAGGAAGCTGCAATCACATATCTATCTGATATTATGGCTTCGTGGCTGATAATTCCTGATTTTATCGATGACGACAAACTGAGAACCAATCCGGCCTTCGAATTCCTTAATTTTTATCCAGAAGACATCGAAACGATTATTAATAAAAAGGATGAAGTAAACCGGATTCTTGCCGAGATGGAGATATGACACATAAGCAAAATATAATTCCGGAATACGACATAGTTGTTATCGGAAGCGGCCCGGGCGGCCAAAAAGCTGCTGTCCAGGGGGCAAAGGCCGGCAAGAAAGTCGCCATTATCGAAAGGGAGCGGTTCGTTGGCGGCGCTTGCGTTTATCAGGGTACGGTGCCAAGCAAAACCCTTCGCGAGGCAGCATTAACTATAATTAATTTCAGGCGTAGTTCCGAGATATTCCATTTCTCACTCAAGGAAAACTTAGAAGTATCGCATCTGATGCAAAGGCTCGACCAGGTCCTGGAAACTCATACTGCCATGGTCAAAAGCCAGCTTGAACGAAATAATATCGAAATCATAAAAGGCAAGGGCAAGCTGCTGAGCAAGAACCAAATTGAGATTAGCTCTATCGACGGTTCTGTTAGCATTGTCAATTGCAAGATGATTATTATTTCTACCGGCTCGCGCCCGCGCAAACCGCCCGAAGTCCCTATCGACCACGAGAATATAATCGACAGCGACTCGGTTTTGTCTATGCTGTATCTGACGAAATCAATGGTTGTGCTTGGCGGCGGCGTAATCGCATGTGAATATGCTTCCTTTTTCTCACTGCTTGGCACTAAGGTAACTATTATCGACCGCGCCGAGCGGCCATTGTCATTCATTGACCCCGAGCTGACTGCAAAATTCATAAATAATTTCGAGAGGCACGGCGGCACTTACCTTGGCGGCAAAAACATTCAATCCGTCCATTGGGACGGTGTGTCGAAAGTGGTGACAAAGCTCGAATCCGGCGAAGTAATTGAAAGCCGCAAATTGCTTTGTGCCCTTGGCAGGGTTGCAAATGTAGAGAACCTGGGCCTCAAGGATGTTGGAATTAAGCAGGGAAAGTATGGCCATATTCTGGCCGATGAGAACTATCAGACAAATATTCCGGGAATCTACGCCGTGGGCGATGTAATCGGGCCGCCGTCTTTGGCGTCATGCTCGATGGAGCAAGGCAGGCGGGCGGCTTGCCATGCACTGTCGATTGACCCAGGGCTGCCATTCGAGATAGTTCCGATAGGTATTTATTCCGTACCGGAGCTTGCCAGCGTAGGCCTTGACGAGAGGCAGGCCCGCGAGCTGTATGATGATGTTCTGGTCGGCAGGGCTTCATTCGATGAAGTCACCAGAAGCCAGATTGCCGGTATGCAGGACGGCATGCTGAAGATGATCTCAAGGAAAAGCGATCATAAGCTATTGGGCGTTCAGATTGTTTGCGAAGGGGCTACCGACCTGGTTCATCTTGGCGAGCTTGCCCTAATAAATGGCAACAGTGTAAGCGTTTTCAGGGAGAACATCCTGAATTTCCCGACTCTCGGCGAGGCGTATCGAATAGCGGCTTTTGATATTCTGAACCAGAAATAGGACTATACTTTCACAACATTTCAAATTCAGGGAGAAATCTTTTACTGCTGTGGCGGGCTTTTGTTAGATTCCATAGCCGGTGGTTCCTGCAGAAAGATTTCGTCAATTATGTTATTCCGGCCTATTAAGTTGCCGAAATCCCGAGGGTGAATGCAAAGGGCCGGAGATTGTCATATGCCTTCCCCGATTTATTGAGAAATCGTTTCAGAACCTATTAATCAAACGGATTATTTTGGTATTTTGTAAATCCGAACACTTCAATTTTATCTTTCTTTATTCTGTATGTTATCGTAAAACCAAGAACAATCAGATCTCTAATATTATCATCATCAAAATATAATGATTGTCTCCCCCTGAAGGGCATTTTATCTAAAGATTTAATACTTTGAATAATTAAATCCTTAAATCTCTTTGCATTGATTGGATTGTTTTTAGCTATAAAATCCGTATAAGCCAGTAAACTCTCTGCAAAAGAATCTTTAATTATTATCTTCATAATTCGAAATAATCTTCTCCAATTTGGCTTCTAACTCCTTTAATTCAATGAATCTGCCATAACCGGAATCAATTTCGTTGAGTTCTTTTTGTAGATACTGCCGGTTAGCCTTGAACTGTTTTTCTTCTGATACGATCTTCACCTTATCGCGAGGCAACGCCATAAGATATGATAAGACATCGTCATAAATTGATTCATCGATATGAATTTTCAATGTTTCCATTTTTTTCAATTATTGGTGAATACTATAAATTCAAACGGATAATCTAACAATTAATTTGATACACTACGGCATTAATTCGATTTCGATGTAGGAGTCGTCGCCGAAGTCGAGGATTTCGCTTACTCCTTGGTATATATAAAATCTCGAACGTGAGCTCGATTCATATCTCCAATTCAACTCAATACTATTATTTGTTTTCATCCCATTGCTATTAATTCTGATACTCAGGCCTCCATCCTTACGCTTTTCCAAGTTCATATTCTCAATACAAATACTAAACCATTCGTCCGTCCCTTTCATTGTATGATCATTTTCATGCTTATAAACATAATATGAAAAATCTTTTACCGTATTACTTCTTTCATCAATCACGAATTCCACTCTGAAACCATCAAAATAGTTACCTAATATTGAGTTACAATTATCATAAGGCCTATAAGAATTATATGAACAGTATCTTATGGTATCCTGTATGGAATAAAAAATATGGCACCCTGAATAATACTTACGATAATAGAATTCAAAGTCTTCGAATTTACCAAATGAGGTTGTATCATTATATACTTTATCCGGATTATTGTTACGATCAGAAATGTCTTTAATCCTTGTATACTTCACTACTTTGTTAAAACGCGCCCTTATTTTCATCCCAGAAAACTCCCACTTCGATAAAGGCTCCAGCCCGAACCTGTACTCCTTGCCGTCCCATATTTCAACATTCTCCAAAGTATCGGGATAGTAGCCTTCAGCATAAAAAATGAATGTGTACCTGACCTTAAATGAACTGGTATATTCCGACGGGATGGACTCATCCGGGATGGACTCATCCGGGATGGACTCATCCGGTGCGAAAGCATTGCTTTGGCCGGATAATTCAATCGAGCAATCGTCTCCATAAGCAGCGCCATACTTAACCGCCTTAATTGTCTGGCTGCTGGTTCCGTCGCTGATTGAGATGAAATACAGGCCCGGCGGCAAACACGAACCGTTGAACCGAAATGTATAAATATCCAGCGGGAGATACGAACTATAGGATGCTACCCTATTGCCGAGTGCATCCGATACGATTATCTGGACATCCCCGCTTTGCGGCATCGCCACATCAAACGCCGTTGAGCTTTCGAACGCATTCGGACGGCACTGGCTGGCTCGCAGGGATCCCAAAGGTGCATTCCAGTTCTCCACTCCCGTGACGGGCGAAAAATCCAGTACATTAACGCCCACAAGCGTGGTGTCAAAACTCATATCAGCCTTGAACACCCTGATGCTGTCAGGCTCGACAGGCTCGGCTGTTATGTTGTGGGTGGCGGAGAAAGTGATAGTCTGGGCGGGAAGGGAACTAACCGCCAGTATAGCAAGATAAGCAATAATCAGAATGCGTTTCATAATAACTGCCAAATTTGTTGAGAGGTTATATTAATGACACCTGAACCGGCAAAAGGTCTCAGATATTACCATGTTCTTTTATTCCATTGGTTTGATAGATATGAATTTTCAATTAAGAATTGATATTTATCAAGTATTGTCCCTAATTTACAGAAAGTGCATCAGAATCAGATTCAATACTCCTCTCGGTTATCCCAATGCAGGCAACGGAAAACAGTATTACGAATAAACCATCCCGAGCGGTAAAGATAGATGTGGCAAGGGTGGCCGTCAGCATCAGAAATAATGATAAAAAGCTGGAAATAGCCACGGCACGGTAAAACGGATCCTTCGCTAATCTGATTAACCTGTAGCTTTTGAAGAAATAGTAGAATATGAAGAAAAGATAAATTAGAGTGAGCGGTATGCCGATTTTATATGCCAAATAGATATAACCATTGTGTATATTTCCTGTTCGTGTAGTAATCGGCCCGATGGGATCATAAAAATGGAATTCTTTTTCAAGCCCGTTGCCGCCTAAGGGATGCTTTTTGATGTCGGTGAATGCCGCACTATATTCGGCCAGGCGCGATTGGACCGAAACATCGGCCGTCCCTTGTGTTGATGATGCTATCCTTTTCTCGACAAACTGCAACATAAATCCGGCATTGTCGCCGAGAATCAAAACAACTATCGCTGTTAATATCGATGACAACAGGAAGATAATAATCACTAAATTATATTTCTGTTTGAGAGGTAATAAAACGAAAAACAAACACATTCCTGCAATATATACAAGCCAGAAAGCCCTCGAAAAGGAAAATATCAAAGCTGCTATTGTCATTACCAAAAAAGCTAAGACCAGCAGCTTGTGAATTTTTTTTCTGAAGGCAATAAAGAAAACCGAACCAAAAAATGCGGCAGCTGTGATAACAGCCTGATTTATCCTTACCGACTTGCCTAATTCATAAACATAAAAAGCAACCTGAGTCACACCCTTATAATACAAGTAGAACTGCCTTATATCAATGGCAACAACCCCTATGGCAAACAGCAAGAGCAATAGCTGAAAATCCCTTTTACTATTAAAATGCTCCCTTATCGGAAAATATAGCAGTGTGATTGAAAACAACAAGAATGCCCGGAGCCAATCAAAGAATTCCACACCGTTTTCTATTGCAATCAATGAGTTGAAAAGCAGGAAAGTAAAGAATAATAATATTGCCCAGTCGCCAACGTTTCGTATTAATTGTTTTTTGAGAACAATCAGATACCAAAAAAACCAAATAAACATACCCACAATGTAGAAAACACCTATGGCGACATCTATTACCGAAACGCCTTCGCTGCTGGTAGAGAAAAACATGGGTGTAGATGCAACTATCAGGTATAACCAAAGTTTGGGGTATTTAAGGATAAGATAAATTGCAGGTATGGTAATTGCCAGCCCAAATGCCATCAGGCGGCTGTTGCCAATTACGGAAAATGCTGTGAAGCCGCCAAGCAGAACGGCTACGGCAACTATTCTAAACCAATGAAATGGTTGGCTGGAATAGTATAAATCACGAAAATAATTTTTATTTGAACTTATTTCCAATATTTCGGCCGATAATAAATATAAATATATGGCTTGAAGAAAATTATACTATTGTAGCATCTCATAATAAATTAATAATTAATGTTCCGTCAGTTGTTACAACTGACGAAAGATGACAGCTCATAAATTGCCAGTTGTAACAACTGGCAGAACAAAAAATATCAGAGGACTTCTGTTTATATTCCTAACACCGTCCTCCCTCTTAATCTCCCTTGCCTGATGAATCGGGAGGAGAACTTCTATTGCCATTCCGAATGTAGCCACTTGTGGCGTAGCAACTGAAGAATTCATTTCTTTCCCCTGATTTCTTGCAAGCTCGGAATGACAGCATCATAATATAATACGATGTGATAAATTATATTATAGCACGCTAAATTGGTATAAGGAGTATATCTTATATATGTTGCTTAATCTCAGAATATTTCTTCTTGAAATTTCTATAGCTATTGAAAAATACAACAAGGAATATTGAAAAAACAAGGCTCCCGAACAAAGCGCCAAGAACAATCAAAGACCTTTTTGGCCGGGATTTCTTTTCTGCCGGAATGGCATTGTCTATCACAAAAAGATTCTGAGTGCTTCTGACGGCATCCAATTTTGTCTGTTCATAAAGGGGAAGCAGAAATGCCCTGACCTTCGAAAACGTCTCGAATTCGGTGTATAGCCTCATATACTCGATTACGACCTCCGAAGCATCTTCAATGGAAAAATTGCCGGCAAACCCGGGGCTGGTTTGAACTTTAGCAAGTTTATCCTTTGTATTGTCAAGAATGTTTTTGTGCAATATAGTAAAAGGGTCTTCGGAGCCGTAATTTTGAGAATAAAAATCGTATAGAATTTCTAATTGTATCTCATTTGATTTCAGTTCTGCAAGAGCCATGCTTGTAGACCTCGCCTGGTCTTCCGGCGAGAAAAGCAGGTTCTTGCGCGAAAACCGCTCAAGCGAATCGCCTATGATGTTTAAGGTGCTGTCGGAATAGGCAATCCTTTGCTCAAGGTAAGACAGGTTAACTTCAGCTTCTTCCCGGAATACTTTCATGGCAAGCCTATTGGCTAACAGCACAAAGTTGTTGGCCATATCGGCAGCTCTATGGTTGTCTTTATCCCAAAAAGTTATCGTATAGTTCCCGTCCTTCTCTCGTGTTATGTCCATATTGGCGTAAAGAATCTTGCGGACAATTGATTTTTTTGTATCAGGCACATCATAAACCTTGTGAAGGTTAAATTTGCTAATCGTGGAATCAACTAATGTCCTGCTTTTCAGAATTACCATGAAATCATAGCTTCCGCCGCCTTTCCCGCCTAATTTATTCAGCCCGAAATCTTTTAATGTGGACGATATATTGCCCAGGGCGCCGGCCAGCATCGAACCGGAAGATTTAGGCGGCACCACGCTAACGGTTGATTGGTACCAGTTGTCCATCTGCAGCGAGGCGATTACCGATACTATTACTGCTATTGTGGTTACGACAATAACAAACCACTTGTATTTAAAAACGACCGCTATAAAATACAAGCCATCTGTTTTTATATTCTTATTATCACTTTCCAATGTTATCTCCGAATTGGTTAGCATTAAGTCTTTGAATTAGGTATATCGATAGAAAAGCAAATATACTAATATTATATATATTTATAGCCGGGCAGTAAAGACGCATATTAGCAAATAATATCATATTGAAACCTACAAAGCAATGGTTCAGGCGTCGGAGTGATATTTAAAGCAGCTTGAGGCGACATGTCTTTATAAACCCCGGAAAGCAGCTATTCTCCCCTGCATATATAATGATATTTATTACATATATTACCCTCAAAAAGTATTAACTGTTTATTATTATATTAATTACGAACACTATTCAACTGTAAAAGTGCATGGAAATGGATTTATTATGCTCTTATGCCTTGCAGATTGTAGGACAACCCCCTGCTCGCCTGGCTCACTTCCCCCTTTTTTAAGGGGGAATAGCCAAATTCCTGCTTAAAAAAAGGGGGAACTAAGGGAAATAGTCAATAAAATTCCCCCTTAAAAAAGGGGGAACTAAGGGGGTTGTTATTCTCCTTAAAGCAAAGCATTAGAATTTTTTTCTACGACTACTTTTTGAGGAAACCCTACGTACTTTAGGGCTATATAAGGCGGCCACCTACTCCTCCGACTTAATCATAGTCAACACCATCTTGAAGCGGGATACGGCTTTGACGGCATGAGGAATATTTGACGGCAGCATTATCATTTCCCCGTTTTTGACAGAACTCCATTGGCCCGCAATTGAAACTTCCGCCTCGCCGTCCACAATATGCACCAGTGCATCGAACGGCGCCGAATGCTCACTAAGGGCTTCGTCCTTGTCGAATGCGAATAATGTGATTGTCCCTGCTTTCTTCTTAATTATTGTACGGCTTACCACCGATCCGTCCTGATAATTTATCATATCGGCAAAGTTTTGCGGTTTAGCGTTAAATTGGCCAAAGCCCTTAGATATGTCTGTGTTCATGTGCGATTCTCTAATATAATATGTAATTCTATAATCTATCTCAATAGTGTCCGGTTGAAAAGCAGTGAATAATTGGTAATCACAGTTATAGCCTGTATTTTGCCCTATATAACGCTGGTTTAGATACAATTTCGTATCATAGCAATTATAATAATATTACTTGTCATTCCGGACCCCGTCCGGAATCAATCTTAATATAGCCACATAGTACGTAAATACTGGATTCTGAAACGAGTTCTGCAATGACAAATCATAATTATTAG
>JAJRTW010000065.1 GCA_024278075.1 Bacteroidota bacterium | reverse complement strand
TTCCAAGCAGTTATCTGATCAATTAATGGAATATATAAAAACATATAATAAGACGAGGGCAAAGCCATTTCAGTGGACTTATACTGGAAAACCATTAACCATATAATTAATTACTCTTTCTAAGGGATGATACACTAGTGTATCAATATCAGGTGATTATGCTGTTGTCGGGGCAAATTATGAGGACGCAGGTGGCACCGCCGCCGGGGCGGCTTATATATATTATAGGGATCAAGGCGGCACGAATAACTGGGGCGAGGTGACAAAGCTGATAGCCGGCGATGCTGAGGCTTGGGACTATTTTGGCGTTAGTGTATCAATATCGGGTGATTATGCTGTTGTCGGGGCCTATGGTGAGGATGCAGGCGGCAACGCAGCAGGAGCGGCGTACGTATTTAATAAGGATAATGGCGGCGTCGATAACTGGGGCGAGGTAAAAAAGATAGTTGCCAGCGATGCCGATTCTGGTGACAATTTTGGCTATAGCGTATCAATATCGGGTGCTTATGCTGTTATCGGGGCCAGATATGAGGACGCCGGCGGAAGCTGGGCCGGAGCGGCGTACGTATTTAATAAGGATAATGGCGGCGTCGATAACTGGGGCGAGGTAAAAAAGATAGTTGCCAGCGATGCCCAAGCCAGTGACGATTTTGGCTACAGCGTATCAATATCGGGCGATTATGCTATTGTCGGGGCCAGATATGAGGACGCAGGCGGCGGCAACGCGGGAGCGGCATATGTATTTAATAAGGATAATGGCGGCGGCGATAACTGGGGCGAGGTAAAAAAACTAACAGCCGGCGATGCCGAGACTGATGACAATTTTGGCATTAGCGTATCAATATCGGGTGCTTATGCTATTGTTGGTGCTTATCGTGAAGATGCCGGCGGCAGCAACGCCGGAGCGGCGTATGTATTTAATAAGGATAATGGCGGCGGCGATAACTGGGGCGAGGTAAAAAAACTAACAGCCAGCGATGCCGAGGCTGATGACGCTTTTGGCAAGAGTGTATCAATATCGGGCAGTCTTGTTAATACCCTTGTTGGAGCTTTCGGGGAGGACACCGGCGGCAGCAACGCCGGAGCGGCCTATATGTTACAATTATATACTACTATACCCACACTGCCGGAATGGGGCATGATAGCAATGGGAGTGCTATTTGCAGGAATTGGCGGCTGGTTTGTTTTCCGAAGGCTTGGGTAATAGCTTCGGATATACTTTTACGAATATGTAGGGGGCGGTTCCAAACCGTCCCCAATTAAATGTTTTGCTGTCAGGGCAGGTTACGAACCTGCCCCTACGGCAATCAATGCCTGTGCACGAGCGAACGTCCGTTCGCCCTTACGAATCATTCCTAACGCTCGGACTAATGTTACGCATGGTAATTAGTTGCCCGTGGAATAGCAGCTAATATATTGATAAATAAAGAGATTGGTGGATAATTAATGTTAGTTGTTTTGCAAGGGAAAAGGTAACTTCGCATAAGCCCCTGCAAGCTAAACCTTGCGATTCAGCATGGAAGGGAACCCTAAAATAAAGCTCAAAAGATTCAGCGTAAGTTGGCTTTTTATTATCAGAGTATTTTTGCCGCATTTTAGTAATTCATCGCAGTAATTCATCGCAAATCAGGGCAGAATATTTGTAATATTCTATTTAACAGCATATTCTACTTTAACAGCATTTTCAGGGCTGGCCAGGCATCAGTGCCACCCCGGGCATAAAAAAAGCCCCCAACCCAAAAAAGGGGATGGGGGGGAGAGCCATATTTCGTACGCCAGACTGGATTCGAACCAGTGGCCTACAGCTTAGAAGGCTGTTGCTCTATCCAGCTGAGCTACTGGCGCATGAAGATTACAAATTTATGTGATTTTAAATTAATAAGCAAGAAAAATAGGCAAGAAAACTTGTTTATATTCTATACATTTCATAACTTTGTATTCAGTTTAAATGGTCAAGTCCCGTGCGGCTAAATCAAGCCCAATCCCGCCAGGTCCGGAAGGAAGCAACGGTCAGTTTGCATTTAGGGTGCCACGGTCAACTTGGCCTTTTTTTTTGGCATTGCCTCTATTGATATGCCTTCCACACAAGTTAGAATTTGCGGATATTTATTCTTTACAGCTGCCACGGGCTTGCAATAGATGGACATTCAAAAGAATATCAACGTGGCGTCAGGGCTTGCCTTCCTGTTGCCCTGCAAATCAGCAAATTATATTTTTCATATATAGTTCCATATATATTCGTATATAGTTTATAGAAAAAGTCTTAACTTTGTAAGTTTGAGTGAATGAATAGACAAGTCAATAATATTAGAAAGCACATGAAATAGAATGAAAAAAGAAATTATAATAAATTCCACTATCAATGAAGTTCGGGTGGCTATAACCGAGGATGGTAAACTGGCCGAGTTTTTTATCGAACTTCAGGACAAAGAGCGGTTCATTGGGAATATCTACCTCGGCAAGGTCAGCAAAATTGCCCAGGGGATCAACGCAGCTTTTATCAATGTCGGCATGGGCAATGATGCCTTTCTGCATTTTTCCGATGTGGACGAATCGCTCGAAAACTCGATAATCACCGAAGAAGATGATCATGACGAAAGCGAAGGGAAATCCGAAGGCAGGCAAAAAAGAAAGCCGCAGTCAAAATCTTCTAAATCAACCAAATCTCCTCAATCAACTAAACCGGCAAAATCAAATGCAAGAACCAAACCGGCAAAGTCAAATGCAAGAGCCAAACCAGCAAGTAATAATTCATCGAAAATAGCAACATTCCAGACCAAGCGTTCCGGCAATATTCAGATTAATATCAAGCCCAAGCAAGACCTGCTCGTCCAGGTGGTGCGCGAGGCATACGGAAACAAAGGCGTTAAGGTGACATCGAAGATTGCTATCCCGGGCAGGTATGTCGTTTTGCTGCCGTATGACTCCATGATTGGTGTATCTAAGAAAATTTACTCTTATCAGGAAAGAAGGCGGCTGCGGAGCCTTGCCAGGAACGTGCTGCCGAAGGATTTCGGATGTATCATCAGAACGGCCGCAAGGGGCAAAAGCGAAGACGAACTTAGAACCGACTGGAAAAATCTGCTGAATACATGGAAGGAAATCGAAAAGAAAATTGAGAAAGTGCAAAGCCCCTGCATCGTCTATCAGGATATGCACCTTGCCACTCACGTAATTCGCGATTTATTCACACCTCAGGTTAAGCGGGTTATAATTGATTCGAAGAAGCTATATAAAGAGATTGTAAATTACCTGAAATGGGCTTCGCCGAATCTGGTAGAAAAAGTTGAATACTATGGAAAATCCGAGCCGATTTTCGACAGCTTTGGCATTGCAAAAGAGCTGAGCCAAACCTATAAAAGAAAAGTTTTCCTTAAGGGCGGCGGATCGATTGTGGTTGACCAAACCGAGGCGATGGTGGTTATTGATGTCAATTCCGGCCGCTCCAAAGAATCCAACCAAGAGAAAATGGCCCTCAATACCAACCTGGAGGCAGCCAGGGAAATTGCAAAGCAAATGCGGCTTCGGGACATCGGGGGAATGATCATTGTCGATTTTATTGATATGTCGACTGAGTCCAACCGGAGGAAGCTGTTCTTCGAAATGAAGCGGGAATTATCCCGAGATAGGGCGAAGACCGTAATTTATCCTGTGTCGCAATTGGGATTGATTCAGATGACCCGCCAAAGGATAAATCAAAATATTGTAGAGAAAATCAGCGAAACCTGCCCGATGTGTGCCGGTTCTGGGCGGGTTACCTCGAAGGTGGTATTGATTAATACTATCGAAAGATGGCTGAAGAATTTCCGGGCGAACTCCAGGGAGTTCCGATTGCAACTAACGGTCCACCCCAAAATTGCCGATTACTTGACCGATGGTACGATTTCCAGAATATCAAAATTTATGATTAAGTATTTCGTTAAGATTAAGATTCAGCAAAGCGACCATGTGGGCATCGGACAGTTTAAGTTTTATTCTATCAGGCAGCAGAAAGATATTACAAAGGATTATCTTTAAATAGATTAATATATATGATTAATCCGAGAACAATCTCAATTTTAGGCTCCACCGGTTCCATTGTAACTCAAACCTTAGACGTCATTGACCGCTTAGACGGTAAATTCGATATTGCTTATCTGACCGTTGACAAAAACATTGAAGAACTCGAGAGACAAACCCAAAGATTTAGCCCCGGGGGAGTTGTTGTCTGCAATTCCGAGGCTTATTCGGAATTCAAAAAGCACACAAGATTCAAGGGCGAAATATTATACGGCAACGAAGGCCTGCACCAAGCCGCTGCTTACGAAGGCAATGATTTGGTAATGTCGGCATTGGTTGGCTTTGCCGGCGTAGTGCCAACGATACGGGCCATTGAGGCGGGGAAAACCATTGCCCTGGCCAATAAGGAGGCCCTGGTGAGTGCCGGAAGTATCATCACAAAAGCTGCCACAAGCCACAATGTCGACCTGATTGCCGTGGACAGCGAGCACAACGCTATCCTGCAATGCCTTGCCGGCGAGAGAATCAACGATGTAGAGAAAATTGTTCTAACAGCTTCGGGCGGTTCGTTCAGGGATACCCCCCTTGATGAATTCGAGGCAATAACAGTAGGCCAGGCGTTGAACCATCCGAATTGGGCGATGGGCAACAAGATAACAATTGATTCTGCTACTATGATGAACAAGGGCTTCGAGGTGATTGAAGCTCACTGGCTTTTCGGACTGCCGGCCGGACAAATCGAGGTTCTCATTCATCGGCAAAGTATAATTCATTCTATGGTTCATTTTACAGATGGCTCGGTGAAAGCCCAACTTGGAATGCCCGACATGAGGATCCCAATTTCCTATGCCCTGACATATCCCGCCAGGGAGCAATATAACTTCCCCAGGCTGGACTTAAGTCAAATCGGGACATTAGAATTCCATAGGCCGGACTATCAAAGGTATCCGTGCCTGAAATTGGCTTTAGAAGCTCTCGAAGCCGGAGGCACTGCCACTGCCATTCTAAATGCGGCAAATGAAGTAGCCGTGGGTGCATTTCTGAATGGGCTTATTTCGTTCACCGAAATTCATAAGATTATTAGTAGTGTAATTGAAAAAAAGGAAATCACTCTTAATCCGTCGTTGGAAGATATAATAGATGCAGACTCAGAATCGCGTGATATTGCCCATTTGTTAATTAATAAAATCAAGAATTAATTAGATTAGAAATTAATAAAATCAAGAATTAATTAGATTAGAACCTAAATTCCCAGAGTAAAATACGGAGAAGTGACTCCAATTTGTTATATTGCAATTAGTTAAACAAAGAATAACAACAAATAAAAAGTCACCTATCCGATGAAGAAAAATAAGAAAAAAAGAGCAAAGAGCATAGAAATA
>JAJRTW010000064.1 GCA_024278075.1 Bacteroidota bacterium | reverse complement strand
GGACGGGGTCCGGAATGACAAGTAATATTATTATAATTGCTATGATACGAAATTGTATCTAAACCAGCGTTATCTAAGGCAAAATACAGGCTATAACTGTGATTACCAATTATTCACTGCTTTTTAACCGGACACTACTGACGTTCAGTTAAATATTGCAAAAACCTTTAACCTTGCAATACCAAATCCATAAAAACCGCACCTTTAGTTCCACTGCTTGCTCGAGAAGGCGATTCAGTAGAGATGAATATTAGCGTCATTTTAAGTGTGACATATTACTTATGCGTATAATCAACACCTTGATAAGGATGATTAAGTTTGGTTAACCGTTTTCAGTATTTTCTCATAATTGTCAAATGAACTTTTAATACAGTCGCCAACGGAAATGCCCCCACGATAATTACCTCCTAAATAAAGTCCCGGGTTTTCCTTTTCAAATTTCGTAAAATACCTTTCGTGTTCAATATATCCAAGATTATACTGCGGGATTGCTTTTTCCCACATTTTCATGGATTTAATTTCCGGGCCGGATGAGATGCCCATAATATTATGGAACCGGTCGAGGATTTCCAGCTCCATTACGTACGGATTACCATCGAATAAATGCTGCGAACGCGCCCCGCCTATGAACATAGTGAAAGCGGCATATCCATCGGGCGAGCGGCCCGGGAATATAGTCGAGCTCCAGATAGACCCTAAGAATTTCTCCTTCTCCTTCGATGGTATCAGAAAGCCGAATCCGTCTAATGGCCTTTTGATATTTTTTGTTTTATAGCCGAGGTAAAGAATCTTTACGGGTGGATAATAAATATTGTACAATCTGCCTGCAAGCTCGCTGTCTAATCCTTCGAAAACCGAAGCAGCCTTGTATGACGGAATAGTGGAAAGAATTATATCGGCTATAATCTCTTGTGATGGCTCTGCCGATGAGGTTTTCCCTTCATTGAAAAGCACTTTATACCGGCTGCCATCTTTGACAATTCTATTGATTTCGCATCCGGTTCTGACGGCATCGCCCAGGCTTTTGGCAATGGCTTTTGGCAGTGTCTGCATCCCGCTTTTGAATGAAAACATCCGGGCGGACTGCTTCGACTCCTCCTTGCTTTTCTTTCGCTCACGCGCCCCTTTTATCATGCCCATAATCAATCCGCCGTAAAGTTCTTCCAACCTGTAGAGTTTGGGAAAAGCGGATTTCACGCTAAGCTTGTTGGGATCGCCGGCAAATACGCCTGATACGAAAGGATCAATCGCATAGTCCAGGAATTCTTTGCCAAGCCTTCTGCGCACGAACTCTGCTATACTTTGGTAATAACCGTCGTCGGATCGGCCGATGAATGGCTCGAGAAGCAGTCGAAGTTTGGCCGGCGGCGAGAACAGGGGCGTTTTAATGAATGCCATTGGGCCTGTCGGCAAAGCCATAAGGTTGTCATTTTTTAAAATATATCTTTTACTGGCGGCTTCACTTGCATATATCATCTCGTCGGAAATGCCGGTTTCATGAGCTATCTGCCGGATTAGCGGTGTGGTCTCAAGGCCACTGTTCGGGCCATTTTCTATCAGGAAACCGTCTTGAGTCCTGGTCTTCATGGAACCGCCAACTTCATCGGCAGCTTCGAGGACAGTTACATCAAGCCCTTCCTTTTTCAGCCAATGTGCCGTTGCAAGGCCGCTTATGCCGGCGCCGAATATGACAATATTTTTCTGATTATTCATTATTTATTTCTATTTGTTGCATCAATTATTTCTTTTTTTAGAGCCTCGGTGAAAAGTTGCGAATCATTTAACCCCTTAGTCATTTCAAAATTTTCGATTCCCAATTCCTTTGCAATTGAACGATAGTAGATATTTATTTCAAATAAAGTCTCAATATGGTCGGAAACGAAACTAATCGGTATTACAAGGATACTTCTCTTCCCCCGTCCGGCGAGCCCTTCGAGCATTTGCCTAACCGACGGCTTAAGCCATTTGACAGGCCCCACCTTGCTTTGATAGCAAATCTGATGTTCGTTTGGGCCGCTTCTTGCTTTCATTACGAGCTTTATCGTTTCGCGAATCTGGTTGTTATAAGGGTCGCCATTTTAGATATACGACAACGGAATTCCATGGGCGCTGAATAGCAATACTACATCATCCCTGGCTTCCGGGCTGAATTCTTCCAGTGCTTCATCAATCCGCTGGCTAATGGCCGAAATATATATTGGATTGTCATGATATTCTTTGATATACCGTAATTTGGAATCTGGGCCTGCATAGTGGCGATTCCACTCATTGAAGGCCGAGCCGGTTGTTGATAGTGAGTACTGCGGATAAAGCGGTAGCAGGAAAATCCTATCGAAAGCGGCGGCAGTGCATTTGCTGGCTGCCAGGCTTATCGATGGCCGCCAATAACGCATTCCGGCAATTACTTCGGTTTCGGGATAAACCTTTCGCAGCTCCACTTCCAGCATTTGCCTCTGCTTTTCAGTCCACTTATTAATGGGCGAGAAGCCTCCGATTTGCTCATATTGCCGCCTGACTTTTGGCGTCCGCATCTTGGATATTAGCCGGGCAAACTGCCTCCTCATAAATGGGAATTTGAAGATGTCGGCATCGGAAAACAGCTTGTACAGGAAAGGCTCGACGGCTTCGAGCGAGTCGGGCCCGCCAAGGTTGAATATTACTACTGCGTATTTTTCCATTATACAGATGCTTCCTCTTTTTTGCTAATTGTTGGTAGCTGCAAGTCTTAAAACCTTACTTACTCATCGATGACTTAGAGTCATCTGATGAGTTGAGAGACTGCCCCTGTCACAGCGTTTTAGAATAGCGGTTATGGTCCTGCTGCCGCTCAATATAGCCGTCGAAGCACATCGCAATATTGCGAATCATCATCCTGCCTCTGCCGCTTACCACAAGCCTGCGGCTATCTAATGTAAGCAGCCCGTCGTCGATCATTGGCTTCAGTTTATTAATCCCAATCGCAAAATAACGCCTTGAATCAATCCGCAAATAATTATCTGCCGCATCGAAATCAAGCTCGAAATCACACATTATTTTCATTATCACGTGCCGCCGGATTTTATCGTCCTCATTCATCATATACCCTTTCCACATCGGGAGTTCGGCCCTATCTATTGCTTCATAATATAGCTTCTCTTCCTTATGATTCTGAGCATAAATATTCCCCAGCTGGCTTATCGAAGTAGAACCGAAGGCATATAAATCAGCCCCCGCATTAGTGCTGTAGCCCTGTAAATTCCGGTACAGTTTTTTCTCCTTCAGGGCAATGGTCAGCTCGTCATCAGGCTTGGCAAAATGATCCATCCCAATGAATTCATAGCCGTTTGCGGTTAGTTTTTCGATTGCCATTTTTAATATATTCAGCTTCTCTTCCGGGCTGGGCATAGCGTTCCTGTTTATCAGCTTCATGTGGGATTTCATCCAGGGCACATAAGCAAAGTTGAACAATGCAATCCTGTCGGGGTTGATGTCAATTATTTTCTTTACCGTCCTTTCGAATTCTTTGCAGTTCTGGTGCGGCAGGCCGTAGATCAAATCCAGGTTCAAGCTCTCGAATTCTAATTCTCTTACCCAGCCGGCCACCTTTCGGGTTAATTCTTCGGATTGAATACGATTAATCGACTTCTGCACTTCGGGGTTGAAATCCTGAACGCCCATGCTGATGCGGTTGAATCCGGTTTCCCTTAAGGCTTCTAAGTGGGCTTTGGTTAATCCGCGGGGGTCTATCTCGCAGCTGTGTTCGGCCGAATCCCTGATATTAAAACTACTATTAATATAGGATTGCAATCCAATAATTTCATCGGGATTGAGATGCGTCGGAGTGCCGCCACCCCAGTGAATCTGTGTCACCATGCGGGTATTATTGATGTGTGGCAGCATGATTGCAATTTCTTTTTTTAAGTAGTCCACATACTCGGCGATGCGGGTGCGGTTCTTCGAGATAATCGTATTGCATCCGCAGAAATAGCACAAGGTATCGCAAAAGGGGATGTGGAAATAAAGGGAAATATCCGGTAGCGGATTGCCTTTATTGCTATTGCCTTTATCGTTATTACTACTATTACTATCGCCCTTATTGCTGCTGATAATCTCGGCGAGATATTGCTGTCGGGTGAATTTATCGGTGAAATGCGGAGCCGTTGGGTAGCTGGTATAACGGGGCCCCGGCTTGTCATATTTCTTTATCAGGCCTATGTCGAATTCAATCATCGTATGTCTATTGTATAATGATTATAATTAATTATAAAAAATCAATGATAACTATTGCTTTCCGTTTTAATAAAATCAACCAGAGCCTTCAGATTCTCTGGCGGCACATCCGGCAAAATGCCATGGCCGAGGTTGAAAATATGCCCCGTGCCATGCCCGTAGGAGTCAAGCACCTCGCGGGCGCGAAGGCGGATATTATCATGGCTGGCGTATAGTACCGTCGGGTCGAGGTTGCCCTGCAGGGCTGCCCTGCTGCCAACCTCACGCCTCACTTCGCCAATGTCCATAGTCCAGTCGAGGCCGATAACGTCTGCGCCGCAGTTTGCGATACTGCCGAGGCTGTGATGCACGCCCTTGGAGAAAACAATCACAGGCTGGTTAGTCCGTTTGGTATTTGCTATAATCTTCTCAATATACCTAAGCGAGAACTCCCTGAAATCCCTTTGCGAAAGGTTGCCGCCCCAGGTGTCGAATATCTGGACGGCATCGGCTCCTGCTTCGATCTTGGCACTCAAGTAGGCGGCGCTCACATCTGCCAGCTTGTCGAGAATCGAATGCGCCAGCTCCGGCTCGTTGAATATCATCTTTTTCACATGCGAGAAATTCTTCGACCCCCCGCCCTCGGCCATATATGTAAGCAGCGTCCAGGGCGAACCGCAAAAGCCGATCAGCGGCACTCGGCCGTTCAGTTCCCTTTTTGTTAGTGCAACCGCATCCATTACATATTTCAAATCCGTGGACGGATCAATGGTTTTCAATTTATCCGCCGATGATTTATCACGAACCGGATTGTGAAAAACAGGCCCCTTGCTTTCTATCATTTCCAATTCCATACCCATAGCCTCCGGGATAACGAGAATATCCGAGAAGATAATAGCTGCATCAACGCCGATTAAATCCACAGGCTGTATGGTAACTTCGGCGGCGAGCTCGGGCGTTTTGCACATAGTCAGGAAATCAGATTGCTCACGCACAGCCCTGTACTCCGGCAGATACCGCCCCGCCTGGCGCATCACCCATATTGGCGTCCTTTCGGTTTCTTCCCTTCGGCAGGCTCTCAAAAAAAGATCATTTTGTAGTTTTGCCAATTCTTACTCCACATTGTATTTATTCAAATTTGTAATTATATTTCATTTTTTCCCCGATTTAAAACCCGGGGCTAGTAATTTCCTCTATTCAATTGCCACGTGCTTGCAATAGATTGCTTTAGCTCATGGATAGTAATTTCCTTTTTCGCCTACTGCATCATCTCATAATAAATTAATATTTAACGTTCCGTCAGTTGTTACAACTGACGAATGACGACAGTTTTTTTTATCGCCAGTTGTAACAACTGGCAGAACATAAATTCAGGCAGGTTGCGAACCTGCCACTACACATACATTAGATTGGTCTATAATATATATATTTTGTGCCGTCAGGACTTCCCGTCCTGACGGCTTTTCCTCACGGGGCAAGCCCAACATTTGGCTGCGGAAACGATGCAATTAAGTCTTTGTGAGACGGTGTACTACCTTTACTTATCAAGAGTTAAGTAATTAATTATACTTTCGGCCAATGCCTCCAGCGTATATATGGCCGGCACAATTTCCACATTAATGTTAATAGCCGCAACGGATTTTTCGGTAGTCGGGCCAATCGCCGCTACTATCGAATCGGCAAAATACTCCGCCGGATTATCAATTCCCATTATCGAAATAAAATTCCTGAAATTCGACGGACTGGTGAAAGCAAATACGTCCGGCTTCCGCTCCGAAATTAATTCAATCTGACGGCTCAGCTGGCTTTCGGGCATGCCGGCTACATTATAAACCGGAATTTGAGTTACAATCCCGCCAAGCTCTTCCAGTCCGGTTTTCAATTCATTCCCCGCCAATTCGGAACAGGGTATAAATATCTTCTTGCTCTTAATACTTGTGCCACTCATAAAATTAATTATCCCGCCTGCGCTAAATTCCTCGGGTACAATGCTCACGGGGATTCCATATATATTGCATGCTTCCGCCGTTTTCGAGCCTGTGCATATCACTTCAATTCTCTCATAATCAGGATTAATATTAGATTGCCTGATCCTTCCGGCAAATACTTTTACTGTGTTTGCCGAAGAGAAAATAAGGTAATCATAATTCTCCAAATCCCTGACGATAGCATCGAATCGGGAGAAATCACCCGCCGGCTCTATCTTAATAGCAGGGAACGGCACCACCTCGCCGCCGGCCAATTCTATTATATTGAAAGCTTCGCCGGCTTCCTGCTGCGATTTGGTGATTAGCACCCTCTTTCCCGCTATCTGCCCGGACATTATATGCCATCCCTGATTTCATTCAATACTTCCCTTGCTCCGGCTTCCAACAGGTCATTAGCAAGATTCTCACCAATCTGTGCGGCATCGCCTTTCCTGCCCCGCACCTTCTTTCTGAATGTTACCGAGCCGTCCAGACTGCCGACAATTGCGTCAAGGCTCAGGCCGTTTTGCTTCACCTCGGCATAAGCCCCAACCGGCACCTGGCAACCGCCTTCGAGTGTCCTGAGCAGAGTCCTTTCGGCAGTTACCGCAAGGAATGTATTTTCATCGTGCAAGTGGGCGGCGGCCCCAACAGCAAACTTATTGTCTGCCATCGCCTGCAATCCCAACGCACCCTGCCCGGCTGCCGGCAGCAATATATCGAAATCAATATATGATGAAATATGCTCCTCTAACTTCAATCGCTCCAAGCCGGCACAGGCAAGCAATATAGCATCCCAGTCCGAGGCGAGAAATTTCCTTATACGCGTTGGCACATTGCCGCGAAGGTCGACGATTCTTATATCCGGCCTTATGTGCTGAAGCTGGCTGGCACGCCGCAGCGAACTTGTGGCGGCCACTGCGCCATCGGGCAATTTCTCTATAGTCATGTCCTTCTCCCGCCCAATCAGCGCATCGCGTGCGTCATGGCGCCTCGGCACTGCGGCAAGTATAAGGCCCGGCGGGAATGTCGTTTCCATATCCTTCAGGCTGTGGACGGCAAGGTCGATCGAGCCGTCGAGCAGCTTATGTTCCAATTCCTTGGTGAACAGGCCTTTATCGCCAATTTTGGCCAGCGGCACATCGAGTATCTTATCGCCTTTAGTCTGTACGAGTTCCAGCTCTACTTTAATATTTTTATTGAATTTCTCTATTTCATTTTTCACAAAATTCGACTGCCACAGGGCGAGTTCACTCTGGCGTGTGCCGATAATCAAAGTCCTTTTCTCTTTCATATTTTGATTTTCCGAATAATTCATTGCCGAAATTTTGATTTATTTTGATAGTATCTTCCCCCCGAGTTAAAACCCGGAGCTATTAATTTTTTCTTCCCCCCGAGTTAAAACCCGGAGCTATTAATTTTTTCTTTTCCAAGCTAAAACCCAGAGCTATTTATTCTACCTTCCCCGTGCTAAAGCACGGGGTTGCATGTTCCTCTATTCAATAGCCACGTACTTCAGCTCGTGGATTAAGTAATAAAGACTCCAATTCGGGCTTTAGCCCGTCACCACCGTGTGTTTCATAACGATTAATTTCTCTTCCGTCATTTCATAAATGGAATACCGGATTCCGCCAACACTCATACCGGATTCCTTGGCACCGCCGAACGGCATCCAGTCCACGCGGAACGCCGTATGGTCGTTAATCATCACAGCTTTCGTCTCCACATTGCGGGCATAGTGAAGGGCAGTGTCAATATCCTGCGAGAAAATACAAGTCTGGAATGAGTATGGTTTTGCATTCTGCGACCGAATCACTTCATTAATATCATCGTATTTCATAACGCAAACCACAGGGCCGAAAATCTCCTGCTGCCATACGGCCATATCCTCTGTAACTCCGGCCAGTATCGTCGGCTGGAAAGTGCTGTCGGTAATCCGTTTGCCGCCAAGCACGGCAGAAGCCCCTTTTTCGATTGCCTCGCCAACCCACCGCTCTACTCTATCAGTTTCGCCATGGCTTATCAACGGGCCAACATCGGTATCGGCTTTTGTCGGGTCGCCGGTTTTTAATTTCGATGCCGATTCTACGTACTTAGCCAGGAACTCATCATAAATATCACTGTGGGCATATACTATCTGCGTGGAAACACACACCTGGCCGGCATGATAGAACCCGCCCTTTGTCAGGCTTGGGATTACCTTAGTAATATCAGCCGATTTATCCAGAACAGCAATTGCAGTGCCGCCATGCTCAAAGGCGCACCCAACGCCGTTGTGGACTATCTTGCGAATATTCCAGCCAACCTCGCCGCTGCCGATGAATGTTACAAACCTGACCCTCGGGTCGGATACCACCTTGTCCATATCCCTGCCGGAAATCGAGAGTATGTTGATAATGCCATCGGGCAGCCCTGCTTGCCGGAAGAAATTTGCCATCTTGAAAGCCGAGATCATTGTCTGGCTGGCTGGCTTCACCAGCACCGTATTGCCGGCGGCAAATGCCGTAGCCACCTGGTGGCAGATTAAATTAACCGGATGGTTAAAAGCCGAGATAGCCAGCACCGGCCCCAACGGCTCCCGTACGGTAAAGGCAAGGTGATTCTCTGTGCCGGCAGAGCGGTCCATCGTAAGCTGCTCGCCATTTAGTTGAAGTGCTTCCTGGCCCGACATCCGCACGGTGTTAATCGCCCGCGTCACCTCTATCCTTGCGTCAGTAAGGGGTTTGCCGCCCTCCAGGGCAATCGTCATCGCCAGGTCTTCATGGTTTTCCTTCATCAGGACAGCCACTTTGTCAAGAATTTCCGCCCGCCTGTATGCCGGCATTTTCCTCATTACGGTTTCGTAATAATTTGTGGCATTTTGGAAAGCCTGTTCGATGGCTTCGGAATCGGCCTTTTCAATTTCTGCCACCGGACGGCCGTCGTAAGGCGTGCTGACAAGCTGGAAGTTGCCGGTTGGCTTGGTGTCTTTAATAAATAAATTATATTTGTCCATATCAAAATTCCTTATGATTTAATATACGATTATTCCTGTTTGATTCCCAAGAAGTTAAAATGTTTTTTCTCTTCTGCTATTCCTGGACAGTAGTGTCCGGTTAAAATACGGATAATAAGTGATATTCGCGGTAGCAATCTCCATTTTGACCTATATCGTGCTGATTTGGATGCGATTATAGATATAGCGAAAAAATAATACTAAAGCTGTCATGCCGGACCCCGATC
>JAJRTW010000063.1 GCA_024278075.1 Bacteroidota bacterium | reverse complement strand
TTAATCTTATGTAACAAGTAAATGGCGTGATGCCGCAACTGTCTATATATCAATGACTTCTTATGTAACAAGTAAAAAACAGAGAGGTTTTTATGTGGATGGTGAGTAATTCATTTTGAATAGAATTATATAGAAACATTACATACAAATTACATGAAAAAAATAATCATAGCTATCGACGGCCCGGCCGGTTCGGGCAAAACCACAACGGCAAAGCAAACCGCCAAACGCTTATCGTATATATATATCGACACCGGCGCTATGTACAGGGCGGTGACTTACGCCTGGCTGGGCAGCGGACTGCCAATGGATGAAAAAGCCGTGGCGAGCCTGATGAGCAGAATAAACCTCGAAATCGTCCATACCGATGCCGGCCAAAAGACTTTGCTCAACGGCAAAGACATAAGCGAAGAGATACGCCTGCCCGAGGTGACGGCAAGTGTAAGTGAAATTAGTGCTTTCGGGTGCGTTAGGGATAAACTCGTGGAGCAGCAGAGGAATATCGGCAAAAGCGGCGGTGTGGTATGCGAAGGACGCGATATCGGAACCGTGGTGTTCCCAAACGCCGAACTGAAAATTTACCTTGTCGCTTCAATTGAATCAAGAGCTCAAAGGCGGACACTGGAACTGTCGCAAAAGGGCCTGGACTTTTCCGTAGATGAGATTAAAAAGCAAATTGCCGCAAGGGATAAATTCGATTCCTCCCGCACCCACAGCCCGCTGCGGAAAGCAAAGGATGCTGTTGAAATCGATACTTCCGGCCTGTCAATCGAACAGCAAACCGAGAAAGTGGTTGAACTTGCCCGGAGTATTATTTAACCCGGAATATTAGGGCTAACTCTCATATCTCTATTAAGATACGAAACTCTATCGCAATATCCCCAAAATATTCGGGTTATTTCACAGCCTTGCATTTTATTGCACACTTCATCGTCTCTTACTATTCCTGAATATATGACTAAATATGGGAAATGATATAAATTTTGCGGAATCAATTCCATAACTGCATTCCACAGATTTATTTATTCCCGGGAAATGGAAATGAAAATTAATATAGATGACAGTTCGGGCTTTTGCTGGGGAGTTGTGCGGACTGTGGATATTGTGGAAGATACACTGAAGAATAATGGGTCGGATAATGTGTATGTGCTTGGCCAGATAATACATAATCCCAGGGAAATTGAGCGACTTGAGAAAGTGGGCATGAAGACCATAAACCACGACAGGCTTGAAAATCTGAGCGGCGATAAAACCAAAGTAATCGTTAGGGCTCACGGCGAACCCCCCACCACATTCAAGATGGCCGCCGAGCTTGGTATTGAATTAATTAATGCTACTTGTCCGCTTGTTACGGGTTTGCAGAAAAAGGTCAGGAATTTCCACAAGCGTGGATTCGATGTTGTTATCTACGGCAAGCCAGACCACGCCGAAATCGTTGGCCTGCGCGGCGTGATTAATGATGATTGCATTGTGGTTCAAAGTGCCGCTGAAGCAATGGAAAGGATTAGCTTTTCCAACAGGATTGTCCTTCTTTCCCAAACCACTAAGGACAAGAAAACTCTCTATGAAATTAAAGATGCGATTGAAAAGGAAGTTTCAAAAAGATACGGCAGCGAAAAACTAAAGGATATGTTCCAGTTCAGGGATACTTTATGCAAAGAGGTATGGGGGCGTGAAGAAATATTAATCGATTTTGCCCGAAGCCACGATATTATTCTGTTTGTGGCAGGCAAGAAATCGTCAAATGGAAAGAGCTTATACAGATTATGTAGAAAATTCAACAAGAGAACTTATTTCGTTGAACACACCGCAGAGATTGAAATCAACTGGTTCGACGGAATCGAGAAAGTTGGAATTACGGGAGCTACAAGCACTCCGCTTTGGTATTTGGAGTCTGTGCGTGAGGAGATAAAGAAAAGGCTTGAAGTAGATTAAAGTATCTGTTCACTGAAAGTTTTGTTATCTCTGTCCGATAATCAATGTCGTGCCGTCAGGACTTCCCGTCCTGATACCAAACACAGATTCAGTCATGGCGTCAGGACTTTCCGTCTCGACGGCAAACACAATTTGCTGAGGTGTTGCATTCCCAAACCGGAACTTGGGAAAGAGCAAAGCCCGCCATTGCGGTTTTTTTCGTCAAGTCTATCCGATAATGATTTATCATCTTATAAAGAAATATTATGCGATTAAAAAAGAAAACCATGAACAGCAAACATCTGAACAAACAGATGGAACTATGTGTCTATGGGCATTACGGTTATGTTATTCTATTATTCCCCACATTCGATGACCATTACTCCGAGAATGATCAGGAAGGCCTTGTCGAATCAATCGCCCACGATATTGACAGCGGGAAATGCAAAGTATGTGCTGTGTCCGGTGTAAATTCCGAAAGCTGGCTGAATGATGATTTATCGCCTGTACAAAAATCCGAACGCCATTTCCAATATAATAACCACATAATCGAAGAAATTGTACCGTACATATTCCGGGACTGCGGCGGCCCGGTCCCGATTGTTACTTGCGGGGCATCCATTGGCGCCTATCATGCCGTGAATAAATATTTGCGCCGGCCAGACATATTTTACGGTGCCATTGGCATGAGCGGCACCTATGATATTTATCACTATACCGGCGGTTATTTTGACGAAAATTGCTATTTCAATTCGCCCGTTCACTATCTGCCCAACCTAAATGACAATTATTGGCTTTCTTTCTTAAGGAATAAGAAACACCTGCACCTGATGACGGGTTCGGGTATGAATGAAAATGCCTACAACTCCATTTTATTAGGTGAAATTCTTGAAGCTAAATCAATTCCCTGCGAAGTGGACATCTGGGGCAATGAATTCGGGCATAACTGGGAGACATGGAAGCAAATGCTGCCGAATATCATTAGCAATAGGTTTTAGTGGATTTAGCCCGAACATTTCGGGTCTTTTTTCCTTTAACTTCGTATCTCATAGGAGATAAAAAGGTTATGTAAATAGATCGACAATTATGCTTAGCTTGAAATGGAGCTTCCAATAAAGCTAATTTTCATTGGCCTATCAATAATATCGATGATTTTATGAATAATGCTGGTTAGGAGCAATACTGTTCACTTAATAATTGGTTCATTGCTTGTTAATCTAATTATGACATATCATATTATTTGTCATTCCGGCCGAAGAGCCGGAATCCATCTTTTTATAGTTAGATAGTGCATGGAATAATGGATTCCCGTTTGAGCTTAGCTGCTTCTTCGTAGTCACGGCAATGACATAGTACGCATGACACAACAGTTGACAATATCGAATAAGCCACATGACTAAAACAGAATATGAAATAAAATCAGATTGTTGTTAAATGAACTGTATTGGGATTAGGAGTCGTGGGGGGGAGATTAGGAGTTAGCTCATTCCCAAATTGTTTGCCGTCAGGACGAGAAGTCCTGACAGCACGGCGAAAAAAGGGGACGCCATGACGACATAATTGAATAATTTATTAACGAAAACAAACAAATTAATATAATCAATGAGTAGAAAGAAACGTAAGGAAATATTTGCCGATCTCGAAATCGAATCTATCGGTGCCGAAGGAATCGCCGTGGCAAGGAAAGATAATATTGTACACTTCGTCAAAAAAGCCTGCCCGGGCGACAAGGTAAGAGTGCAAATTCTTAAAAAACGAAAGAAATATATTCAGTGCCGCCTCGATGAAATATTAGAACCCTCGCCCCATAGGATAGACCCGCCATGCGAGTTCTACGACGATTGCGGCGGATGCTCATGGCAGCACCTGGAATACGGGCAGCAGCTATATTGGAATAAAGTACATGTGCGGGACGCCTTCGAGAGAATCGGGCATTTCAAGGATTTGGCCGTTCACGACACCCTGCCGGCTCCTGATATTTATTATTACCGCAATAAGATGGAATTCTCGTTCGGTGCTTCGCGGTGGCTGTCGATTGATGAGATTAATTCCGGCAAAGAAATTACGAATAAGAACTTCGCCCTGGGCCTTCACGCCCCCGGCAGATACGACCGGATTGTGGATTTGGATAAGTGCCTGATTCAGCCCGAACAAGCCAATTCACTGCTCAATGCTTTTCGGGACAAAGCTCTAAAACTCGGCATTGGTGCTTACGATACGAAGATTAATGATGGCTTCCTGAGAAATCTTGTAGTCCGCTCCACAAATGCAAATAATGAATTGATGGTTGTGCTAATCACAAAATCACCAAGCAACCCCGAAGAGCAGGAAATGATAAAATGGTTCGGCGGGGATTTCGGACGGGAGTTTCCTTTTGTCACAAATATTTTTCATGCCATAAACGATTCGAATTCACCAGTTGCCATTGGCACAATAGAAATTCTCAAAGGCAAGCCCTTCATTACCGAGGAAATATTAGGCATTAAATACCGAATTTCACCATTCTCATTTTTCCAGACGAATCCTTCGCAATTGGACAGTTTTGTTTCGCTTATCCTCGAGCTTGCCGAAATTAAGGATAACGAGAACGTATGGGATTTATATTGCGGCACCGGTTCGATAACCCTGCCGGCATCGCGAGAATTGAAAAGCATAGTCGGTATCGAACTGAATCCGGCGGCGATTGAGGATGCAAAATCCAATGCGGGATTAAATAATATCAACAATGCGGAGTTCTATTGCGCAGACCTCCATACAAAGGATTTGCCTGATTTTTTGTCAAATTTACCTCGGCCTGATCTGATAATTATTGACCCGCCGCGCGCCGGTATGCACAAGAATCTGATAGGGCATGTCCTTGAAGCGGCACCCGAAAGAATTGTGTACGTGAGCTGCAACCCCGCAACCCAGGCAAGGGACTGCGAACTGCTATCGGAAAAATATGAAGTCATGGGCGTTCACCCTGTCGATATGTTTCCACATACGTTTCATATTGAAGTCGTTGCCCAATTGCGAAAGAAAAGCAGCTAATGTTATGAATGATTCAATATTAAATATATCCGAGATATTTCACTCAATCCAGGGCGAAGGGGCTCGGGCCGGCGAGCGATGCGTGTTCGTTCGGTTGCAGGGCTGCCCGCTGCGCTGCCGGTGGTGCGATACGCCTTATGCACTGGACCTTAAGCGAAACGAAAATATAATGTCAGCCGTGGAAATAATCGATAGAATCAGGGCGTATGATTGCCGGCAGGTGATGTTCACCGGTGGCGAGCCGCTGAGCCAGCCGGAAATCATCCCTCTAATGCAGCAGCTTTGCGATGACGGCTGCGAGGTGTTCCTCGAAACTGCTGGCAATATCAGCCTTGCCAATATCGACAAGAGAATAATTAAAATAGTTGACATGAAATGCCCCGGATCGGCTATGGACATGTTTAATAATTACGCAAACCTTGCGTTGCTTCAACCCAAAGATGAGTTGAAATTTGTAATTGCCGGCCGGGATGATTATCAGTGGACAAAGAATTTATGCAAGGAACACTCCCTGTACAATAAGATATTTACTATTCATTTATCGCCGGTATTCGGAGAGCTGGAGCCATCGGAACTAATTGAATGGATAATTGCAGATAATCTGCCGGTACGGATTAACTTGCAGATTCACAAATACATTTGGCATCCCGATAAGAGAGGAGTTTAACATCAATACATCAAAAATAATCACAGATGAATTTGCAAGAGATATTGATAAAGGTTTGTCTTCAATTCCAAAGTACATTTCGTCGAAATATTTCTACGATGCGGCCGGCAGCAGTATATTTCAGTCGATCATGGCAATGCCGGAATATTATTTAACCGGATGCGAATTCGAAATCCTGTCGAAATATTCCGAAGAAATTATATCTCTATTTACTACCGATGCCGCAAAGGTGAACCTGATAGAATTCGGCGCCGGCGATGGCCTGAAGACGAAAATACTTTTAAAGGCGATGCTCGATTGGAATGTTAATTTCACCTACTATCCGATCGATATATCCGAAAAGGCATTAGGCAAATTAATATTTGACCTGAATGGAAATCTGCAAAGCTTGTCGGTGGAAGGAATCAATGATGATTACTTCCATGCTCTTCACCGGCTTCAAGGAAGCAATGGAGCGAGAAATATTGTTCTGTTTTTGGGGTCGAATATCGGAAACTTTAGCAACGGCCTGGCAATTTCATTTTTGCAGAAGCTTAATCAAAATATTAATCCGGGCGACCTGGTGATGATTGGGTTTGACTTGAAGAAAAACCCGCAAGTAATATTAGATGCTTATAACGATAAAAATGGAGTTACAAAGAGGTTCAATATGAACTTGCTGGAAAGAATTAATAGAGAATTAAAAGCTAATTTTGACCTGTCTAATTATGATCATTTCCCGGTTTACGACCCAATAGCCGGCGAAGCGAAAAGCTATATAATAAGCAATTGCCGGCAGACGGTATTTATCGAAAGCATCGGAAAGGAATTTTCTTTCGGAGATGCAGAGCCAATATTCACCGAGGTTTCCCGGAAGTATAGCCGGAAGGATATTAATTACCTGGCCAAAGAATCCGGTTTCTCGATTGTTGCCGAATATTTTGACCATAAGAAATATTTCGCAAATTATGTTTTGCAGAAGTAAGGGCTGGTTCGCAGCCCGTCCGTTATTACATTTGTACAATTCATAAAACATGGGTGTAGATATTAAATCAGTAGTGTCCGGTTAAAAAGCAGTGAATAATTGGTAATCACAGTTATAGCCTGTATTTTGCCTTAGATAACGCTGGTTTAGATACAATTTCGTATCATAGCAATTATAATAATATTACTTGTCATTCCGGACCCCGTCC
>JAJRTW010000062.1 GCA_024278075.1 Bacteroidota bacterium | reverse complement strand
GCCTGGCTCACTTCCCCCTTTTTTAAGGGGGAATAGTTGATCAAATTCCCCCTTAAAAAAGGGGGATTTAGGGGGTTGTTATTCTCCTTAAAGCATAAGCACTAAAATCTTTTTCTCCGACTACTTTTTGAGGAAACCCTATTTACTGGTTTTTAACCGGACACTACTGATTTCCGCAAAAGAGCCGTATGACACAAATTAAGTGTAGGGGCGAACGGCCGTTCGCCCTTACTTTTGGTATTAATATCTTTCATTGCTTGTTACGTAATTCGTAATTCATAATTATTAATTCGTAATTGTAGAAGTCATCCCCCTTAATCCCCCTTCAAAGGGGGAAATTTAATAAGTAAATGCAACGCCTGCGGCATTACAAATTCTCTTACCTGCCCATTAAGTAATTAATATCAGCTACATATACATTTCGATCAGCCATCGCTTCTTCCAATTGCAATTGATAGTAAAGTATTTTCCTTTCAATTCTGAGTATCTCTTCAAAATCCTTACCGTCTGTCGAATAGGCAGTTACAAGGAGATTCAATGCCTGGCCGGCAAGGATAAGCTGGGATTTATAGAGATCAACCCTGCGCACGGCATCGGCATAATCCCTGTAATAGCCCTCAAAGTCGGCTTTTAATTTATTCTCCAAATCAATCCTGGTATCGGCCACCACCTGCTGATTAATCGTAGCTTCCTGCACGGCAGCGTCGTATTTACCGCGGTATATAGGCAATGAAATGCCCAGCATCGGCATTACGGCGTCTGCCCCGTTTCTGGCGGGGTTCAGGTCCGTTCGCGGATTGATATTGACATAATTCAGCCCAAAAGTAATATTCGGATAGCCGGCTTTTTCAGCTGCAATTGATTTATTCTCCCATGATTTGGATTCATAGTCCAGTTTCCGCAATTTAGGATTGGATGCGATGATGGAATCGTAGGCCGCTTCTTTGGATATGCTAATACTCTCTGCGTCGATTGTAGTGGCAATTTCTATTTCAGCTTTCCGGTTATTTAATAATTGCCGGAATTTGGCGAACAGCGGTTCTTTGGAATCCTCGAGGTACTTTAGGTTATTGTTCAATTCGTCCAGCTCAAGGTCGGTGCGGATAATATCAACCATGCTTGCCTTGCCCGCTTCGAACTTTACCGTTGCCAGTTCCTTGAAAGACTCTACGATGAAAATATTGTCCTTAGTCAGCCGGATTTTCTGATCCAGTTCATACAGCCTGTACCACAGCTTTTTCACATCCGAAAACAGCCGGTACTTCAGGTCGCGGAATTGCTCTAATTTTGCTTTTGCCATTTCCGAGGCCACTCTGCCCTGGTAGTCCAGCTGGCCGAACCACGGGTACATTTGCGCCAGCGACAGGCTGAAAGACTGCGGCCCGGTGCGGGTTTCCACGGGGCTGATGAAATAACCGAACGTCAGTTTCGGGTCCGGCAGCGAGCTAACCTGCGGCACTTTTTCCAAAGCGGCAAGGTATTCATTGAATTTCGCTTTAAGCGCCGGGTTATTCTTTGCTGCTTCCTCGAGATAATTATTCAGCACCGTGTCGGCCGAATAAGCGCTTGCCAAGGATAGCATCATTACTAATATCAGATATATCTTTTTCATTGATTTCATTGATTTCATTATTTAATTTATTTATTAATACTTCGGATATTTTTGTCATTCAGAACGGAGCGGAGTGAAGAATCTATAACTACTTAAGATGTATAGAGTTCTGGATTTTTCGCTCTGCTCAGAATGACTTTTCGTAAATGTTTGATTTATTAAGTCATTACAAAACATGTCCGAAGTATTGTTTATATTAACTACAAATTATACTTGTAGCTATTTATATAATCAGAAAACCATGTTACTATCTTGTCATCCCCCTTAATCCCCCTTCAAAGGGGGAAATCAATTGTTCCCCTCTTGAGAGGGGATTAAGGGGTGTGTATCTCCCAACAACCTGCAAAAGTGCCCCCTATCGGCAGAACAAAGCCCCTACAATCGTGAGATTAATCCAATTCATTTCTCAATTTCCTTTCCTGCCACATCGAATACAGCACCGGCACAACGAACATCGTGATAACCTGAATCGTCATACCCCCGAATGTCGGAATGGCCATCGGAACCATAATATCAGAACCCTTGCCCGTCGATGTCAGTATCGGCAGCAGGGCGATGATCGTAGTGGCGGCAGTCATAACGGCAGGGCGAATCCTCTGCTTTCCGGCATGAAGCACAGCCGTACGGATTTCAGCCTTCGATTTTGGCTTTTCCCTCTCGAACACCTGCTTGAGGTAAGTCCCCATAATCACACCATCGTCGGTGGCCACTCCGAACAAAGCAATAAACCCAACCCAAACGGCCACACTGGCGTTGATGGTATGCACCTGAAACAGGGTTCGCATGCTTTCGCCGGCTATCTCGAAATTCAAAAACCAGCTCTGCCCATAGAGCCAAATCATAATGAATCCACCGGCAAAAGCAACAAATATCCCCGAAAAAACCATAGCCGATGTCTGCACATTGCCAAACTGGAAATATAATATCAGGAAAATAGCTATTAGTGATATTGGTATAACTATGCCCAATCGCTTCGTGGCCCGCAGTTGGTTTTCATAGTTCCCGGTGAATTTGTATTTAACACCGTCCGGCACTACGAACTCGCCGGATTCGATTTTGGATAGAATGAAATTCTGGGCATTTTCGACCACATCAATTTCAGCATAGCCTTCCTTTTTGTCGAATATCACATAGCCGACCAGGAATGTGTCCTCGCTTTTGATTACCTGCGGGCCTTTTACGTACTTTATCTCGGCAAGCTCTTCAAGAGGCACCTGCACTCCCATCGGCGTTGGTATGAGTATATTTTTGATTTCATCGGGATTGTCCCTCAGCTCGCGGGCATATCTAACACGAATAGGGAATCTTTCCCTGCCCTCGACCGTAGTCGACAGCCTGATGCCGCCAATTGCAACGCCCAGGGCCATCTGCATATCCTTTATCGTAAGGCCGTAGCGGGCAATTGCCTGCCTGTTGATTTCAATTTCGAGATAGGGCTTGCCCACCACCCTGTCGGCAAAAACCGAGGCGGATTCTACACCCTTCACTTGTTGCAATATCTGCTCTAATTCAAGCCCTACTTTCTCGATTGTCTCCAGATCGGGGCCGAATACCTTTATTCCAATCGGTGCGCGCATCCCCGTTGCAAGCATTATCAGCCTGGTTTGAATCGGCTGGAGCTTCGGGGCGGACGTAAGCCCGGGGAACTTAGTTACCCTGATTACTTCGGCCCAGATGTCATTTGGCGATTTGATATGGTCTCGCCATTGCCTGAAGTATTTTCCGTTTTTGTCCGGAATCATATCGCCATTTTCATCTCTCTCATATTCTCCGTCATCATCTGTTTTGAACCGCATACGATGTCCGTTTTCGTCCAGAATGTATTCGGGTTTGTAGTTGATGGTATTTTCAAACATAGAGATGGGCGCTGGGTCTAAGGCGGATTTCACCCGTCCCCATTTGCCAACGGTTATATCTACTTCGGGGATTGCCGATACAGCCATATCAACCAGCCGGATTGTCTCGATATTTTCTTCAATGCCGGAATGGGGCATGGTAGTTGGCATTAACAGGTATGAGCCTTCGTCCAATGGCGGCATAAATTCTTTGCCGGTTCCGGGGAATATTTCATTCATTGATTTCCAGGCGCTTGTATGCCTTAGGTCGATGCCTATTTTCCCGGCACCATCGGCTGCAAAGCCAAGTATATTCTCGAGTCCCTGCCAGCCCATTAATCCGAATAATACAATTAATACCGGCACACTCAGGAATTTGACCTTGTTGTCCAGACACCATGCGAGGATGCGGGAATAGAAATGCACCACAAGCATTAAACAGCCAAGCACTATCACAAACACTCCGCAAACGAACAGCAGATTTGTCAGCATAGAATTGCCGGCGCCCATTGGCAGCCATTCCTTGGTCAGGAGGTAGATGATGGCAACGGCCACTATGGCAATATTAATCCGGGTAATGTATTTCTTCTTATTCTCCGGCAGATAGTTAGCGATTAAGTTGCTGGCTCCGAATGCAATTAATACAATTCCGGCCCAGGGGACATAGAAAATTGCAAAGATAAAGCCTAATATTATAAGTATTATATTCCAGATTTGTCTTACTATTTTCTTGCCTATTTGCAGGGAGAAGAGCCAATGAGCAAAAGTCGGAATGAATATCAGGCCGATGAAAAGTGCCGAGAGCATTGCAAATGTCTTGGTGAATGCAAGAGGCTTGAATAGCTTGCCTTCGGCGGCCTGCATGGCAAACACGGGCAGAAAGCTGATTACTGTTGTCGTCAGGGCGGTGATTACAGCCGAAGCTACTTCCACCGTTGCCCTGTAGACAATCTCTAATTTCTCCTTGCCGTTAGCGTTTTTATTTTCGGGCATTTCCATGTGCCGGACGATATTTTCGGTGAACACAACTCCAACATCCACCATCACCCCGATGGCAATGGCAATCCCGGACAGCGCCACAATATTGGCATCCACGCCGAAATTCCGCATCACTATGAAGGTCATTAGCACGCCAATCGGGAGCAGGCTGGAGATGAGTATCGATGCCCTTAGGTTAAGCACAAGGATAATCACAACGAACATGCTGATAAGTATCTCGAGCGTCAGTGCTTCTTCGAGCGTGCCGAGCGTTTCTTTGATAAGCCCCGTTCTGTCGTAGAACGGTACAATCGTCACCTTGGATACGGTGCCGTCGGACAATGTTTTGCTTGGCAATCCGGGCGATATTTCTTTTATTTTTTCCTTTACGTTGTTGATTACTTCCAAGGGGTTGGAACCATAGCGAGCCACGATAACGGCGCCGGTTGCTTCGGCACCTGCTTTGTCCAGCCCGCCTCTGCGTGTTTCGGGGCCGAAGCTGACTCTCGCCACATCCTTAATGCGAATCGGCGTATTGTCGTTGACGGCAACAACTGATTCCTCGAGGTCTTCGAGCGATTTAATATAGCCAAGCCCGCGCACAAGGTATTCGGCACGGTTGAATTCAATCGTCCTGGCCCCAATATCAAGGTTGCTGCTGGTGACAGCCTTCATTATTTGCGCCACGTTCACATTGCTGCTGCGCATGGCGTCGGGGTCAATATCCACCTGGTATTCCTTCACGTATCCGCCGATTGGTGCCACCTCGGACACACCGCTTGCCGACGTTAAGGAATAGCCGATATAGAAATCCTGAATTGTACGCAATTCCTGTGGGTCCCAGCCGCCGGCGGGGTTGCCGTCTTTGTCCCTGCCCTCCAGGGTATACCAGTAGATTTGCCCCAGGGCAGTAGCATCGGGGCCCAGGGCCGGCTGGACGCCATCGGGCAGAATGCCTTTGGGCAGCGAGTTGAGTTTCTCTAATATTCTTGTCCTGCTCCAGTAGAACTCAATATCATCATCGAAAATGATATAGATACTGGATATGCCAAAAATAGAATTGCTGCGAATGGTTTTAACACCCGGAATTCCGAGCAATGCCGTGGTCAGCGGATACGAAATCTGATCTTCAATATCCTGTGGCGAACGTCCCATCCATTCTGTGAAAACAATCTGCTGGTTCTCGCCAATATCGGGTATGGCATCAACCGGGACTGGGTTGCTCGGCAGGAAATCTGTTTCCCAGCCGAAAGGTGCGGTCGATATTCCCCAGCCAACAAAAACGATAACAAGCAACACCGTTACCAGTTTGTTCTCCAGGAAAAATCTTATTATTTTATTTAACATTTTTCTGTCTTTGCTATTATTGATAGATGGAATCGTAAAGTTAAATTACTTTCCTATCTTATCGTGAAGCAACCGTCTGACAGGGCATTTACAGAAGTATATGTCGCCATAGGTAACTGCAAATTCGCAGCTCTCGGGATTGGACTCTATACATTCGAAATAATCACTCGATATGAATTTCCGTACTCTGCACAGGTTCGGGATTTCCTCCTCTGTGCATCGGTAGCCTTTAGAGCAATCGAATTCTGTCTTGATGCTCTCCAGCACCAAGAGTAAATTATCGTCCAACAGGGACACCTAAGGTAATTATATTAAATGATTTATTCCATTTACAGACAGTTGCAAATTATAATTAATTAATAAACTAATAAAAAATAAGCTTGCCCGTGTCTTAACGCGAGGATATTAATTTCTGTAAAGCATTTGTGTTTTCATAGCATAAAACCATATAAAACTACTAAAGAAACTAAACATCAAAACACGGGCGAAGCATCTGTCTGCTATCTGTCCTCTGGCTTCTTGCAGCAACCCATTAATTTGGCGTAGGCTTTTTTGTTGGCTTTTACTTTGTCGGCATCATAGCCGGTATTGGCAATGGCTTTGCGAATTTTATCGATGTTGGTTTTCTTGGGGTTGTATTCTACCGTTGCGACTTTCGTTTTTACATCGAGGCTTGCTTTCTGCACGCCGTCGAGTTTGTTCAGGCCCTTTTCGATTGTTTTCTTGCACATGCCGCATATAGCCGATGTCTTGATTTCGGCTTTCTTCGAATCGCCGGCCAAAGATACATTTACAACAATTAACAGCCCTAATAATACAACTACTAATCCTTTTGTTAAATTCAATGCTTTCATGATATTCTCCTGATTAAAATATTTCTATACAATTATAATAATTATAACAAATGATATTTGATTTCTTTCTATTGCCACGAGCTAAAGCAAATGGTTGCAAGCAAATGGCTATTGACCAGTGACTATTGACCAGCGTCTTGTGACTTGAGACTAAAAAGAAATATCAGGTTAGCATTCGTTGAATGAAATGCAGGTAGTCGGAACAATATGGGTGGTAAACAATTTCTTTGAAATGTTTCCTTTCGGTTTCAAAGATACCGTTCAATTGAATATTCAGAGGTAATTCAAATTGCACATTAGATGTGATTTTACTAAATCCGGCGTAATCTGCCGGCAGATTAATATCAAAGGAGTTAATGAGAAAATCAGCGGTCTCCAGACAGCAACTTTCGTCGGTTATTGAACCAAACATATCTTTGTGGCTGCCGGATTCATCGTTGCAGCAGGATTCTTCCTCCTGCATGTCTTCGGCTTTCATTGACGGATTGTCCATCGAAGAATCATCCATCGAGCAATCGGCCATGTCCGGCATTGCGTCCGTGCAGAATTCACATTCGGTTTCGGCAACGGGCGAAGCATCCGCCAGCAATAAGACGTCGGACTGGCCGGTCATGCCGCACAAATGGCTGCCGATGTTTATTCCAATGAATGAAACAAACACAGCAACTGTTAATATAACAGTCATTGCGCCCGAGATAATATTTCTGCTTCTGATTTTCATATTATGTTCAAAATACGTATTTCGGGTTTGTTTATTGTAATTTCGGTCAATCACAGTTTTCAAGTATGGGCAAACGGCCGTTCGCCCTTACAGTTGAATTGCTATGGATGGCAGTATGCCAGGTATATCGCCCGAAGATATGCAGTGAAGAACTAAAAATTAATCCCGGCTCCGATAGTAAATCCCGTGTCGTCCGGGAGCATCTTCGAACCCCAGTGCAATAGTTGGAACAAACCGGCTTCTATTGTAAGTGGGCCGATTTTAATGCCCAGAGCCTCTTCGAATGTTGGCCCGAAAAAGAAATTCTCAGCATCATCAATTTTTTCATTCCCAAATGAAAGTCTAATTCCGTAGGCAAGATACAACCCTTCCCTCGATTTAAAGAAATAGTATCTTGGATTGTATCTGAAACCAAAGCCTGAGAAAGTACCAATGATACCGTCATCCATATTTTCAACATCATAGTATGAAAATACTAATCCAACTCCATGCACAAATTGTTCATCTTTTTTGTAGAACAAGCTATTATAGAAAACCCCAATACCGGATTTTATTTTCGTGCCGCCATAATATGCGCCGCCAACAACACTTCTCATATCGCTTTCCTCGGCCTTTTCGCCATAAGCAGTTTCTTCCACTACAACCGGCATCTTACTCTTACCGTCGTCCGAAAAAGCTTCCGTTGCGGCGCCGGCCGAAACCACCTCGTATTTGCCTTTCCTATGATGTCTAATAAACTGCTCGGTGCATTCGTGCATTGCCTTATATACTAAACTCTCCATAGAATTTGTTACATCGCTTGCAAAATTGATTTCCTGGAGTGAATAAGTTTTTATGATTTTAAATGAATCCGAAGTTGCCTGATAATGGAAATTGAGGGCACATATAACAACCCCTTTCTCCGAGATCAGCCCAATCTTTTCATATACCTTAAAAGTATCTATATCAACGGTTATCGGAATGAAAGAATCGTTCTGGCCGGGATATGAAATCATCTTATTTATCGATTTTTCAACGAATTCCGTTATGGGTACATCCAGGACAAAAGGCGTTTTTTTATTAAAAACACCCGTATATACATAGCCGGCATAGACAGCGCTGTCCTGAATTTCAACTTTCTTTTTCTTACGTTTACCCCTCCTCCTTTTACTCTTTTTGGTTTTAGGCTTGCTTATTGTGTCTGAATTTGCTTTATAACGTTTGTCGTTTACTTTAACGACTTTGATTTCATTCGTTTTTAAATCTTCGTCCCCATAGAACCCAACATTATAATCAGCTTTCATCAACAACTGGTCCGAACCGCACGAAGACAGCAGTATTAATGATAGTGGTGCTATCATTATCGGGGCTAATAGTTTTAGAATGTTCTTTGTCAATTTCACCTCAGAATTAATAGTTAAATATATTATCAAAGATACCATATTTAGTGTATGCATCCAAATAAGTGAAAATACGATTAGCCATTGGCGGTTATTAATTGCTTCATGTGGTTCATTACTGTCCGGTTAAAAAGTGAGAATTTTGCTAAACATATTCTTAGAATCCTTGGTTGTCATTCCTGCCCTTCGGCAGTTTATCCTGAGCCCTTCGGCTTAGCTCAGGATAAACTGTCGAAGGGCTCAGGATAAACTTCAGCAGGAATCCAGTTTCTCCGGGCTATTCCAGGAATCAAGATGGATACCGGATCGGGGTCCGGTATGACATACTTTAACAACATTTTTCGCTAATTTCAAAATTGCGTCCAATACAACACAATATAGATCAAAAGGGTACTTATTACAGCGATTATCACTAATTGGCTGTTTTTAACCGGACACTTGTGATGAATTTTCAATAAATTTCAACTATTATTCACATCCGTAGGGGACGGTTCCAAACCGTCCTGTTTAATCCATTTTCGGGCGGTTCAAATCAAACGGGCAGGTTGTGAACCTGCCCCTACATATATCACGTGACATCAGGACTTACAATCCCAATTCAGCATCACACCAATAAAAAAAGCCCCGCAACTTGCAGAGCCTTTTTGGCCGTGTATGTTAATCTATGAATTACCGTTTGAGAAGGTTTGTTTCGCCAAGCAATTGATCGCTGACGGTGATTGTCCTTGCGGCTGCCTCGAAAGCACGCTGGGTTGAGATCATGTCGGTAAACTGTGTTGTAATATCAACATTTGACTGTTCAAGCGCCGAGCTTATTATCTTTGTCGACGGGAAATTCTCTCCGGCGGTGCCAACATTCGCCAGGCCGCTGTTCGGCGATATTGAGTAGAAATTATTCCCCTCATTGGTAAGGCCTTCGGGATTTGTGAATTTAGCAATCGCCACCTGGCCAAGCACCTCGGCCTGCCCGTTGGTAAACGATCCCCAAATCTTACCTTCGCGATCGACCGTTAGGTTCAGCAAATCGCCCGACTGATAGCCATCCTGCTCCATCATAGTAGCCGTATTGTCGGCGGCGAACTGGGTAAGGCCGCTAAGAAGGCTGCCGGAATTTGCCAGCTCTATGTTAATCGTATCCTTCGGAGCCGCCTCGTCGAACACCTGCGACTCCAGGGCTGTATTCAGATCCGCCGTGGCAACGCTTACAGTCAGCGGTGTCTGCAATGTGCCGTCGTTATTAAATGTAATCATGCTTTCATTCAGATTAACCGCAACACCTTCAATTTCGGCCGATATTGCAAATTCATTCGGGTTGGCAGTTTTCGTAAATAACAGGCTCAGCGAACGGCTGCCTCCGGAATTATCGAATATATTAATGCTGGTTTTCCGGTCATCGCCTTCGGGAGTAGCCGAATTCAGGTTGCCCGTAACAGATACGTTCTGAGTCTGGCTCGGAGGTGAGATTACATTCGACGAAATCCGGACATTTTCGACCTGCCTGTTTAAGATATTATCGCCAAAACTGTCTCGCATAATTTTGCCGGCAGCGTCCTTCTCAATATTATATCCCTGCACAAAAGCGCCGGTTGAGCTATCGACAAGAGAACCTTCCTTGTCCCTGGAAATGGCCCCGGCCCGCGAATAAACCTGGCGGCCATTCAAATTATAGACGAAAAATCCGCCGCCGTTTAATGCAAGGTCGAGCGGCCTGTTGGTGCTTTCGACCATGCCCTGGCTCATGTCCCTTTGCACTGCACCAACTTTGACGCCCAGGCCAAACTGCATCGGATTGATGCCGCCCATGCCTGTTCCGGCAACGCCGTCCGGCGATGTGCCGTATTTAATTGTTTGGCTGAAGAAGTCCTGGAATGTAGCTCTGCCGGATTTGAATCCAATCGTATTCACATTGGCAAGATTGTTCGAAATGACGTCAAAACGCTGCTGGTGCGCTCGCAAAGAGCTCGCCCCCGTTGATAAAGATCTTGTCAGACCCATCTTGTACCCTCCTTGGTATGATTAGAATTTAACGATTAATCTATTCTGTTTTTATTAGATACTAATATATTTATTTCCCTCATTTCCAAATTCCGCTTTGGGAATGTAATTTTTTCTCTTACTACAATATTGTTTCAACAATATTGCTTCAAATCTCCACTTATTATTCCTTTTCCACACTGCCCCTACCCCGCTCAATACTCACCCTCTTGTGCTAATATCAGCAATATTCTGCAGCGGTATTTCTAATCCGTTAATTACCAATACCGTCCCTTCGGTTTTGAACCTGACCGATTCAATCTCCCCGTTAATGAAAGTATCGCCGGCAAATGATGCACCTTTCGAATCAGTAAATTCGGCTTTGAATGTATACTTTCCTTCGCCCGTTGCATCGCCTGCAAAGTTGTTGCCGTCCCAAACAATCGTATGGTCGCCGCGATTCAGGTTAGTTGAGCTTAAATCAATCGTCCGAACTAAATTTCCGGTGCCGTCATAGATGCTGATTCTGCCCGATGAAGCCGGATAGGACAATTGGAAACCCAAATCAACAGGACTATCGCCGTCGAAATTGACTTCGCTGGTGTATGCTTTCGCAACCTTGCCAAGCATTCCCGGCAGTGCCGTATTGCTAATTGTCTGTGTAAGTAATAAATTAGTAGAGACCTGTTCCTCGAGAAGTGTCCGAATGTCGGTCAGTTGTTCCAATTGAGAGAACTGTGCCAGCTGGGTGGCGAACTCCTGGTTGTTGTAAGGCTTAAGCGGATTTTGCGACCTCAGCTGGTAGGTCAGTAATTTCAAAAATTCATCCCGCCCGACTGTCTTGTCGGCAGGTGAAGATGTGGCGCCCATTGGTTTAAGCGGTGATGTTCCTGATATGCTTGCAGTCATTTTGCAACCTCCGTGTTGTGCTTGACGTTAATTATTTGATTCTACCAAGCTTCCCTGTTCGTCGTACTGTGCCTGCCCGGCCAATTTGGCTTGAGCCTTTGCCAGGTAATGATACGACTTTAAGAACTCCTGCCTGTCGTGTCTTTCTTTCTTTTGCCCCTGAAAATTTTCAAATTGCCCTGAGAAATTATTATTTGTACTGCCCTGCCCTTTCAATCTTATTTCCAGTTGTTCGGTTTTTATGCCATTCTGGCCCAGCTTATCTCTCAAAACAGACAGCTGGCTTTCAAGCTGTTTTAATATTTCAGGACTGTCAACTTTAATATCTAAGCTGGCTATATTGCCATTCATTGTTACATTAACAAATACCGTACCAAGGGACGCCGGCCGCAGCACCATTCGGGCAGAGACTCTTCCGCCAGCCGGTGCATTTTTGACAAGCTGCATTGCTTTGCCGGCAAACTCCGAAGGCCGGATATTAATGATCCTGTCCGGAACCGTAGACTCCGAGCCGCCTGCCGTCCTGGACACTGCGAATTCAGTCTTAATTTTAGAATTAATTGCCTTAATAAATTTTCCCTGCGGAGCAGATTTATTGTTTAATGAATTCTCATTTTTTTCATTCGATAAATCCGGATTCGGCTTTTCGTCGCCATTATCTTTATCATTTTCAGCCAATTTGTTAATATTATCATTCACTCTGCTTTTTTGATTTGATGCATTGGTATTCAGTGTCCATATTTGCTTGCTCTCCGTTGCGGGTTTGTCCGAAGAACTTTCTTCAGTCGAATTCGTTGCAATGGAATTCAGCTTTGCAATGATTTTTGATTCAATTGTCTTATCATCGCTGTCCGCAAGCCCGCTGTTATTATTCACCTCTGCTACTTTCATAAACTTCGAATTGGAAGTCAAGTTCAGCAAAGCCATCACTATACTTCTGATCGAATGGCTGCTTGCCGGCGGTTTTCCATTGCCCGATGATATTTCAATGCTGGCATCTAATCCCTTTAGAATGCTTTGGATAGCTTTCTTATCCGCAATTGATTCGAATGAACTGAGTAAGCTTATACCTGAGTTAAAATAAGAGTTTCCGAACCGGCCATCAGCGGTTTTTCCTTCCGCCGGTGGTTTTATTGAACTTTTACGATTGCTGTTGATTTCTGTGCTTTCGCCCTGCAATTGATTCTTAGCCGCATTAATCATTTCTTCTTTAATGCTTTCTGCTAAACCATTGGATTGTTGATTCGGGCCGGCCCCGGCTTGCCTTGAATTGTGGCTGCTATTTTCGATATGGTTAATAATGTCAGCCAGTTTGCCGGTACGAAACAGCGGCGGGATGGAATCGGATATTGCTTTTTGCGATGATTTGTTGCCGCCGGTTTCGCTTGCAGATGAATTAATATGGCCGAAAATGCAGGCATTGCTATTGTTTGCATCGTTATTGCCCAAGCCGCTATTGTCATCTTTTTGAATATCAATGCCTTCCGGCTCCCGGCCTTTATTCTTGTCAAGGCCATGATTTTGGCCTGCATTATTGAAATCATTGAATTTCTTGTTGTTTAGAGAGGAGTAGAACGCATTGAATTTGCCGATGGTATCATTGGAACCATTGGCAATTCCAGAAGGCTGCGAAGGCAAAATAACGCTTCTTCTTTGCCCGCCTATTCGGGGAGAAATGTTTGTAAATTCCGTAATCATAGGTGCTTCCTTGCACAATTAAGCAGACTTCCTGTCCGCTGTTCACCCGTGTAAATTCGGGCCTTTTTAATCAAATGTACTGCCTGTCAGGCAATGGAGGGATATTTAATTATATTTCGGTTAATATCCCAGCAGCAATATAGCCGCCGCACGCTCCGGTAACATCTCATCAATTACCTTGCCAGCTTTCTTCTTCTTCATCAGCTTCAATATCTGAGCAGCATCCCGTTCGTCGATCTGCTCCAATATTTTGGCAATATCCTGCGGCGTTGAATTATCATACATTTTGGCAAACACCTTGAAATTCTTCAGTTCATTCGAGTCGATTTTCTCTATGTTGAATTTCTCCTGGTCTTCAATCCGCCGGTTGGCCAAATCAATATCGCCAAGGGCTTTTTTGTAATTTATTTCAAGTTTTCCGAGGGAATCTCTTAGATTATTAGCTATTCTAACCGAGTCGGCAAGAGTCTTTTTAACCGAAGCAATTGAGTCCCGGAACCTACTATAGACTTCCTGCACCAAAGACATCGAATCAATCAGCTTCTGCTTCAACGAGATCAGCGAATCCCTATCCATTTTAAATTTATTTTTTTCAATCAGGCTTTTTTCAAATTTCTTCAATTTGCTTTCGGTAATTTCAATCGTTTTTTCGGCCGATACCGAATCGGCATAAACCACCTGAACCTGATGGGGCGGGTATCCCAAGATGGCCGGATCGAATTTATAAATTATAATAACCGATAGCAGCACTATAGTTATCGAAATCGATGCAATCGCCAGTATCAATATTAATTGTTTTGAATTCATTAATTGGCCCAATTGGCCTGATGCTCATTTGAACTTCAGTTTATTATGTCTTTTCATCGCTATTTCGTCCATCACTTTTATTTCTTCCTTCAGGACTTCTTCGTTATGAATTGACTTCCTTTTTTCCTTTAGCTTTTCAAGGATTTTTTCTTTCTTCATGGATTGCGACAGGTAATCTTTTTTCATTTCCTCGATTTCAGCTAATCTTACTCTTTCTTTTTCCAGCCTTTTCATTTCATCCTGGAGGAATTCCCGGTGATAGAATTTTGCCTGGATAATGTTAACCTTCGAAGACTTTACCGCGGCGCTGACAAATTCATTATAATATTGCTGCTTAACAATTATTATGTCTTCTTTGTCGGACCTGTTTTTTGCGGCTTCGCCCCATTGCTGTTTCGCCTGGTCCACTTCATGAGTGCGTAATTTTAATACGGGGTTAAGCCTGAAATTAAATTTCTTTGCCATCGGTCATCTTCCGTTCGGATAAGTTCGATTGCTATCCGTTATATATATCGGACTAAAACGTAATTTATTAATGTTATTTACAAATAAAATGCTGAAATTCAAATTTTTGATAAGTTTTAGCCTGCCCCGCGTGCCAATGCAATCGGCCAATTATCCTGTTTTCATAATGCAACAAGAGCAAAGGAATACCGGCAAGCAAAAAAATCTTATTTTTTATCGGATTGATTGGTAATTGTTATTAAACCGGCTACAGTTGCCTCGAACGAAGTAAGCTCGTCGATATTTTGCCTTAGGAATTCCATAATCATATCGTTCAACTCCACGGCGCGGTCAATCTTTGGATTTGTGCCTTCTTTATACGCCCCAACGCTGATAAGATCCTCCGCCGACCTGAAAGTAGCAAGAAGTTCCTGGATTTGATACGCCGCTTCGGAATGCTCCCGTGTTATCACATCCCGCATTACCCTGCTGATAGATTCAAGAATATCAATCGCCGGATAATGCCCGTGCGAGGCCATGGATCGCGATAATACTATATGGCCGTCAAGGATTCCTCGCGCTGCATCTGATATTGGTTCGTTCAGGTCGTCGCCCTCCACCAGCACCGTGTATAGCCCGGTGATAGACCCCTTGTCGGAGGTGCCGGCTCTTTCCATGGTTTTCTGCAGCAGGCTGAACACCGAAGGCGTATATCCTTTGGCCGTGGGCGGTTCGCCAATGGTCAGGCCAACTTCCCTTTGCGCCATTGCCAGCCGTGTGGCCGAGTCCATCATAAGCATTACGTCAAGGCCGCGGTCGCGGAAATATTCCGCTATGGTAGTCGCCACCAAAGATGCCTTTACCCTTACAAGCGATGGCACATCGCTTGTGGCCACAATAACCACCGAACGCTTAAGGCCTTTTTCGCCGAGGTCTTTTTCGATAAATTCCTTAACCTCACGGCCGCGTTCGCCTATCAGTGCAATAACATTGACGTCGGCAGAAGTATTTCTGGCAATCATGCCCAGCAGTGTGGATTTCCCAACTCCGGAGCCGGCGAAAATGCCAATGCGCTGGCCCTTGCCGAGTGTCAGCATAGCGTCAATCGACCTGATACCAGTGGCTATCGGTTCGGTGATTCTTTTTCTTCGTAGAGGATTCGGAGGTTTGGCATAAATTGACCTTCGCAAGCCGGTTCGGAGCTCGCCCTGGCCGTCGATTGGCTCCCCAAGCCCGCTCAGCACCCTCCCCAGCAGAGCTTCGCCAACATTAACACTAAGCGATTCGCCGGCGGCTACTATTTCCATGCCGGGGCTGATCTCGTCCAAATCGCCCAGTACCATAGACAATATTTTATTGCGGTCTCTGAATCCGACGATTTCAGATTTGCTAACAAGCCTGCCGCGGCTGTCGCGCAGATTGCATACCTGGCCAATGGGAGCTTTTGGGCCTTCGCTTTCGATTATCAGGCCGACTACCTTTATAATTTTGCCGCTCATCTCAAGTGTGGTGGTATTCCGGGTGGCATTGGCAAACTGGCTTTTTAATGTTTCGGGATTAACCATTGTTTGCTCAATCGTTATCGGTGACAGAAGGTTCGACCGTAGTAATATTTTTTGCCAGGCTTTTTCTTAGTTTTTCAAGTTGCGTGCGGATTCGGGCATCGACGATTCCGACCATTGATTCAATTATACACCCGCCGGGGGCAATGTCCTCATCGCCAGTTATCACTACATTCTCCATTTTCGAGGCGTCGGAGACCAATTCGGATTTCGAATCAATTATTGCATTCATGTCGTTCGGGTTTACACGAATTTTCAGGATTGTCTCGTTGTCAAGGGCCGCAATCGCCTTTTTCGTCTGCTCTATTACTATGTTCCCGTCGGCACTAATTTCCCTTTCAAGGATATGTTCGGCAATCATCATAGATAAATACAGCAGGGATTCCTCTAATTCATTGATTTCCTCTTTTTGCTGTCGAACCATGTCGTCAACAATAAAATCGATATTGCGAACCCAATCCTGGTATTTGCCGATTTCTGCCATAAAAGTCGCCCGGGCCGAATCCTGCCCATCGGCAAGGCCGCGGTCATACGATTTCTGCACTTCCTTTTTGACTTCTTCAACCGGCAGGAGGTCTTCGGGCAGATTGTCAAGAGAAATTTCAAGCGGTTGGTTCGAATCCGATATTATATATCTCTCGATGAATTCAGATTTTCTGCTTTCTTCAACTGCTTCGGTTTCTTCAACTGCCTGAGCATCCTGTTGTGCCTTTTGCTTCTGTTCGGCAAGCCGCTCGAGCATCAATTTCTTTTGATGCTCAGACTGCTCCTTCTTTATTAAGTCCTTCGAGCGGATTATGCTTACTTTCTTTTTTCTTCTCGGTATCTTAACTATTATCTTAGGCATTTAGTATTCCAAATTTTATTATCGGCTATCCGGATATGTTTTCGCCGAATCAGTAATACCGGTTTAATAATTCGAGCTGTTTCTAATTCATGTCTGATAATTTTGGCTTGTTATTCAGATTATGCGATCACCGGCAAGCCATCTATGGCAAACCATCTATGGCAAACCATCTATGGCAAACCATCTATGGCAAACCATCTATGGCAAGCCGAAGATAATATCGAAAAATGGTACGTTTAAATGTAGCGGCAGGTTCGTGACCTGTCCGTTTGTCGGAATCATAATATTTCGGAATCATAATATTTCGGAATCATAATATTTCGGAATCATAATATTTCGGAATCATAATATTTCGGAATCATAATATTTCGGAATCATAATATTTCGGAATCATAATATTAGCGGGACGGTTATGAACCGTCCCCTACATTTAGGCAATTCGCATTTCGTGCCGTCCGGTCCGATAATTAACATTCCACAACACAAGGCCCATCGGCTAAACAAATACATCCTCTTTGCCATGGCCGCCAACAACTATCTCGTCTTGCTCCTCGAGCTGCTTGATAACATCCACAATTCGCATTTGCGCCGATTCTACTTCCTTCAGCTTCACCGGCCCCATAAATTCAAGCTCTTCCTTGACAACCGAAGCGGCACGTTCCGACATATTTTTATATATTTTAGCCTTAATCTTTTCGTCGGAGGCTTTTAGCGCCAGCGCCAGGTCACGCTTGTCAACATCGCGCAGGATTCTTTGAATGCCCTTGTCGTCAATAAGAATAATATCTTCGAATAAGAACATAAGCCTTTTTATTTCAATCGACATATTATAGTCCTTCTCTTCAATATTCTCGAGCATAGCTTTGGCCGAGGCATTGTTGCTTTTATTCAAGATATTAGCCACCAGTTGGGCGCCGCCGGCCGAAGCAAGGTTCTGCGACAAGGTGGATTCGGCAATTTGGTCGACCACATGCTCGATCTGCGACACCAGCTGGGGCGACACCTTGCCAATCGAAGCTATACGGATAATCGATTCGGCACGCAGTTCCTCGGGGAATTCGCTTATTACTTCAGCGGACTGGTCCGGCGGCAAATGCGACAGTATAAGCGCAATTGTCTGCGGATGCTCCTTGGCCAGAAAGCTGGCAAGCTGGGAGGGGTCGGCCTTTTTAAGAATATTGAAACCTCTTACAGTTGTTAATATCCTTATTTTCTCAATTATGTCGCGAGCCTGGTCCATGCCATAGCTTTTTTCGAGAATCAACTGTGCGTATTCCAGCCCGCCTTCCACCATATAATTCGAAGCGGTCATTAATTGGTAGAACTCTTCGATTACCCCCTCTACAACCGCAGGCGATAAATCTTTGAAATTAGTAATCTCAACGGCTATCTGCTCCACCTCTTTCATCTCGAGCTCTTTAAAAACTTTGGATGCTATATCTACATCCATCGACATTAAAAGCACGGCTGCTTTTTGCTTGCCCGAAAGCGAATCTAAGGAAATTTCTGCCATTATTTTATCGTGGAATATTGTTTAACAGTTTGTAATGCCCGGGGCAATTGTAATATCAGTGACAATCTTAATTATATAATTATTGTATTGGTTCGATACTATTTTCTACCACGGTGCTTTGTCTAAATCTTGAGTTAATAAAAGTTTAACCAGCCGAACCGCTTCTTCGGTTTGTTCATCAAGAAATGTTTCTACTTTGTCTTTAATCTCTAATTTTAGCAGTGCATCTTCGGTCATATCGGCCCCTTCGCCCGCATCGGCAGTTGCCATTCCGGCCAACGATTCGCTGTCAAGGCCTTCTTCTTTCTCCAGGTCAAGGCTCGAATCCTCGAACATGTCATCCTTTTCGGACACAAGCAAAAGCTGCTCGGGCAGCTCGGCGGGAAGAAGAAGCAGGTCGTCCTCGTCGAATACTATCTCTTCGAGTTCCTCTTCATCTTCCTCAATGTCTTCCTCCTCGATGGTAACATGGTCGGGCAAAGAAAATGCAATGCGCAGGCGCTCTTTGACAATCTTCGAACGCAGCAGCTTGTACATAATAAATATAGTAATTAACATTGCAATTACAAATAAAATCAGCTTTTGAATTTCCGGGTCTTTCCACCACGGCTTTCCATAGATATCTTCCAAGTTATATTCCTGGATAGAAGTATCGAAGGCAAAGTTGATAACCGAAACCTGGTCGTTTCGCTTTGGGTCGAAACCTACGGCATTCCTTACCATCTCTCTTAACTTCTGCATTTCTTCTTCGCTTCGCGGAGTATATTCCAGTACTTTCTCTCCGTCGCGTTCAATAACCTTATAAGAGCCATTGACCATTGCAGCCACGGTCAACCTTTTAATCGTTCCCACGCTGTGGATTATGTGCTCTACGGATTTTGAAATTTCATAATTGGCTATAACATTGGATTGATCTTTGGCCATATTGACATAAGGATAGCTCAAAGAATCGGCCGATTCGCTTGCCACTGCCACTGTCTGCTCGCTCCGGACAACTTGCCCGTCCGGGTCGAAATCAGTTATCGTTTCCTCTATCCTCGTAAAATCAAGCTCGGAATTAACATGGACTTCGCTGTTGCCGTAACCCAGGATACCGTCGAGCATACCTTTAATATTATCGGCATAATATTGCTCGATTCTTCTTTGCTGTTCGTATTGTGTGGCGGTAAGCCCTGCCACGGAATTCTCATCGAGCGGGGCTTCGGATAGTATTTTTCCGCGCTGGTCCACAATCGTAACATGTTCGGGCAGCATGCCTTCCACGCTATTGGCCACAAGGTTTTGAATTCCCCCTACACTTAACTTGCTCACACTTCTGCTGGATTTTAATATTAATGTAATCGATGCTGTGGGTGGTTTTTGGTCTTTAATGAAAAGGGCTTTTTCGGGAATAACTATGTGTACCCTTACTTTCTTGATTTCATCTATGCTTGATATTGTCCTCGACAGTTCGCCTTCCAACGCTCTGCGATAATTTAATTTCTGAACAAATTCCGACATGCCAAGATTAGTCTTGTCGAAAATTTCGTACCCGACACTGCTTGATTCGGGCAGCCCTTCGCCGGCCAGCCGGAGCCTTTCGTCATAAACCTTATCCTTATCAATTAATATGGAAGAACCATTATCCCGCAATTCATAGTCAATATTATTTTCTTTTAGGTTGGCAACTATCTTGCCCGCATCCTGCTCGTCAAGCGAGCTGTAGAGCAGAGCCATTGGGGCAGATGAAGTGGTGGCCAATATTGCTACGAACCCGGCCAAAAGGCCGATAACAATTCCGCCGATGGCTATTTTTTGTATTAGGTTTAACTTGTTGAAAAAATTCTTAAACTGGTTAATTGCAGCAATTTCTGCCATGTTCGTATTCCGGAATTAACGTTCGTAATTATTCTAACTGCATTTTTCATTAAACATTCAGAATGCCCGACTGACTTAACGATAGCCGATGTTATCGAACCACCGTTCCAAGCCCCAAATAATTGCAGGGCTGTGTTTAATCCTCTTTGGTTCTAATCCTCTTTGGTTCTAATCCTCTTTGGTTCTAATCCTCTTTGGTTCTAATTAAAATTGAATCCATAATTAACAACATTTCGGACAATTTTTATAATGACTTGAAAAATAAAGCACTTATGAAATGTCATCCTGAGTCCTTCGACATAGTTTATCCTGAGCCAGGCCGAAGGGCTCAGGATAGACTGCCGAAGGGCTCAGGGTGACTATTTTAGTATCATAGTGAGCGGAGTCGAACTATAGACACGATCGGCCGGACTCAGGATGAACTCCGCGAAGAATCTATAACTCTATACATTTTAAGTGTTTATAGATTCTTCACTACGCTCCGCCACAAGTGGCTCCGCTCCATTCAGAATAACAAAAATGTCCGATCTGTTGAAGTAAAAAAGGCCCGAGCGGGTTACAACTGCATTCTCAATACTTCCCTGTAAAGGTCCAATCCCTTGTTCCTAAGCTCCATCAAAAGCTGAAAGCTGGTTTTAGCCTTTCCCGCTGCAATCATCACATCGTGAATGTCAACCGGTTCGCCCTTAATAAACATTTCCTTCAGCATGCCCGAATCTTTCTGCAATTGATCTACATCCATGATGAACTCTTTTAGCGTATCAGAAAACTTAATATCTTTGGGGTTATTATCAGGCAGGCCTTTTTGTTGCTGCTGAACAAGTGGCAAAAACAGCTTCCCTGCTTGTAATTCATTTACTTTCATGCGAATCCCTTCAATTTAATAGTCAACTTGATAAATTAGCCGGACGGCTTTGCTTATACTCTGCCGTCAATAATAGTTCCTTTCATAATGTTCACACTCTGTAATCTGCCTTTCCTGTTAAACAGGACATGGTTCTCAATTTTTGAGGAATTATCGGGAAATATTTTAACAAAAAAATCCCGCTCCTTTTTTGAAAGGAGATTGTCGGGGCTTTTCAACGTTTCGTAATTAGCCCGATTTTTGTTGCTTTGGCCAGCCGGCTCATTTCGGGCCACATCATTGCCCCTGGCCGCGGGGGTTGTTTCCCTTGCAGCAAGTTGGGCGGTATAAGCATCTATTGCAGGAATTTTCATTAAATTTGCTTAATTAATTTTATTTTCGGGTTAAATATCAAGTGAATCCCGTGCCATATTCTTAGCAGATTCAACCACGCTTGCGTTTGCCGAAAAAGCCCTTTGGGCGCTAATCATTTCCACCATTTCGGTTACAATGTTAATATTCGGCATGTGCACATAACCATTCTCGTCGGCATCCGGGTGCGACGGGTCGTAGACCAATCGGGGCGGCGTATTATCTTTGGCTGTTATTGCCTGCAACACCTTGTTGTCGGGTGGATATTCCGCCGTGCGTGCGTTCGATGAATGACTGCCGGAGGTTCTTGTCAATGACACCTGCTCCACGAGTTCATCGCCAAACGGGCTGCCCGGAATTGCCCTTGCGATAACAACTTCACGCCGGTAGGGCAGGCCGCCGGGGCCATTAGTCGTATTGGCATTTGCTATGTTTTTGGCAACGGCACTAAGGCGCATTCGTTGCAGGCTCATCCCCTGGCCGCTTATATCGAATGATGAAAATAGATTCTCTGGCATATTTATCGAATATAATATTTAGTGAATATAATAATATTTGTTAATAATTTCAATCCGTATATTTACTGAGAAATGGCCTATAATTTATTTATTGTTCTTATTAATTTCCAATATATCAAAACCCAGTGGCTATTAATCTTATAATCAAAACAGGCCGCCATTAAATGTCATTTCGAACTTCCGGTGATAGCATTGCTCAGGCCTCCGAAGAATTTGTTAATCATCCTGGAGGTGAAGCGGTAGCGGATTTGGTTCTGGGCCAGTTCGGACATTTCCCTGTCGATATTCACATGCGTATCGCCCGAAAAGTATACCTCGGGGCGGGGTATTGGACGATTCTCCTTTTCGCCCACCACATCGGCAGCTCTTGATTTGCCGAGCGGAATGTGCAATCCATCGGTACGGCTGCCGGGCAAAGCGGCACTTTGTTCATTAAAGAATTCCTCGAATTTAACCCGTTCGGGCCTGTAATTCGGAGAAGTTGCATTGGCAATATTCTTGGCAATAGTCTGCTGGCGAAGTGCATAGGCATCCAATGCCCGGTTCATCAGCGGAAGCTTGCCTTTAAATAAATGGTTGCTTAATATCATGTAAAAATATATATAAATTACTCATTTAACATTTTTATTAAAGTTATAGAACAAATAAGATGCCAAATTTCGGAGGCAGAAACAATCGCTTTTAGGGCATCTATTTTTAGTTGTTAAAATGGCTTTTATTAACCCAAATAATTCGGGCATCTTATCCCCGAGCCGGATAACTTTTTAAAGACATTCGGGTTATGATAATAATGAGAATTATTGTCCGGGCTCAAAAGTTTAATTATTATTATGGAAGTTATTAATAGCTGATTGGGCTTACTGGTAAGTTTGGTAATTGTATGGGTCAATATTATGGCGAATATTATTTGATGGCGGTTAATAGCCAATAATGCAGGTGCAAATTTGAGGGTTTATCTGTGTGCTTCAGATGTCATTTCGGAATTGTTTAGCCCCGAGAATTCCCGCACCGGTAATTAGATTACCCTCAAAAAGTATTAAATACTTATTGGTATTGTAATTACAATAGATATTCAACTACAAAAGTGCAAGGAAATAGATTTATTATGCTTTTATGCCTTGCATATTGTAGGACAACCCCCTGCTCGCATCGCTCACTTCCCCCTTTTTTAAGGGGGAATAGCCAGTAGAATTCCCCCTTAAAAAAGGGGGATTAAGGGGGTTGTTATTCTC
>JAJRTW010000003.1 GCA_024278075.1 Bacteroidota bacterium | reverse complement strand
TTGTTGTAATTTTCATTGCGGTTCGGTGAAATTGTATTTAGAAATTTTAGTTGTATTCTAATTTATGCAATTTCAACTAATTACCGAACCGCTCCTTTATTTAACCGGACACTACTGATTAGACATTATTATATATTAGACATTATTATATATTAGACATTATTATATATTAGACATTATTATATATTAGACATAGCTAAGCCGGAGCTTGGCTAAGAGGGGTACAATAATGTTGTTTTCCAAGGTACCGTCAGACTTTCCGTGGTTCAAGGTACCGTGAGGACTTCCCGTCCTGACGACTAATTCATAGCCTTTAATTCATAGCCTTTTCAATTGCCAATACAACTTTAGCAATCAACTCGTCAGCAATCAGATAACCCTTTTTGGACAATCGAATATTTGATTCGTTTGGGATGATGAAATTATGTTCGGCCAGGGATTCTATCAATCCGGCAATATCGGATTTAATATCTATGCCAAAATCAGCTTGGAACCTGCCCGGGTCGATGCCATCGGCTCTCAATCCCAGCATAATCCGCTCGGCAATGCAATCGAATCCGCTTATCTCCTCGCAGCCCGAAACGGGAAGCCGACCTTTGCCAACCAAGAAGATATATTCGTCAATATTTCTTACATTCCAATACCTTTGATTTCCGATATATCCATGCGCCGAGGGGCCAAAAGCAAAATACCGCCCTCCGTGCCAGATGTCCAGATTATGACGGCAATACTTACCGCTCAGTGCAAAATTCGACACTTCATAATGTTCGTAGCCGCCGGCAGCCAGCCTGTGGATTATCGTTTCGTAGTAAATCACTTCGTCATTCTCCCTAACCCTGCTAACATCACCATCGGCCAGCGACTTATACAGAGGTGTCCCTTTTTCGTAAATCAGGCTATATGCTGAAATATGGTTGGGCCCAAGCTCCAAAGCTTTATCAATTGTCCGGCTCCAGCTTCTTGCCGATTGCCCGGGGACGGCAAATATCAGGTCAATTCCGATATTGTCAAATCCGGCGGACCGTGCCGAGTGGAATGCAGCTGCCGCCTGTTCGGGCGTATGCAGACGGCCCAGAGATATAAGTTCATCCCGGGCAAATGATTGAACGCCGAGGCTAATTCGGTTTATGCCGAGTTTGCGGTAGTCATGCAGATTCTCCAGAAGCGTGGAGTCGGGATTGCATTCGATGGTAATCTCAATATCTTCGCCGAAACTAAAATGCGATTTTATGCTTTGGAGAATTCGGCCGATTGATTCCGGCGGCAGAAGTGAAGGGGTGCCTCCGCCGATGAATATCGAAGATAGATTTGGCTTGCTTTCATGCCTTTGGCTCCGCAGCTCTATCTCAGACAGAAGCGAGTTGGTGAAAATGCATGCCTTGCTTAGATTTTCAATGGAATAGAAATCGCAATAACTGCACTTCTTTTCGCAGAAAGGGAAATGAATATATATGCCGGATTGGTTCATAATTTCCAAAAATACTATTTATTGTCTGTCTACCCTTGCAATCAAGCCCCAGCTTGGTAACACTTATGTTTTGAGGTTGTTGCAACTGGCGGGACGTTGATTTCCAAAAGTCCCATATTCCAAAATAGAGCGGCCAGGAGTAATTATTTGCTTTTATGAATCCTTTTTGTTTAAATTGCAATCTAATTAAAGATAACCAATTCAAACCAATAGCGAGTGGATTAATATCAAAACGATGATTGTAGGCGGCGGCGAAGTTTGCAAAACTATACTGAAAGCACCGGAGAAATCCTTTTTAAGTGTTTTCGCCCCGGATGTTGTTGCAGTTGTCGACATAAACCGTGAAGCCGCCGGGATGGCCTGTGCCGATGCAAAGGAAATCGGTACGTTTACCGACATTACCCGGGCTTTGGCAGCAAACGATATTGAACTTATCGTCGAACTGGCCGGACAGGGCACGGTTTTGGATGAATTATATAAGATAGTGCCGGCCGGAGTTATTGTTCTTGACCACAGAACGGCTAAAATCCTATGGGATATTTCCGCTGCGCGGCAGGTTCAGCAGGAACAGTTTGCAAAGCTGCTCGGGCTGGAAACCAGGATTGAAAAAGAGAAGCACTTTCTCCGGAGCGTATTCGACAAATTGCCGGCAATGGTAGTCGTAATTGATAATGAATTAAATATCGTTAAAGCCAATTCACTGTTCCTGAAGTTCTTTGCTGCCAAGCTCGCCAGTATTAATGGCAAAACCATTATGAAGATTATCGAGGATTCGGATAAGCAGCTAAATACTGACAGAATCGGAACGAAAATTATAAGCGTTTTCGAATCACGTAAATCGGACACATTCGTAGAGCTTATCAAAAAACCTTTGGAGCATTATCTGGAAATTACCTGCTCGCCGATTACTAATAATAGCGGAGATGTTGAATCGATTCTTATCACCATGCACAGAATAACCGAGCGGGTGATGCTCCACAGGGAAATAGAAAGTGCCGAGCAGCGATTTTTGAGCTTTATTCATTCTGCCCACGATTGGATTTCAATCAAAGACAGGGAGGGCAGGTACGTAATTGTGAACCATATAACTGCCCGCGCCCTTGGCATTAGCGCCGAAGAATTCATTGGCCGACGCCCGGATGAAATACTTGAAAAGGAGCTTGCCGACACAATTATGAGGCACGACCGCGAAGTAATAACACTGAATAAACATGTCACCTATAAAGAAATAATTACAATAAACCGGCAGCAGCGTCATTTCAATACCATAAGGTTTCCGCTAACCGATTATCAGGATAAAGTGATTGGCGTATGCACAATTGCAAGGGAAGTTACCAAAGAGATAAAGCTCCGGGAGCAGCTGATACAAAGCGAAAAGCTGGCGGCTATTGGCAAGCTGGCCGCTGGTGTGGCTCACGAGATTAATAATCCTTTAACCGGTATCCTTGCCTATGCCGAGGACATCAAAGAAGAATATTCCGGAGATAATAAACTTCAGGATGATTTGAGTGTTATCATTCGCGAAACATTAAGGTGCAGGGATATTGTTCGCAACCTGCTTGATTTTGCCAAGCAGGGCAAACCCGTATTTCGGAATGCTAATCTGAATTCTATCGTCGATAACACTCTTAAGTTGGTTGGCGGACTGCCGCAATTCAGGAATATAAGGATAACAAGGAAACTGAATAAGAATATATCCGGCATCAGGATAGACCAGCAGCAGATTCAGCAGGTATTACTAAATCTATTGCTGAATTCCGCAGACGCAATGGAATATAGCGGAGAAATCGAAATAAGAACCGAGAGCCAAATTGGCGAAAGCGCCTACAGCGTGTCTGTGCGGGACAATGGCCCGGGCATTCCGCAGGATATAATTGATAAAATATTTGAGCCGTTCTTCTCGACCAAAGGCACTAACGGCCTGGGGCTGGCTGTTAGCTGGGGCATTATCGACAGGCACGGCGGCAAGATAGAGGTGTCTTCGCCGAAAGGGTTGGGTGCTGTTTTCAGAGTATTATTTCCGGTTGAATGATGTTTGCCAACGAGTTAAAACTCATGGCTTTTTGATTCGATAGCCACATGCTTTAGCTCGTGGGAACAGGGCAAGAATAATTAGATGATGATTAACTTTTTAGTTTCTCTTGTATTGCTATAAAAACAGGATTCCGGAACAAGTCTGGAAAAACATAGTGCATCATTTCATAAACAATTGACAACTATTTGTTGTAGTTCATGCAATCTATGTGTAGTGGCAGGTTCGTAACCTGCCTGAATTTATGTTCTGCCAGTTGTTACAACAGGCAATATACAAACTGCCGCCACTGGCCAATTGTTACAACTGACGGAACGTTAGATATTAATTTATTCTGAGATACTGTAATAGTACCCTTGGAGCATAACAATTTTGGAATTATATTTAAATCGATGAAAAATTCTAATATAGTGGTTTTAGTTGTTGATGACGAACAGGTTATCCTGGACAGCATTGAGAAGCATTTGCACCACGAAGAGGACATGGAAATCCTGACTTCGCTGACCGTTAGCGGCGCTCTTGAAATAATGGAATCTGCTGAAATTGATATAATTCTCACCGATTTGATGATGCCGGACACCAACGGGCTTAAATTTCTTAATATAATCCGAAATCATAACGAAAATATAAAAACAATTATTATTACCGGATATGCTACAATTAATACTGCCATACAGGCCATAGAGTCAGGTGCTTTTGATTATATCGCAAAACCCTTCACCCGCAAACAGCTCAGGGAAGTTGTTCGCAGGGCCGCCGAACTCGTTAGCGTATCACGAAAAGCTATAAAACCGAAAATATTATCAGATATTGAAGAAAAAGATATAGCCGGAAAAGAAATCAGTAATGAGCAAATTAACAAAACGGCCGGCAATTTTTCATGGTTTATTCTTGAGGAAGACGGGACGGTTACGATTGGAATTGAACGTGCCGTACTATACAGCGTCGGTGCAATCCAGACAGTCTATTTGCCTTCGGTTGGCGATTCAATACGACAGGGGAGCGTGTTCTTTCAGCTCTTCTCTGCCGATTTGAGAACTCAGTCGCTGCGATCTCCGCTGTCGGGCGAGGTGGCCCGGGTGAATAAAAAAGTTGTTGCCGACCCTCAGGGTGCCCTACAAGACCCTTATGGCGAAGGATGGCTTATTAAAATCAAGCCAGCTTTTTACGAAGACGAAATTAAGCTGCTGGGGCGTTAATAATTAACCCGTAATATTCATATAATATCCAAAACACCTGACAGGCAATGGGTAACAGATATTTAAAATAACTCAATTATAAGCTAAACATGATCGCCGTGGAATCTGCTTAACACGAATACTCCCTACGAATTACGAAGATTAGGAATAAAAGTCCCGCAATATGCGGGTTTATTTGAAATTACTTTTCTAAAGGCATCACGACGGGAAGTCCTGACGACACAGCAAGCCTGTAGCAATCCATCGGGAAAAATAGACTTGGAGTGATGCAATAGTATATTTATTTATTACTCCTTGCTTTTTCTATTAATAATTATTACTTTTACTTTATGTAAATCTATAACGTTTTGAACCCTGGTTTTTATTTCCATATACTTATACGGAGCCGATAATGTCTGATAAAATAAAACCTAATAAAAATATGGCATCAAAATATAAAAAAAACTGGATGTTGAAAAAGCAGTTTTATGAAGAGGAACTTGCACGCCTGCAGCTTGAACTGGTTAAGCTTCAGGCCTGGGTGAAGAAGCAGGGCCTGAGGGTTGTGGTAATATTCGAAGGCCGCGATGCTGCGGGCAAAGGCGGAACAATTAAGCGAATGATAGAGCCGTTGAACGCTCGTGGCTGCCGGGTGGTTGCCCTCGAGAAGCCGTCGGACAGGGAAGCTACGCAATGGTACTTCCAGCGCTATGTGGCGCATCTGCCTTCGGCTGGCGAAATCGTCCTGTTCGACCGCAGCTGGTACAACCGTGCGGGGGTTGAACGTGTTATGGGATTCTGTAGCGATGAACAATATAGAGAATTTCTGCGTACTTGCCCCGAGTTCGAGAGGATGCTTGTCCATTCGGGAATAGTATTGGTTAAATACTGGTTCTCGGTTAGCGATGAAGAGCAGGAAAGAAGGTTTCGCGACCGCACGATTAACCCGGCCAAGAGGTGGAAATTCTCTGAAATGGATTTGGAGTCGTGGGATAAATGGATGGAATATTCCCGCGCTAAGGATGAAATGTTTAAATATACCGACACCAAACAATCTCCGTGGTACGTTGTGGAGGCCGACGAAAAGAAACGTGCACGCCTCAATTGTATATCCCATTTCCTGAAGACTATCCCTTATGAAGATGCTCTTCCGAAGAAATTGGAACTGCCGCCGAGGAGCATAAAGGATACCTATATCCGTCCGCCAATGTCTGATTTCTCTTATGTGGAAGACTTATATGATGGCAAGGAGGAGTGAGTATCAGGTCTGCAGGATAGGAAAATCATTACAATAAATACTTCCCCTCTTGAGAGGGGATTCAGGGGTGTGTAACTCTTATTTCATTACTCAAAACTCATTACCCACCCTTGACATCGCCAATTCCAAATCATTGATTAAATCATTAATATCTTCTATGCCAACGGAAAAGCGGACAAGCCCGTCATTCAGGCCGGCCTTCTCTCTTTCCGATTTTGGTATTGAAGCATGAGTCATGCTTGCGGGGTGGTCAACAAGCGATTCGATACCGCCCAAGCTTTCAGCCAATGAAAAATACTAGAAAGATGAGATTAATTGTTTGGTTTGCTCCAGGCTCAGTGCAAATTCAACAGAGACGATACCGCTGAATCCGCTCATCTGCTTCTTGGCAATATCGTGGTTGACATGGCCGGGCAGCCCAGGATAAAATATATTTGTGACAAGCGAATGCCTTGATAGAAACTCCGCTATCCCTTGTGCATTTGCAGCATGGCGTTCCATTCGCACAGCCAATGTTTTAATCCCGCGGCTGGCAAGCCAGGTATCGAACGGGCTTGGGTTCAGGCCCATAGCCATTCGTGCAAAGTCAAGTTTCTCTTTCAATTTCTTATCATTGCTGACAATCACTCCGCCAATCACATCGGAATGCCCGCCAATATACTTCGTAGTGCTGTGCAGCACGATGTCTGCACCAAGAAGCAGCGGGTTTTGGAAAAACGGAGTAGCAAAAGTATTGTCCACTACTACCTTAACACCATACTTTTTTGCTATTTTAGATATTGCTTCAATATCTGATATTCTAAGCAACGGGTTGGTCGGCGATTCCAGGAAAACATATTTCGGCCCGGATTTTATTGCTGCTTCCACTGCATTGAGGTCTTGAGTATCTATCGGGTGAAATTCAATGCCGAAGTTTTTCAGAACCTTGTCGAACAATCTATAAGTCCCTCCATACAGGTCATTTGTGGCAACAACCCGGTCGCCGCTGCTCAAATTTGAAATCAAGGCCGTGGCAGCTCCCAGCCCGGAAGTAAACACCGTGGCATATTTCCCATGCTCCAGCGAAGCTAAAGTGGCTTCAAAATTGGAAAAATTAGGGTTGCCGGCTCGGGTGTAGTCATAGCCTTTCGTTCTGCCCGGCTCTTCCTGGACGTAAGTTGATGTCATATAAATGGGTGGGATTATTGCCCCTGTCCCCTGTTCCGGTTCCTGCCCTATGTGAATAGCTTTAGTTGCGAATTGCATAGTATTCTTCGTTCTGTTAATAATATTCAAAAAATATATAAGGTAAAGTTATTTCCCGTCCTGCCAGTTGTTACAACTGGCAATTTAGGAACTATCTTTTTCAGTCAGTTGTAACAGCTGACGGAACATTAACTCGTGTCATACCGGACTTGTTAAGCTTGCGAAATCCCGCCTTCGGGAATCCAATATTCCATACACAATCAGGTTATATTAAGATGGATTCCAGCTCTTCGGCCGGAATGACAGATCAAATGAACCGTCATAGTATGCCTGACACGTCAGTAGTATAATTATAGAGTAAAATTATTCTCAACCATCCATTGATCATTATAGAATTTACTCAGGTATTTCACACCGCTGTCGGGTATAATAGTAACTATCACTGCCGGCTGTTTCAGTGTGGCTGCTAATTTCAAAGCTCCCCAAACGTTAGCCCCGCCAGTACCGCCGCCGAATATACCCTCCTCATTTGCAAGCCGCCGGGCCATAGAGAAAGCGTCCTGGTCGGTGAACCTGTACATATCATCAACAATAGAGAAGTCCATAGCCTTGGCTATATGATCTTCGCCAACGCCTTCCACATGATACGTACATGCGCCTTCAATAATAATGTCCCCGGTTTTGAAATAATCGTAATAAATCGACCCAACCGGATCGGGCATAATGATCTTAATATCGGGATTTTGCTGCTTCAGGTATTTCCCCGTTCCGCTAATTGTTCCGCCTGTGCTTCCGGCAGCAACGAAGTGAGTGATTCGCCCCTTGATTTGCTCCCAAATTTCCGGCCCGGTGGTCAAATAATGTGCCTCGGGATTCAATTTATTATCGTATTGGTCTACGCGAAAGCTGTTGGGTGTTTCGCCTGCTATGCGAATGGCAGTATTGACATAGTGATCGGGTGAATCGGGAAGGGCGGAAGTGGGCGTAACAACAATTTTGGCGCCGAATGCTTTAAGTGCATTTTGCTTTTCGAGGCTTACCTTGTCCGGCATTGTCAGTATCGATTTATACCCCTTAATGGCGGCCATCATAGCGACTGCAGCCCCGGTATTGCCCGAAGTGTTTTCAACAATTGTGCCACCGGGTTCGAGCAGCCCGTTTGCTTCGGCATCCTCTATTATATGGCGGACTATGCGGTCTTTGACAGAGCCGCTTGGATTGAAGAATTCCAGTTTGACATAAATATCAACATTCCGGTAAGGATTGATTTTTTGCAATTTAACCAGCGGCGTGTTGCCTATATTATCTAAGTAAGAGCTTGCAATCATTTTTCTTTATAAATAATATAAAAATAATTATTAATTCGATTTAATTCTTTAAGCAAAATTAATATAATTTGGCTTAATAAATATATCATAAATAAGAATTCCTACACAATTTATTGGGTTTATTGCGATATGGATTCTTCCGAAGCGTTTCTTCAAGTAGTTTTGTGTTTCAGCACGTGGATGGATATTCTATTTCCCCTCGTATCTCAACCATGAATCCTACTTAGCGCCGGGATCGTAATAAACAAGCGACCACCGCAAATCGAACATAATCCTCCAGGTATGTATTCTGAAATTATCACCCGCGGCAGAAACTTCATTCATTGGAATGGAATACATGAAATATGGGCTCAATATTAATTTTCTTGATAGTGAAATATTTACCCCAATCATCGGATTAATAGCCATTTGGAAGGAATTAACCTCATCGAATTGTTTGTCGTTAAGAACAGCGGCCTCATCGTTTTCGCCTAATATTCTCACATCTACAAAACTTCCATCGCTCAGCCTCGCTGTTTTTGTCAGAAGCTCTTTGGTTTGATAAAGCGATGCAGACAGTGGGAAAGACCCTGCAAACCCAAGCCGGAAGAATAAAGACTGCGTCGGGTTCCAAACGAAATAAGGAATTAACGAAAAGTTGACGAAACCGGCATCGGCCGAACGCCTGAAGTCCACGTCCACTCTTTCGGTGGTGCCAATAATATCCACGGATTCAATCTCAATATACGAGCTGATTACACCAGTTCCATTTATTAAACCCAAAGCTCCGAAGCGAAAATAGGCGTTAATATCATGCTCGTAAACCAATCCCAGGGAATAACCGAAGCCGCTGCCATCGTAATATTCGCAAAAGCAAGGCTCGGGCACAGAGAACATTCCGGTCTGGAAATTTACGCCCAAACCCGCCGTAACTCCGATTTCCTTGAAGGTCGGCCTATCCCTTTCGCCGGGCTTAAGCGGAGTGGCAGCCTTTTGGGCCAATAGCCCGGACGCAGTCAATAACATGAGAGCAGCAATGAAAATAAAACGAAAAATAATCATAGGATTTAATAATTTTTTTATTAATATTAATTACACGATTTAACCATCATTTTTCAAAACATAATTGCAAGTAATGTTTAGGTGAATTTATTCTAACCGGCGAAGCAAATATCAAATAATAAACAATAATTTACGTATAACTGTTCCCCTTCATTTGATGACGGATATTGCCGCTGGCAAACAGATGGAGATGGTGATGTGTGCCAGTTGTAGCCACCGGCATAACATGGAACAATAAGTCCCGACAGAGAAAGTTAATCCTAATATTTATGTATTCCCGGGCATTTAGTTTATAAATAATAATTAAAATATATTAATTTATGGTTTCAAATCGTCTGCATTTTTTTTTATGGGTAATTATTTATTAAATAAACTATATTACAGACATTTAATTGTATAAGAGTAGTAAAATATGGAAAAAGTTACATCAAACAGAGGCGGAGGTGTATCGGGCCTGACCGGTGCAAGATATGTTGCCGTAAGAATATTGAGCAGGTTTGAGCGAAGTGACTCTTATATCGACAAACTGCTGGCCCATGAGTTGAACCATAGCGGCCTGATTCCAAAGGATAAAGCACTGCTGACTGAGCTGGTCAATGGTGTAATACGCTGGAAGGGCAGCCTGGATTGGGTTTTGACCGGCTTTTATCACGGTGAATATCAAAAATGCCTGAATATAGTTAAAAATGCTATGCGGGTGGGGCTTTATCAAATTATGCACTTAGATAAAATTCCCGTGCCGGCTGCTATTGATGAATCGGTTGAAATAGTCAAAAGAATTCAGGGCGAGAAAACGGCAGGAATAGTCAATGGCGTCCTAAGGAATATCAGCCGAAATATTGATAATATCAGGTATCCGAATCAAGAAGATGACCGTGTGTATTTTCTTGCAATTACCAAATCACATCCGAAATGGCTGGTTAAGCGCTGGATGGAGCAATTCGGGAGGGATTTTACCGAAAAAATGCTCGATGCCAATAACCTTAGGCCGCCGATTATTATTCGGGTAAATAAGTCGAAAACCTCTCCGGAAGAAGTGATAAAACTGCTGATAGACAAACATGTGGACCATACTCAGTCTCAGTACCTGGATTCTTCCATATCCATTCAAACACAAAAATCCAATATCTCGTCCACCGAGCTTTTTTTGAAGGGATATATTACGATTCAGGATACAAGTGCGTCTTTGGCTGCCAAACTGACGGACGCACGGCCGGGCAATACTATTGTTGACCTATGCGCCGCTCCGGGCGGGAAAACATTTTATATGGCAGAACTTATCAAGGATGAAGGTAAGATAATATCGGTGGAGAAGTACAGGTCGAAAATAAGATTTATCAAGGAAGGCGTCGATAGGATGGAATTGAAATCTGTCGAAATGATGCGCGGCGACGCCCGGGAAATTTCTTTCGACGAAAAAATCGACATTATCATGGCCGATGTGCCTTGCTCGGGATTGGGGACATTGTCGAAAAAACCCGACATCAAGTGGAAACGCGAGCCGGAAGACATCAAATCACTTGCATCGCTCCAGAGAAATATTATGGCCAATGCGGCTAAAATATTGGGGCCGGGCGGCGTGCTGGTTTATTCCACATGCACCATCGAAAAGGAAGAGAATATGGATAATATCCAGTGGTTCTTAGAGGAGCATCCGGAATTTGAAATTGACCCCGCCGGGAATTATCTGCCGGAAGATGTATGCAAGGACGGGTTTATGCAGACCTTCCCGCATCTGCACAGCATGGACGGCGCATTTGCCGCCAGGCTGATTAAGAAATAGCAACCATTTATCTCATTGCAAAATTCCGAGGCTGTATGAAAACACAGGAAATGTCAGCAATTGTAGGGGACGGTTCCAAACCGTCTCTCAAAAACCGTCTCTCAAAAACCGTCTCTCAAAAACCGTCTCTCAAAAAAGGAATACGGGCAGGTTGCGAACCTGCCCCTACATTTTGATTATTAAGCTCTTCTCTAATTCGGGGAGTTTTTTTATGACATGGCTTAAATAAAATTTACCTTGTTACTTACTGTTCCACCGGTGGTTATAACTGGCAGGTTGCGAACCTGTCCCTACATTTTGATTATTAAGCTCTTCTCTAATTCGGGGAGTTTTTTTATGAGACGGCTTAAATAAAATTTACCTTGTTACTTACTGTTCCACCGGTGGTTATAACTGGCAGGTTGCGAACCTGCCCCTACATTTTTTCCGTCAAACTTTTACGTCAGAACAACCTGGCTGCGAGTATTTCTTTTGGATATTTAATTGATATTCATTACCTTAGTTCAACAAAAACTACTAAAATATTTGTCTATTTCATTAATTACTGGGGTCTGATAATGTCAAAGTTCACTACTCATGTACTTATACTATTATTTTGTTTAACTCAGCTATCTTATGCCCAGGAGAATTGGGAGAAGATTGCAACTTTTGAAGGCGGAATGGTCAACGACCTGCTGGCAAGCCCATCGGGTGCGATCTACGCCAACAGCGGTGTTTATCTCTATAAATCCGACGACCTCGGCGATAATTGGGAGCCGATCCTCAAATCCGTTGATACATTATTCATCTTGGAAATGGGTTTGTCCCGTGATGACCAGGGGGTTGAAGCTATTGTTGTCTTATATGCGCCAAGTGCATTCATTCGTGAAACTAAAATGATACGGTCTTTTGACAAAGGCGAGACTTGGGAGGAACTTGCTTTGCCGGAATTAGATAGTTTTCGTGTGCGAAGCTTGATATCTCTTAGATACGGAGGCTTGTATTGTAAAGCCTCATATGGAATAAGACAAACCGGCTAATGATAAATTTATTATATTGTAGAAATATATTTTGGAGTTATTATGGCCAACAATCCACGCTTTACCGCTGAACAAAAAGTTATGATTTTAAGGGAACACTTAG
>JAJRTW010000061.1 GCA_024278075.1 Bacteroidota bacterium | reverse complement strand
TGTTTAGTAATTCAGAGAAGATTGTTGTAATTTTCATTGCGGTTCGGTGAAATTGTATTTAGAAATTTTAGTTGTATTCTAATTTATGCAATTTCAACTAATTACCGAACCGCTCCTTTATTTAACCGGACACTACTGATTATGAATTAATAATTATCGGTATCGAATGGCTAATTAATAATATCAAATAAGTATTGTCCGGTTAAAATAGTATATTATTCCATAGCAGAATAATGGGGATTGTAATATGAGAATTACTGATGTGCTATTGTTCGCCTATAGTTTTGCTAATAAATTGTTTGGAGTTTTTTGTTTGGAATTTTGTTATTTTGAATAATCAAAGATGATTCAACAGCATAATAATAGCCAATAGCATACACGTAGTCAATTAATCTGAATTACAGGAACAATCCGCGGGGCATTAATGATAAAATGGAGAAAATGGAATAAAATTATTCACAGGGACTTTGGCTATTTATGCGTCGGCCTTACGATTATTTATGCTGTTTCCGGTGTGGCGGTGAACCATATCGACATATGGAACCCGTCGTTCAGCACCGAGATAGTCGAAAGGAATATAGGCCCGGTTTCCGGCAGCGGCAAGATCGGCGATGAAGACATTCATAGAATCCTGAATAAACTGAAAGTAGAGGGTGATTATAAAAGCAGCTTCTTTGAGGACAGGGAGACACTAAAGATTTTCGTTGATATGAATACTATCACGGTTAATCTTATCACTGGCGAAACGGTTCAGGAAATTATAACAAGCAGGCCTTTGCTGTATGAATTCAACTTCCTGCACCTGAACCATCCGAAGAAAATGTGGACATACCTGGCGGATATTTATGCCGTAATGCTGATTGTGCTTGCCATCACCGGATTGTTTATATTGAAGGGTAAAAAGGGAATTACCGGACGCGGGGCGTGGATGACGATAATCGGAATTGCCGTGCCGGTGCTTTTTCTGATTCTTTATTTCTGACCCGATTATTTTGGGTTATTTCTCTAAGTGTCATTATTGCCGCTAACGATAATGCCGGTTAATTCTTAATTTCTGTGATAATTATTTTCCTTGTGCTAACCTCTGCCGGATGAGTTTGTATTTCAATTTTGAACATTGCCTCGGAAAGGTACTGCTCGGCTATCTCCGGCCATTCGATAAGTTTGATCGAGTCTTCGTCATAGATTAGTTCATTGAAGCCGATCGTTGCCAGTTCGGACTTCTTTGTCAATCTATAGAGGTCTATGTGAAGAATCGGGATTGAATCGCCATCGAGGCTTCCGCTGTATTGATTGATTATAGCAAACGATGGGCTGGTAATATCTTCGGCAATGTTAAAATATTCGCCTATCCCTTTGATAAATTGCGTCTTGCCGGCACCAAGCTCGCCGGTGAATATCGCCAGGCTGCCATAGTCCAGTCTCTCGGCAAACTCCTTGCCCGCATTATATGTATCTGCCTCACTATTCGAAATTATTTGCTCAATTTTCAATTTATTAATTTCCAATTTATTAATTTCCAATTTTCAATCACAACTCACAACTTCTTCCTACTGCCGTGATTCCATCGTAACAACCGGAATGATCATCTCTTCCATCGATATTCCGCCGTGTTGGAAACTGTCGCGGTATTTATTAATGTAGTGATGATAATCCGTCGGGTAAACGAAATAATAATCTTCCTTGGCAATAATATTATTAATCATCATACCGGACCGTGGCAGCATATAATCCTCAGGCTCCTTGATGTGCATTGCGTGCCTTTGCTCGGCCTTAACATTTCTGCCGAATTTGTAACGGAGATTAGTGGAGGTTTCGCGGTCGCCATAAACTTTCACACCTCGCATACACCTGATTGAGCCGTGGTCGGTTGTAATCACAATCTTTATATTTTTAATCGTCGAAAGCTGCTTCAACATGCCAAAAAAGCTGGAGTGCAAAAACCACGACCGCGTCAACGACCTATAGGCCGATTCGTCCGGTGCAATTTCTTTCAATATCGCATGGTCGCTTCGGGAATGGGCTATCATATCCACAGCATTCAATACAATAACCGAAAGCTGGCTTTGAGCGAATTTCAATATATCCCTTTCGATTCTTCTGCCGAATTCAGTGTCGAAAATTTTAGCGAAATTCAATTTGCTTTTGAGTTTTATCCGCCGCCGCTCTATCCACGTGCCAATCAATTCTTCTTCGTGGGCATTCAGTTTATGATCTTCGCTATTTGTCTCGTCTTTCCAGTACTGCGGGAAATATTTCTTAATATCAATAGGATAAAGCCCGGCAAAAATTGAATTTCGGGCAAATTGCGTAGCAGTAGGGATAATGGAATTATAGAAATTTGTTTTAATCGAAAAATACTGATGAAGCTGCTCCTCGAATATAAGCCATTGGTCGTATCTCATGCAGTCGACCACGAAGAACACCACCGGATCGCCGGATTGCAGCACCGGAGCCAGGTATTTATCAGTAATTTCAGGCGATAGCAACGGGTCGGTATCGTTCTTATCCTTGCTAAGCCAATTTCGATAATTCCTGTCCACAAATTTCGAGAACTCGAAGTTGGCCTCTTTCCATTGGTCCCGAAGAGTTTGCTCGAACCCCGAACCCGTGTGCCTGTCAAGCTCCAGCGAATATTTTACGAGCCGGACGTATAAGTTCTTCCAGTCCTCCCAGGTCAAAGGTTCCATCATTGTACGTGATATTTCGCTGAATCCCTGCAGATATTCCCGCGTGAATTTTTCTATTGAAATTCTGTCTGCCTCCAGGAATTTATTGCATGCCAAAAGGATTTGTGCCGGATTAACAGGTTTGGTCAGGTAGTCATCAATTTTCTGGCCGATTGCTTCTTCCATCAGGCTTTCGGCTTCGTTTTTCGTCACCATTACAATCGGCGTTAAGGGGTCAAGCTCCTTCAAAACCGGCAATGTTTCCAGCCCGCTGATGCCGACCATCATCTCGTCAAGGAAAATCAAGTCGTAATGATTCTGCTTAACCATTTCAATTGCATCTTCGCCGTTGGTAGCTTTGGCTACGCTATAGCCCCTTTGCTCCAGCAGGATTATATGCGGCCGCAGCAGTTCGATTTCGTCGTCTATCCAGAGGATTCTCTTTTTGTTATTCATCGCTACTCCAATTTAATATTAGTCAAAATTACGAATAAATGTTTTAAAATAATAAATGGAGTATCAATATTTACATATAGTGTGTTTATTAAGAAATGCTGCTGAGCAGTAATGATTTATAATTTATCAATTTTCCTTATGCAATACTTCGGACATATTTTATAATGACTTGATAAATAAAGCACTTACGAAAAGTCATTCTGAGCAGAGCGAAGAATCCAGAACTCTATACATCTTAAGTAGTTATAGATTCTTCACTCCGCAACGCCACAAGTGGCTACGCTCCGTTCTGAATGACAAAAATGTCCGAATTATTGCTTATGAAGAATAACGTAATTGGCACTAATAAATTATTTCGATAATGTGAACAAAGATTAATATTCTAACTTCCGAATAAATTATTTTGATACGGCTGTCCGAATGTGTTGAATGAAGTCCTCATGTGCGATTTATTGCACACCAATCCTGCTGCTTGTAACCGATTTATATTATTATCAGGCCAGACCGAGCCGCCGACGGATTATACATATTAACAAATATCTACACTAATCGAGTTTCATCACAGCCTGAAAATATACGCCGTGCTGGGTGTGGTAGGCAAGGCCTAAAGCCAATTGCTCGGACACCGCATAGTTCCCGCCCAGGCTAAAAGCAATTCCGGGTGTAGTTTCGGGGAATCTGGTTCTATACCACTGGTCTTCTCCTTCCTTCTTTGCCAGCACCGTGTCGGTCTGCGAGTAATAGCCCACTGTGCCAAATGCAGTAAGTTTATTGAAATTATAATGATAGCCAAAATCAATGCTCAGGACCAAAGTGGTGTAACTCTTTTTAGAATCAGGGGCGATGTCGGCCTCATTCAAAGTTATGGGATTATAATTCGGTATATTATTAGCAAAACCGGAAAGGCCAAACTGGGCACTAAAATTCGTATATCTGTATCCGGCACCAACACCAAAGCCGGGGATGCCGTAGCTAAGTTGAAACAACAGGGCATTGTCGAATAATTCAAATTCATCCTCGACAAACTCCTCATCTTCATAGTATTCATCGTCGTCGTAGTATTCTTCATCCTGGGCATGCATTACATTCATCATAGCCGTTGAAAGTATCAGAAGAAAAAATACCACCGAAAAATATTTGAAATAATCTTTCATAGCCATCCCCGAATAATAGATAGTGACAAAATATATAATAAACAAATATAAGGATTTTTTCGAATATTTGATATTGTCACAGTGCTTTATATTTGAAAGGATGCCAATTTTAAGTTTTTTTTATATTTAGATTGCCCTCAAAAAGTACTAACTGTTTATTGTTATAGTAATTACGAAAACTATTCAATTAGAAAGTGCAAGGAAATGGGTTTATTATGCCCTTATGCCTTGCAGATTGTAGGACAACCCCCTGCTCGCTTTGCTCACTTCCCCCTTTTTTAAGGGGGAATAGCCAATTTAATTCCCCCTTAAAAAAGGGGGATTAAGGGGGTTGTTATTCTCCTTAAAGC
>JAJRTW010000060.1 GCA_024278075.1 Bacteroidota bacterium | reverse complement strand
TCAGACAGCTCCTGCAAGTCAGGTGTAACACCTGACTTGGCAATGGGTACTAAGCTAATAAAATTGCATCCATAATAGCGCCATTTAGGCCAAAATGAAGCTAATATCAGCGATTCGCACTTTTTGGCTGCTTTTTAACCGCAAAGTAGTAATTATTTATTGTCATTGGATTAATACATTTATCAAAGGATAGTATATGAAACACTGTATTCTTTTTCCTTTGCTGGTTTTATTGCTTATAAACACTTCTAATGCTAAAGAACTAAAAATCAAAGCATCCCTTTTTTCCGGTACATGGTTCTCAACAAGCAATAAATATTATATAGTGGATGTGAATATTAAGGAGTTTGAGGAAATAATAAAAGACTGTCCGGATTGCATTGATAAATACAACAGTTATCAAGAAAAACAATCAACGGCATTTGTATTGGGATTAGTTGGCGGACTTACAATTGTAGGGTCGCTTGTAGTGGGGGTCATGGAAGGGATGCAACATGGAGGTAATCCTGATCGTTTTGGTAGCCTACTCCTTTTTTTAGGTGGTACCACTTCGGCGATATTAAGTTGTTTTGTCCAATCATCTGCCCTAACGGATATTGAAGAAATTGCTCCCATATATAATAAAGCACAATCTAAACAATCCGATAATAAGAAAAGTAAATGGGAATATGGTTTACTAATCGGTGAGAATAAAGTAATGATTGGATTTACTTATACCTTTTAACTAAACCAAAACTTAGTTATATTATGGTTATTCAACAAAGGGTAGCTAAATGAAGAGGCCAATTTACATCTCGGTAATTACGATAATCATATTTATTCTAAGCCTGCAAATGTCACGGGCGCGGATAGTGGAAGTGGCAAGCTATCAGGAAATATTAGCGGCCTGCCTTTCAGCCCTTCCGAATGACACAATTATAATAGCCTCCGGTGTATATACAATTAACGACAGGTGGAAATTACATATTGACGGAAGGCCCGGGCCGGTGCTTGTTAAAGGTGCAACCGGCAATCCCGAAGATGTAGTTATCCGGGGGCTTGGCGTTGACAACGATGCTATGGGTATTAATTTTGAACTTAATAATTGTCCGAACTGGACATTCGAATCATTAACAGCCAAGGATTCTTACTACCATGCCTTCAAATTTGACCTTGGCTCAAAGGATTGTACTTTAAGAAATATTATAATGCTCGACAATGGCGAAGGAGGAGTGAAGGGAACAAGCAACACAGCGGTGGGCATCTATCCCGACAGGCTGTTAGTCGAAGATTGCCTTATTGGCTTTACCATTCCCACCGGCGGCAACAGGGGCAATGTGCAAGGGGTAGACGGAGTTGGTGTGAACGACTGGATTATTCGTGGCAATACTTTTATCAACGTGCAGCGCAATGGCCAACCGGCGTATGCCTGCTTCACCAAGGGGAATTCATCCAATACGATAATCGAGAATAATTTGTTTATTAACTGCCTTGTTGGGGCATCATTCGGCGGTGGCGGCTCGAGTTGGAATATATATCGCGACAACAACCGCGAATTCGAGCACAGCAACGGCATTATCCGCAATAATGTGTTCATACGCTGCACCGATGCGGCCGTATATATCAATAAAGCCGATAATTGTAAGGTATATAACAACACCGTATTCGAATGCGAGCTGACCATCCAGCTGCGTTTCCCGCAAACCTCCGGTTATGTGCGCAACAACCTGGTGCTTCGGTCGCCAAACAACCCTTATGAAGAGATTGTCCGCTCGCGGGACGGCGGAGTATTCCTGGCCAAGGAAGGCAATATGGCAGCCACTTATACCGATTTTGTGCGGGCCAACGGCAGCAATAAAGAGATAGACCTACATCTTGTTGAAACATCCGCCGCTATTGATGCGGGAGTCGATGTTGGCCCGGACGTGGAGTATGACCACAATTGGAACCCCAGATACGCGGGAAATGCAATTGATGTCGGGGCTTATGAATTCGGCGTGCCTGCCTCGGTTAAATTATTAAACAGGCTGATCGATAAAGGAATTGTGAAGATATACCCCAATCCGGCATCTGAATATTTGGCCATAGATTTCTCCCTGGCCTCGGATGCTCACGTCCGGCTGGCTGTATATGACTTATCCGGAAATGAAGCGGAGATACTAATCAGCGATTTGCTGGCAGCCGGCGAACATTCCATTAATTGGAATACGGCGAATGTGGCAGCAGGTACTTATATTTATAAGCTCCGGGCCGGCGGGAAAATCACCAAAACAGGGACGATTGTGGTGGAGCGGTAATTTCCAATGGCCGCTCAGGTATTTCCAGCCTTTTGATTTTCTATTCAAACAAATTGCCTTCATAAGTGTATATATTAATACATTATTAATAAAGTTGACATCAACTGTAATCTTTTAAATATTGATGTGTTAATTAATAAAACAACAGAGCATACAAATAGTTTTTCTAATTTATCGGAGGTAGTATTATGAGAAAAATTAACTCTTTTACGAAGTTTATTGCACTTGGAATGGCATTGCTGTTTGCAGCAACTTTTATTGCCAAGGCACAAAACACAGGGCCGATGCCACCCGTTCATTTGAAGGGATGGGTTCAGATTCTGGAGAAATATCCCGTTCAGGCGGATATACAATTGAAATGGCAGATAGGCAAAACCTTAGTCTGGCCGTCGAGTTTCAATGTTTATATGGCTATATTGGATCCGGATACCGACGAAAAACCGGAATTTGAAATAATTGGCAGGGTCAAGGCCGAACAAAACATAAGGGAGTATAATTACCGCGTTGAAGATGTTGAAAATGGTGTTTATAAGTTCTATGTTACTTCCGTTGCGACTGTGAACGGCGTGCTGATGGAAAGCGGGCCATCGCCATATATTACAATAACTGTTAATAAAGAAGGCAACCCGAATCAGCATAGGATTAAGTTTACTCATCGTCCGCCTCCGAATATTATTAAGAATAACATTGATTTTAAATATCAATTCCAGGCAGTATCGGACATCAAATGTGCGATAATTTATAAAATTGAGAAAACTAACATTCACGATGAATATAAACTTGACCCGAATACGGGCGAGTTCCATTGGGTTGTCAGAACCGAAGGCAAGTATAGTATCGTGCTTAGCGCCACCCTGGCTTGCGATGAGACAATTAGTACGAAGATAGTACATTATATAATGGTGGGCGATACGGATCCGAACCACCCAACCGCCAAAATTGACGGGAAGGTTATCTACGAAGATGGCTCTGCGGTCATGCAAGGCGCAGTTGTTGCATGGAAGATTGGCAGTTATTCCGGCGGTACTATCGGCAAACCAATGTATAAAGCGGAAATCCGGCAAGGGGCCTTTGCCATGAAAGTTACACCGGGCAAGTATTATCTCCGGGCGGAAGGCCATGATTTCGAACCGGAATGGTATGAAGATGCTCGTGTATTATCGGACGCAACACCCGTTGTTGCCGAAGAAAACCAATTAACATCACTCAAAATTATCGTTGCCAAAAAGCCCGAGCCTGTCCAATATATGGCAACGGGTTCTGTTGTTTCCGATGATGACGATGTGCCTGTGATGGCAGTCGTAACATTCATCCCGATTCAATGGCTATATGGCAATCCGGGGAATTACGGCGGCAACAACTCAAGAGGTTTCTCCACAAGAACCGACCGGGAAGGCAATTACGAAATAAAATTATCAGACGAATTCGTATATGTGGCTCATGCCAGCCCATACCCGCAAGATGGCTATATGCCTCAGTTCTACGATCAGGTGGACGTTCCTACCGAAGCCGATTTGATTTATTTGGCCGGCGATGTCAAAGGTATCGACTTCAGGCTGAATAAAAGGATAGATAATAATAATGGGTTCGCCGGCAGGGTGACGGGCGAAAACGACGAGCCGCTTCAGGCAACCGTTATGGCTTTCCTTGTCGATCAGAACACCCCCGGACAGCATAAGAGCTTTATGTTGACCACCCAAACCGATCGCGATGGATATTTCAAGTTCGAGAATATGGCTTATGGCAAGTACGTTGTGCTTTCGATTCCGGGCAACAGGAAATACATCCCAGGTTATTATAAGCAGAATGATTTTGCAACTCTGCGTTGGCTGGAAGCTACGCGTGTGGAAGTTAACGATGCTATGGTTGCTATTATCATTGACATCAAGCATAAATACCACGAGCGGCTGAAGGGCATCGGCGTTGTCAATGGCTATGTTACCGGAAAAGCCATCGCTGATAAACCGGGCGACATAATTAACGGTAGCGGCTATATCAGCGGATCATTTGTTTACATGATTGATGCCGATGGCAATTTCGTTGACTATCAGATAACCGATAATATGGGTGCTTTTGCAATTAATGAATTGACCGAAGGGACATATACGATTTATTCCGATAAGGTTGGTTATGATTCATACGGGCAATCCGTTACGGTAGATTATGAAGAAACACCCGAGACCGAAGTCAATCTGGAGATGTCTGTTACAAGTCCGACAGGTGTTGAACCGACGGAAGGCTATAACGACATTCTTGTCTATCCAATGCCGGCAAATGAGTACGTAAATATTGAGTTCATCATAGAAGGGCAGGTTGAAATTAATCTGTTCAACGCGGTTGGCGAATTGGTTGTTTCGGATAATGTGACGACTGATAATTATCGGCTCAGCACGCAATCGCTGCCTGCCGGCACCTATTACCTGAGAGTATCGAACGGGAAAATAATTAAGCAAACTAATATATCTGTTATCAGGTAAGTGTTTGTATTCATGCGGCTAAGCCACCCTCCGCTTAGCTGTATTATAAATATCAAGGGGCCGGGGCAGCTTTGCTTTCGGCCCTTTGTTAGTTTCTATAGGGAGAATGCATTGGGAAAGTGGAAGTGAGCGAAGGATAAATGACAATAATAGTTCGCCCTTGGAATAAACCGATAGTATAGCTATTCACCAACTGACAGAACATTTAGTATTAATTTATTGTGAGATGATGCACTAGCTCCGGCCTTTAGGCCGGGGGGATAATTTACTCAAAGGCTCTTGGCTCTAACCTCTTATGTAAGTATTGTTCCTCAAAAAGTAGACTGAGATAATAATTTTAGTACTTTTGCAATAATAAGGGAAAAAACAACCCCTTAGATCCCCCTTTATTAAGGGGGAAATAGTTGAAATCACAATAAATTTTATAAGCACTATATTTATAATTAGATTGCCCTCAAAAAGTACTAACTGTTTATTGTTATAGTAATTACGAAAACTATTCAATTAGAAAGTGCAAGGAAATGGATTTATTATGCCCTTATGCCTTGCAGATTGTAGGACAACCCCCTGCTC
>JAJRTW010000059.1 GCA_024278075.1 Bacteroidota bacterium | reverse complement strand
TATTTCTATGCTCTTTGCTCTTTTTTTCTTATTTTTCTTCATCGGATAGGTGACTTTTTATTTGTTGTTATTCTTTGTTTAACTAATTGCAATATAACAAATTGGAGTCACTTCTCCGTGTTTTACTCTGGGAATTTAGGTGATATTGAAAATCTGGGATTCTGAAGCAACTACCCTATTTAATCGGGACAAGCAGTTCGATTTTCAATTAATTCTTAATTGCCCAAGCAGCTTGTCTTTTTTTTGTAATTTTGCACAGATTAATTTTTATTGAAGAATCCAGAGGCAAATTGCCAACTCCCGCAGCAGATATAATTATCATTTCGTATAACAGCGCCCGGACAACCCTAGATTGTATTAAGTCAATCCACGATACGGCCGGCTCCGATTTATTCAATATTATTGTTGTGGACAACAACTCGGCCGACAATACTATAGAACTAATCAGGACGGAGTATCCGGAAACGCAGATAATTAAAAACCAGAGCAACCTCGGCTATGCCGCAGCGGTGAATATCGGCGTAAAACACTCGCAATCCGAATATTTGATTATTTCCAACTCCGACGTTGTTTATCACAAAGGATCGATTATTAACCTTGTCAACTATCTGAAAAGCAATCCCGATGTTGGCGCTGCCGGCCCGCAGCAAGTATACGCCGACGGGTCATGGGAATATAGTTTTGGCAGCCTGCCGGGATTGATGCTTGGGTTGAAAGATTTATTCTTTATCTCGTCATTGCAAAGAGCATTGCGAAAACTGGCTTGGGCGCAATTCAAAATTGACCGATGGCCAAGGGAAGTTGCTTATATTGACGGTGCGGTGATGGCAGTGCACAAAGCCGAATTTGACAAATCCGGCGGCTTCGACGAAGATTTCTTCTTCTACTCAGAGGAAGCTGACTTTTGCCATCGCCTTCGCAAACGGAACCTTAAAGTTGTCTTCAATCCGGCTTCAACCGTAACGCACCTGCGCGGCAAAAGCATAGACAGCTCAACTTCGCTGCATACTTCAACGTCTATGATGATTAAAGGCCAACTGCTGTTTTGCCAAAAGCACAGGACGGATTTTGAAACTTCTTCATTCATTCTATTTGAAAAATTCCATAATTTTGCTATGCTAATACTTTGGGAAATGATGAAAACTATTTCTTTCGGCCCGCGGAGAAGAATCATGGAAAAGAACGTTCATTTCTTTAGAATGCGATATGAAACATGGAAGAAAATTAGGGGTATAGGGAGATAGGTGTAAGTCAAACTCATTGCCAAATTCTGAGACTGTTTGAGAATGTGAATTTGTCGTCGTAAGGTTGCATAAGGCAAATATATTTGAGGATAAAGGCGCACCATCCAGTATTTGCTGGTTGTAATAACCGCCAGAACGGAAAACTGTCATTCTGAATTTATTTCAGAATCTAAAAGCCAGTATTTGTATATCTTATGGATTCTGAAACGAGTTCAGGATGGCATTTAAAAGCTGCTATAGCCCATACGATATAACCCGAACATTTCGGGTCTTTTTTTCTTTAGCTTCGTATCTATCGGGAAATATGATAGTTAGACAGAAACCGCAGAAATTATTGTTTGCTCAAAATAGAGCTATCTTTAATATCTGTGATCAATTGCCTGTCATATGTTTTGGATATTTTATGAATAATACGGGTTAATATTGTAATTTTCCCGCACAACTGTCAGCCAGAGTGGGAGGCCACGGCCTTAGGCGAATTATTTGAAACATCGGATATATTTAATCAATTATGGCAAACCAAAAAACAGACCTTGCAATCGCATATAGAATATACCCCGGTGTTTCTAAAGTCCCGCCGGTTTATAGCGATGATAAATTCAAGCTTTCGGAGCTTTGCCTTCGCTCATTCAAGCAATCTCTGGCAGGCCTGAGTGTCAAAATATGGGTCATCCTCGACGGCTGCCCCGATGAGTACGTCGATTTGTTCAAAAAGTATTTCAACGAAGAAGAACTGGAATTCGTAATCGCCGGCGGTATTGGAAATGCCCGAACTTTTGGCAAACAGATAAATATTCTTCTGGAGCAATCCGATGCCGATTTTATTTATTTTGCCGAAGATGATTATTTCTACCTTCCCGGCCAGTTTGAGGAGATGATTGGGCTGATGAAAGGAAATTCCGGAATTGATTTTGTATCGCCTTACGACCATCCGGATTACTACGAATTAGGCCTCCACAATCTTGAATATGATGTCCTGCCCTACGGCAACCGAAAGTGGCGGACATCGCCGACCACCTGCATGACGTTCCTAACGACTAAAGCGGTTCTAATGCAATCGGCGGCTGTTCTCAAGACCTATACGAGAAATAATTATGATGCGAGTTTGTGGCTGGCTCTTACTAAAAAGAGAATTTCGAATCCGCTGCTGTTTTTGAAATACTTATTTACTGATTTCGAAATGGTTAGGATATATATTAAGGGATGGTATTATTGCTGGAGGCAAATTCTGTTTGGCAAAAAATTCGTATTGCGTACGCCATTGCCCTCAATTGCAACTCACATGGACAGCAAACACTTGGCGCCTTCAATCGATTGGTATAAGCTATTTGGCTCAGAAGATTAGAGGCTTAGGTTGTTAGTGTAGTTGTTCATAATTCGACTCAGACAATCCTCAAATTCCGCTTTGGGAATGCGGAACCTCAAATATTTAATGCAACTGCATGAGTCAAGCAAAGGCTTGAGTCAATCGTCGAAGCCAGGGCGGCTGAACGCCTGCTCGTCGTAAAGCACTTTAGTAATCTCAATCAACTCATCAACCGGCAGATTCCTGAACACAGTATATTTCTCAACCAAAGGCTTGAAATTCTTATTGCGGTCCGACAGGCAGAAGAAATAGAGCATCAATAGCTCGTAGTTCGAGAGCTGCGATCGAATTAACTTAATATAGAATCCTTTATTCTTTATATCGGCATTGTCGATGAAAGTGAATATAGTGAAAAGATTTCTGAAATAATGCCCGAGGTCGGCCTGGAATTCATCATAAAATATACGAAAAGCGTACTCCACAATCATTTTATTGGTTTCGGAGCTGAAAGAATCGGGCAGTACATCCTCAAACGAAGTATGGAATATTCTTTTAAAGATTTGATAATATTCAACGAAGCACTTCCTACCGGAAATCATTTGCTTTTTCTTTACTCTTTCATAAGTGAATTCATCTTTTTCCGCTGTGATGGATTCGACAATTTCATTATGAAGAGACATAAGGCGGAAGTAAGTGTTCTCAATTGTTTGGATAGCCAGAGTTTCATTTTGTTTGCGAATCTGTTGGGTTTGCTCGATAATCTCCCTACGCTGCAATTCAATTTCATGCCTTTGCAATTTAAGTTCAGTGCGCTGGAACTTAAGGGCTTCATAGAACAAAATCACGCCGGCCAGGGCCCACAGCGAGCCTACGATACCGCCGATTAACTCGCCATATTCTCCAAAATTCACCTTAATAAACGGCAGGTAACTTTGGAACGAATATAGACCGGTTACAACAATAATAAAAAGAATGCCTGCCCAAATCAGGGTTATGGCGGTATTCTCATATGAAAATGAGCTATGGCTCGATTCTTTCTTCATCTACTATTATCCGGAATCAAAAACTAAGTAAGCATAACAATTTGCTGTTTTGCATTATTTCAAGTTAAACTAAATTACCAATAAAAAAGATTAATCGTATTAGAAAATTATATAAATTACAAAAAATAGAAATTCATATTATTATCATACCATATCAAAAACTATGCCTTGGTCAGCCCCGATAAGAAAAATTATTCATGTAGATATGGATGCTTTTTTTGCTGCCATCGAACAGCGAGACCATCCGGAATGGCAAGGCAAGCCGCTGGTGGTGGGCGGGAACCGCAACAGAGGGGTGGTGGCTGCGGCAAGCTACGAGGCAAGGAAATTTGGGATTCATTCGGCTATGCCTTCCAAAATTGCACATCGCCTATGCCCTAATCTTATTTTCGCAAGCGGCAAATTTGAAGTTTACAGAGAAGCATCAAACAAAATTATGAATATATTCAGAGAATATACGGACTTGGTTGAGTCGTTGTCTTTGGACGAGGCATATATTGATGTTTCTACAAATAAATTCGGGTGCCAGTCAGCTACATTGATAGCAAAGGAGATTAAACAGAGAATTAAGGAACAAACGCAGCTAACAGCTTCGGCGGGCGTGTCGTTTAATAAATTCCTGGCCAAAATAGCTTCGGATTATAAAAAGCCGGACGGCCTTTATGTTATCAGGCCAGGCCAGGCTGAGAAATTTGTCGATCAACTGCCTGTCGGGAAGATCCCGGGGATAGGCAAAGTAACTGAAGAAAAAATGAAGAGGCTGAGTATTTATTTTGGCAGAGATTTGAAAAGAGTTGATAAATATTTCCTGAACAGAAATTTTGGTAAGGCCGGCCTGTACTATTATGACTTGATACGGTTCGATAACCATAATCCCGTCACCCCGGAAAGAGTCAGGAAATCATTAGGTGCCGAGCGAACGTTCGATGTTGATAAAACCGATGAAGACGATATGCTCAATGCTCTGATGGATATATCGGCCAAAATCGGCAAAAGACTCGAAAAGGTCGATGTTATGGGCAAAACATTAACTTTGAAAATTAAATATTTCGATTTCGTAGTCCAGTCCCGAAGCAAGACTGTGAAGCATTTAATACAATCTGAAACAGAGATATTCGATATCGCCTCCGAATTATTATTAATCCCCATAAAGCCGATTAAACCTGTCAGGCTATTAGGGATTCAGATGTCGAACTTAAATACGGAGCCGGACAAGAGAATTGCCAGGCAAATGAGCCTTAATTTTTATGGCCGCCGGCAATCAGTATGAAAATACTCAAGACTTCGGCAATTGAATTGCTAGTGTAACGATACACAAAAAAGCATGTTATATTTGTGAAATTAGAGTTAAAATAACTTCCGTTAATTATTTTGACTAATCCATTGCAAAACAGAGATTTGCGGGAAAATTGCATTCCCAAATCGGAATTTGGGAATGAGATGAATATACTAAGCCTTTTTACGAATAGCTACACTAATGACGTGCCAACTGTAATATGTAATTCCCGTGAAAACTGGAATCCAGTATTCCATACACAATCGGGTTATATTAAGATGGATTCCGGCTCTTCGGCCGGAATGACAGATCAAACGAACCGTCATAGTATGCCTGACACGTCACTAAGGCCTCTTCTTATCCCCGGCCCCCGGAAATGCCCGGTTTTATATGGCAGGCCTTGTTTATAGAAATTCATTCGGCTTGTCCTTCTTTTCTGCGGCATACTGCGATACTAACCCATTGGTTTATATACTTAAAACAAAAATTATCCATGGCAGGCCTAAAGATTTATTTAAATGAACTACCCCGCCGCAAGCAGCGGGGAGTTAATGTTTAACAGAATTTAATAATCGCCGCAAGCAGCGGGGAATTAAACCCACAATGTGGGATTAAAATTTTGGCATTCCTAATGCGTGTAACCAACTTAAGTAAGAACAAAATATATTGATATATCGGCCTATTGTCCTGCTGTTTTACCGGTGCCGTATAAATAAATAATATAATTACAAAATTATGAAATTACTGTTACGTCATACTATTTTTAGAATAGAAGGGTAAGTTTGCCCTTCTGCAGAAACCCGGAGGAACACGTGAGCGACAACTCGAATAAAAAAAATGATGATAATATAAACCAGAATAAAGATCAGAAAAAGGGCCAGAATAAAGATCAAAAGAAATTTAATCCTTTTAATGATTACAACCCGAAGGGCGGTGGGAGCAATCCGCAGAACAAGTTTGCAAAAAACATGATGCTGTGGTTTGTTATATCGGCTGTTATCTTTAGCATGTATGTTATGTACCAGGGCAGTGCCGGAGTAGATCAAACTATCACATATTCCGAATATAAAAAGCTGCTTGGCCAGGATTTAATAGAATCGGCTGTGATTTATAAAACCCAGTTGAATGATTTTGAATTTCGCGGCACATTGAAGAAACCCGTTACGGTTTATGATAATGGAAGGCCTGTGGAAATATCAAAATTTTCGACTAAATTGGGTGTGCTCGACTCGGAAACAGAAAAAATTTGGGAAGCCAAAGGAATTGCATTAAAATATGAAGAAGGCGGCGGGGCATTTTGGGGCAATATAATCTGGTTTCTGCCATGGATATTGTTAATTGGTTTCTATGTATTTTTTATGAAGCGAATGCAAGGGGGAGGCCCGCGCGGTATATTCTCTTTCGGGAAGGCAAAAGTCAGATTGCAGACTGAAAATTCGCAAAAAACTACTTTTAAAGATGTAGCAGGTGTCGATGAAGCTAAATATGAGCTTGAAGAAGTAATAGAATTCCTTAAAGATCCGAATAAATTCAAACGCCTCGGAGGGAAAATTCCGCGGGGCATTCTCCTGTTAGGCCCTCCCGGCACTGGCAAAACCCTATTGGCCCGTGCGGTTTCCGGCGAAGCCGATGTGCCTTTCTTCACCATATCCGGAGCGGATTTCGTTGAAATGTTTGTTGGCGTTGGCGCCAGCCGTGTAAGGGATTTATTCGAGCAGGCGAAGAAGAATTCACCCTGCATTGTGTTCATAGACGAGATTGATGCAGTTGGCCGGCACAGGGGCGCCGGGCTTGGCGGTGGGCACGACGAGCGGGAGCAGACTCTTAATCAATTGCTGGTCGAGATGGATGGATTTGAGCAAAACAGCGGAGTTATCATAATTGCCGCCACCAACAGGCCGGATGTGTTGGACCCGGCACTGCTTAGGCCGGGAAGGTTCGACCGCCAGGTGGTGGTTGACATGCCCGACATCAAAGGCCGCGAAGGGATATTCATAGTGCATACTAAAGATATACCACTTGGCGGGGATGTTGATTTGGTAGTTCTTGCTAAGGGAACTCCCGGATTGTCCGGTGCTGATATTGCAAATATTGTAAATGAATCCGCTTTGCTTGCCGCTCGCAGAAACAGCGATAAAGTCACGATGTATGATTTTGAACATGCAAAAGATAAAATCCTGATGGGTGTGGAAAGGAGAAGCCTGGTTATATCCGACAAGGAAAAGAAAATGACAGCATACCACGAAATGGGCCATGCGCTTGTAGGGAAATTACTGCCCGATGCCGACCCGGTTCATAAAGTAACGATTATTCCACGCGGCCGCGCATTGGGAGTGACTTCTTTTCTGCCTGCCGAGGATTACCACACTCGTTCAAAAGATTATATTGATGCGACAATCACTATGGCACTTGCGGGAAGGGCTGCCGAAAAACTTGTTTATAAGAAACTGTCCACCGGAGCGGCAAATGACCTGCAAAGGGCCACCAAGCTTGCTAAGAAGATGGTATGCGAATGGGGCATGAGCGATGTGCTTGGGCCGGTTACTTTTGCAAGGGAGCATGATGAAGTATTTCTCGGCAGGGAAATATCGCAGCCGCGAGACCATAGCGAAGAAACCGCTAAGGTGATCGATGCTGAAGTAAGGTCGATATTGATGAAGCACAGCAATAGGGCAGAAGAAATGCTGTCAGAGAATATGGACCTACTGCACAGAACTGCGAAAATATTACTCGAAAGGGAAATACTCGATTCCGAAGAACTTGATATTTTATTAAAGGGTGATGAACTGCCGCCGATTAACAAGCAGAAAATGAATGCGATTAAATCTATGAATTTTAATGGTGACACTAACAATAAAAAGGAAAAGGAAGAATCAGGGGAAGCAACTGAGAACAAATGATGATTAGTTAATCAATCACAATCGCAAAGCAACATATACGATTATTCTTAATGGAAGTTAATTATTTGAAATTTTGTTATTCACAACTTTATTATTACAACACTTCGGACATATTTTATAATGACTTGAAAAATAAAGCACTTACGAAATGCCCGATCTGTTATTATTTGAAGAGTAAATATTTATTATTATTGTATTATTGATAATTTGAGTATATTTGGTACTAATGAATTCTATTCCCATGCGTTTTACAATTCTTCGTATTCCTGTTCGGCCTATATTTTGCTAAAAAAACTAGTATAGCAACACGAACTGTAACATACCGGGTTTTTTGCCTTTGGGTGAAAAAAACTTATATAACTTAACACAAACCTGATGGTGGCACAATGGAATTTTCAGAACAAATCTTGAACAAATTGCATGAAAGACAAAAGGGGAACTGCGGTCATTGCGGATTGAATTTTGAGCTAAACCCTAATTTGGAAGGAAGACACTATTATCTGATTCCAAAGCACTTCGGAGGCAAACAGGAAGAGGATAATTGTGTTATCCTATGCAGCGAATGCCTCGATAAAATTGAGGCCGACAGCAAGTATAAGGACCCAACTCTTTTCTTGCTTGATGAATTTGGGCCTGCCAACTTAAGCGGCGATATTATTAAGGAATATAATGAATCCCTGCGGGGGATTACCGACGAGATTGAAAAGTGTTTGGTTGAAGTTGAAATTGCCACCTATCTAAAGGATGCCCGAAACAAATTGCTGGAGGTTAGAAGCAAGGTTGATGCGATGTTTCTACTTTATGACAAGCACCGGGAGGAACTGAACAGAAAAATTCAATCCGGTTTTGATGTTATTAATTCAAGATTGACAAAATCGAAAAAGCAGTTCGAACTGAAAAGCGAAGAAAATATCAAAATAATCAGGCCCGAAGTTGAGAACACGATTAAATATTCCAAGGGAACCACTAATTTCAAAGATGCCCGCCAAAAGCTGATTTTCATTCAATCTGAAGTTCGCAATACCACTCTGAGAAAGCATGACAAAGACGTATTTTTCAAAGATATACACAATGCCTTTGATGCCCTTAGGATAAGGCAGGACGAAGAGCGTGAGCAATATGAAATGGAATGTTCGGAGAATTTCTTTCGTCTGAAAGCTATCATTGAATATGCTGTTGATTTTGCCGCCAAAGCGGAAATATTCAAAAGCGGCCGGCAAAAGCTGATTGAAGCTCAACATCAAATTAAAGGCCAGGTTCTCAAAAAAGATAAGAGAGATGAACTCTATGGCATGATAAGAGCTGCCTTCGATGCTCTGAACAAACGTCAGGACAGCGAGAGAGCTGAATTTGATAAGATAAGCGGCGAGAATTATGAGAAAATTAATGTAATTGTAAACGATGCTATTGAATTTGCAAAATGTACTGATATATTTAAGGATGCCCGGGAAGCACTTATTAAGGCGCAAAAAGAAATAAAAGATATTCCTTTGAAGCGTGTCCGTAGAAATGAGCTATACGGCAGGATAAGGGAAGTTTTTAACGAAATTAATCAGCGGCAGAACCAGGAAAGGGAAGTTTACGAAGGGGAATGCAGCGAGAATTACCATAAATTAGTTGAAAAGATAAATACTGCTGCCGAAGGTGCTGAAAACGCTCCGGATTTCAGAGTTATCAGGGACAACCTGATTGCATTGCAGGACGAGGTAAAGATACTGAGGCTTAAACGCGAGCATCGGAACGACCTGTTCAAAAAAATCCGCCAGGCTTTTACCATTTTTGACGAAAGGCGGAACGAATATCGTGATGTGATGAAGGTCGAAAAACGTGATAAGCTCATGTCAATTATCGACAATCTAAACCTGAAAATTGACAGGATAAACGAATCTATTGCTCGCGATAGGGAAATGCTGGAGTCCGAGAGGCCGGCAATTCAGCCTGACAATGCCGCCGCCGATGACAAAGACTCTCAATCGGCAAGCCAAATCCTAATAATTGAAAAGCGAATCAGGGATAAGGAAAAATCCATTGGTGAAGTTAGCAAGCGAATAACTGATATTAATAGCGAACTGGATAAACTGAAATAGGGGCGATTGTCGGTTTGCTCATGCAAATCATTCCGAAAACATAATTCAGCGTGAAATCTTATCCATGAAGATACTATGATATTTATAAATTTCTCTTTTCATTCTACAAGTTCTTTTGTTCTGCCAGTTATTACAACTGGCAATATAGAAACTGCCGTCACTGGCCAGTTGTAACAACTGACGGAACGTTGAATATTAATTTATTGTGGGATGATGCACTATGATATTTATAAATTTCTCTTTTCATTCTACAAGTTCAATTTCTTAAATATCACCTCTGGAATATGCTTAATAATAAACATAATTAATCTCCAGTACCCCGGCAGATATACAATATCTTTCCCGTTTTTCATGGCCTTATAAATTCCAATTCCGACGTCGGATGCCTTGGCAAACAGCGGGCCTTTTGGCATGTGCGCTGTCATTGGCGTATCGACCATGCCCGGCTTTATCGTCAGCACATTCACGCCCGAAGATGCCAGCCGGTTGCGCAGGCCCTGCAAGAATATTGACACTCCTCCTTTTGCAGCACCGTAGAGATAATTGCTCTTCCTGCCGCGGTCGCCCGCCACCGATGAAATAACCGCAATCGTGCCTTGGCTTAATGGCTCGAAATAATTTGCAGCAACGCCAGCCAGCGATATAATGCTTGTGCAGTTTATCTCGAATTCATGGATAGCGTTTCTATTATTGATCTGCATTTCCCCCTGATCCGGTAGTGTGCCGTGGGCAATCAACACTGCATCAAGGCCGTCCAAAGCCTCGATTGCCGTATCGAATAATTCATTATGCCGGCCGAAGTCCAGGGCATCGAATTCGTAAATCTTAACTTCAGCCTTTGTTCTGGCGAATATATCCTTCTTAACTGCCTCGAGCCTTCCGATATTCATATCAACAAGGAACAATTGAGCCCCATCGGCAGCAAACTTAATTGCGGTTTCCCGGGCAATTGCCGAGGCGGCGCCAAATATCATTATTTTTTTCATATTTTCTTTTCATATTATTGACTTCGTATGGTTTATTATATCTTAGTTGAGTCGCATGAGTTCGTATGAAAACACTCTAATGCTGTCATATAGTACTGATTCGGAATCTCGGCTCTGAAATAGATTCAGTTCAGGAGAACAAGTTTATATTATATCCTATTCATTACCCTTCTCCAGAAGCTCTAAGAAAATTTAGGGTCGATGTATTGTTCAAATTCTTGCCATTCCGGATAGAATAATTGGAAATCTTCGGCTGTCATCCTTGCATCTTTGGCCGGATAAATTACGCCGCCGGCTTCCCTTACTATGTTGTCAAGCCCGCCGAGCATATCCAAAGTTTCGCTGCCATTCATTCTGAAATCGATTGCAAGAGTGATCCCTGGCCTTGGGAACGAAAGCATCCCGGGGGATTTAATATTCCCGAATGTCTTCAGCACCGTTAAAAATGACGACAAGCCGGACTGTGATACATCCTTCAGTATTTCTTTAATTGCATCCTTTCCGGTATCAAACGGAACCACGAACTGGTATTGCAGAAAGCCGTTTTTGCCATAAGCCTTGTTCCAGTTATTGACTGCATCCAGCGGATAGAAGAAGGGGTCGTAATGAATTATGCTCTTTTCAACTGGCCGGAATTGCTTATTATAGAATAACATATTAAATAGATTCACCGTGAACGGGTTGATGAAAGTGGCCTCGAATGGAAAGGGGAAGGCCTTTTCCGTAGGCAGCTCCGGTATGTTGTGAACCGCCGGGTTGGCATGGTTGCCCCTGGAATAAAGCCCCCGCCCGAGGCTGCCGCCCGTTGCTGTGCAGTCAACCCACGACACGGTATATTCGAAATCCTTCGATTCATCGTTAATGGCAAAGAACTCTTCGAGGTCGCCGAATTTAACACTTTCCATTGCAATGAACGGGCTGGATACTTTCCGGCTTTTGAATTCCACCCATGTTATCAGGCCGGTAAGCCCCAGGCCGCCGATTGTTGCTTTGAATAGTTCTTTGTTCTCATTGGGCGAGCAGATTAATTTTTGCCCGCCGGACCTTAGCAATTCGAATTGAGTTACCTGATTGCCGAAGCAGCCTCGCACGTGATGATTCTTGCCGTGGACGTCGTTTGCCACGGCCCCTGCTACTGTAATATGCTTAGTGCCGGGAGTGGTGGCAAGGAAAAATCCTCTCGGTGTCAGGAAATCGAGGGCGTCTTTTAGCGTGAAGCCGGCTTCACATCGAATAAGCCCCGACTCTTCATCGAAACCAATCAGATGATTCATCCCGCTGGTGTCGAGCAATGTTCCGTTTTCATTCAGGCAGCTATCGCCGTAGCTCTTCCCCAATCCGTATGGTAATATACTTGTGCTGTATTTACTAATATCGGGTATTTCACTTTGCCAGAAAATTTGCTCCACCTTTGCCGGCCTTACTTTCGGATACCTGCCCCAGGATTCATAATACTTCTCAATTCCATTTATATTTTTACTATTCACTTTCGTCCTTTCGCCTTCCTTACTATTGCCTTCCTTACTATTGCCTTCCTTACTATTGCCTTCCTTACTATTGCCTTCCTTACTATTGCCTTCCTTACTATTGCCTTCCTTACTATTGCCTTCCTTACTATTGCCTTCCTTACTATTGCCTTCCTTAC
>JAJRTW010000058.1 GCA_024278075.1 Bacteroidota bacterium | reverse complement strand
TATCAACTAATCATAATTAAGGTAGTTATAAAAAATATTCAACAACAAAGTGCAAGGCATACAATTTATTATGCTCGAAAACCTTGCAGAAAGTATGACAACCCCCTGCTCGCCTGGCTCACTTCCCCCTTAATAAAAGGGGATTTAGGGGGTTATAATTTCAACTATTTCCCCCTTAATAAAAGGGGATTTAGGGGGTTGTTTTTTTCCTTAATATTGCAAACGTACTAATAATTATATCTCAGTCAACTTTTTGAGGAAACCCTATTTATACTTTTTTATAATTTATCAAGTTTTGTGAAAAGTATCAAATGCAACATACGATGACAATTCATAGTTCTGACGGTTGTTACAACCGGCAATTCGATGAAGTCGAGTTTGGCAGGGGCGGCATGCCGTGCCCCTACACTTTAATATATCTGTCCTTTGCAACATACGATGACAATTTTCACACAAACTAATGCTCAAGAATGACGGCAACAATTGAATTTTTCAGAAGTCTCTGAAAGTTAAATAACATTATGGCAACAAAAATCCAAAAGACTCCTCCAGCGAAAAAGAGGGAAAAACAAGAAGTTGATAAAAAGAAAAAATCGGCTAATCCCAGAGGAGCAAATCAAACGAAAAAAACCTCTTCGGCTGTCGGGCAAGTGCAAGAGGCTTCTTCGGTGTCGGCTGCAAAAAGTCTCAAAAAGCAATCATCCGCCCGGACAAAAAAAGCAATAAGAAATGCAGAAAATAAAATAGCGAAAGAAGCTTCACAACAGGCAAAACAGATTCAAGCCAATCCGGCTGAAACCTCCGGCAAGATAACTGCAAGCAAGAAAACTGCAAGCAAGAAAACCGGCAAAGCTCCGGTTTCTAAAAATAATACACGTAAAGCTCCGGCTAATTCCAGGGGAGCAAATCAAACGAAAAAAACCGGCAAGCAAGCCTCAAGGCAATGGCCGGCGACAAAAAAGAAATCATCCACAATCAAGCCCGGGGAAAAACCGCCAATAGTAAAAAGCCCAAAACATGCAGAAGATAATTATTATAAAATTGTGCAGTCTAAGAAGTTGACTCCACAGCAATCTGTCGACCCACCTGTCAGAAGCTTTCTTAAAGCCATTGAGAAGTATATTCATAATGACTTATTTGTGGATAAGAATGCGAGCATATTAATCTGTGTAAGCGGAGGTGTGGACTCCGTGACACTTCTTGATGTGCTGGCTGTCCTGTCGGTTACTTACTGTTTTAAATTATACATAGCACATTTCAATCATCAACTGCGTGGGAAAAATTCGGAGGAAGATAAGGCATTTGTGAAAGAACTGGCAAAATCCTACGGAATTCCATTCTTTTCCGAAAGCGCAAACGTAGCACAGTACGTCGAGAAGAACTCTTTGAGCATAGAGCAGGCCGCAAGGTCTCTCAGGTACAAGTTTTTCGAAAGGATTGCTGTCAGACACAAAGCAAACCTGGTTGCTATTGCTCATTCTTTGGATGATTCGGCTGAGACATTCCTGATTAATCTTTTCCGCGGCTCGGGATTGACAGGCCTTTCGGGTATCCCGTCGAGAAGAAAGTTTGTTAAGGATACATACTTGATACGGCCATTTCTAAAGCACAAAAAATCTGAAATAATTAGATATGCCCGCAAGCGTAATTTGGAATGGCGTGAGGACGAATCAAATAAATCGGATGATTTCACGAGGAATAGAGTACGCAACGACTTATTGCCCAAGCTGCAGAAGGATTTCACCCCGGCCATCATCGAAATCCTGAACAGAACTGCAAGGCATCTGAACGGAGCCGACAGCTTTATCTCCGAGTATGTTTCCGATAGATTGCAGTATCTCGTCGTCGATAAAACATCGGACAGATTTGCAGTTAAGCTCCCTTTATTGGGCACGTATAATGAATTTATCCAGGGCGAAATAATCCAGGCTGCCCTGAGTAAATATTATAGGCTGCCAATTCAAAGCTTCAATGTAATAGACAGGATAATAGGCCTGAATAAGAGTCCTGTCGGGGCAATATGTGAGGTCGGGGATAATATTATTGTACTGCGCGACAGGCAGCTATTAATATTTTCACGAAAGCGAGATACTTTTGACTTTGATGAAGTAATCGACACAACCGGCAAGTTCGGCATCGGAAGAATGAAATTAATATTAGAAGAAGTTGGCAGAAAAGATGTTATATTCACCGACAATCCGAATGTTGAGTATTTCGATATGGAATTTATGCCCCGTAAATTACAATTAAGGACCTGGCGTAAAGGTGATATTTTCAAGCCAATCGGAATGGATGGCTCGGTCAAGATTAGTGATTTGCTCACGAATTTGAAAATCCCGCTTATAGACAAGCAAGATGTATTGGTGCTGTCGGACAGAATCGACATATTTTGGGTGTGCGGCCAGCGGATGGGCGAAAAATACAAAATTTCCGGAAAGTCGAAAAAAGTTCTTAGAGCCGAATACGTTAATAATCAATGATTGCAGGTTTTATTTAATTGAAAGACAAGACAGTATATATTTGCCGCGAGTGCGGGGCAAGGTCGCCAAAATGGCAGGGCAGGTGCCACATCTGCGGTGAATGGCAATCTTTCGAGGAAGAAAAGATAATCTCGGGCAAACATAAATTGCGGCGGACTAATTCTACGAAAGCGAGTGTAGTCCGGCTGGGTGATATAACCGCCGACAATGAATACAGGTTCAAAACAGGAATATCCGAGCTTGACAGGGTGCTTGGCGGCGGTATTATTCCGGGGTCATTCGTATTGATTGGCGGCGATCCGGGAATCGGCAAGTCGACCCTGACGCTGCAAATGTGCGGCAAACTATCGGGGCATAAGCCGCTGTATGTTACGGGCGAAGAATCTTTGCAACAGATTAAATACAGGTCGAACAGGCTAAAAATTGACAATGAAGATTTGCAGATTCTGGCCGAAACTAATCTTGAGCAAATAGACAGCACAATTAAAGCCGGTGAATTTGGCGTTGTTTTTATTGATTCGATTCAGTCGGTATATTCATCGGGGATCGAGGCAACGCCCGGCAGTGTGGTGCAGGTTCGGGAATGCGCCTCTTTGCTGATGCAGACCGCCAAACAATTGAATGTTCCGATGTTCATTGTTGGCCATGTTACGAAGGAAGGGATAATTGCCGGGCCGAAAATCCTTGAGCACATGGTGGATACCGTGCTTCAATTTGAAGGCGAAAAGACATTTACCTATAGAATTCTGCGTGCCCACAAGAATCGTTTTGGTTCGACCAATGAAATAGGTATATTTGAAATGACGGAAGACGGCCTAAGGGAAGTAGATAATCCGTCCAGAATATTTATTGCCGGCAGGCATCACGACGAATCGGGAATTTCGATAATTGCTGCTATCGAGGGGACCCGGCCGATTCTGCATGAAGTGCAGGCTTTGGTGACGCCAACTGGGTTCAGTGTGCCGCAAAGAACGGCTAACGGCCTGGATTTGAAGCGGCTACATTTAATATTAGCAGTGCTCGAGAAAAGGCTTGGCGCTAAATTCAGGCAGAATGATGTATTCCTGAATGTGGCTGGCGGCGGCTATCTGAACGACCCATCGGCTGACTTGGGAATCGCAGCCGCCCTGATGAGTTCTCTTCGCGAGTCTGCCATGGACCCCTTGTCGGTTATGATTGGCGAGATTGGATTGACCGGCGAAATAAGGCCGGTTTCTATGATTGAGCAGCGAATAATCGAGGCGGAAAAACTCGGGTTCAGGAAAGTAGTTCTGCCGAAATCCTGCCTTGAGAAACTGTCGCGTAAATTTTCAATCAAGCTGATTGGCGTTGAGAAAATATCGCTGGCTTTGTCAGAATTACTGAGCCAGTAGTGTTGTTGAAGTCTAATTACTGGAAATTCGTGATAAATAATTCATAATATTTTATAAATATCATGTTTGAAAACTACATAGAACTCTCGACCGATAGGATAATCAACTTGTTCGAAAAAAATGATTTCCCCATCCGCTTGAACGAAGTGCTGTCACATCCTTTAGTTGGCAATGCATACATAACTCATATATCCGCGAAAATAGATTGGTGGATCCACATGGATATGACTCGGGATGGGAATGCCCGGGATATTGAAATGAACAATCCGGAAGCCAAGCAAGTAATAGATGATTTGGACAATCAATATAAATTTGCGGCTCAATTCAACTTGGAAGAATTTCGTAAAATTATTGACTCAGCAGTTAAATTGAGAACTAACTTCCTGTGCCGTCCTTGCTTTACATTGAAGCAGTTTATTTTCAGGGGCCAGCCTGTAAGGCCTGTCAAAGACATTGAAAAGAGGATGAAATATTTCTCTGACTATTCGTATTTGGCAGACGGGTTCGCAGAGTGGACTTCTGCCGCTGGCGACGGCGGCGAATCAGATGATGACAAATCAGAGAAGATTATGGCTGCCGGAAGATTTGAGCATTTAATCTCCAAAATCGACAAAGAGTACATACATAATTTCAGCCCTTCGGAATTTGCCAATTTGCTTGCTCCGATGTTCGAATTTTTTACCGAGGCCAATAAAGAAGGCAATAATATTCCCATCGAAGCCTTGATAATTTTCTTAGATGATAAGGGCATTACACCATTAGTGAATGCGCTTGCAAAGGAACATAATAATGGGACAGCGACATTTTCGCAAGAGCAATTAATTGTACTTATTCAGGACTTTGTAGCGAATTTTAAAAAAGCAACGGAATCTGATGAGGACGAAAACGGCAGTGACTTTAACAATGAATTTCTGGCTTCGCTTGCCGGAATGGTTGAGACGCTGGAGAATTCTAAGCAGAGCGATGACTTCGACAGCATCGAGGAGTATGATCAAAATGCGGAATCAGCAGACTCCGATGATGAAATAATCCTGAGCTTGAAATCTGAGTTGGATGATTTTGCAAAGGAAATTTCTGGTTTTACTGAAAATACAGATGGAAAAGATGAAACGGATAATAGACCTGAAGACTTTGAAATCGTTGGGGAAGCTGACGATGAAATCGTTGATATACGGAAAAGTATCGATGTAATCGGGAAAATAATGGGCGTTACGGGCAGTGACGAAGAGATGAGTATTGAAGCCGATATTGAAGCTGAGGATGATTCGGAGCCGGAAAAAGAGATTCCCTATAAAACCATAGAGTTTTATGACAAGGTATATGGGCTGTCCCGGGCAATGATTGAAAGCGTTAGTGCAGATTCAGAGGCCGATGAGCTTTTAAGAGCTGAGTTCACAGGTAGTTTAATTGAAGAGCCTCCCGGAGAGGAAGATAATACTATGACAGTATAATATTAATTAACATAAATAAATAATTATAATATGAAATTTGTTGATTTTGCTAAAATATATGTGAAGTCGGGTGACGGCGGCCATGGGCATATTGGTTTTCACAGGGAGAAATTTGTCCCGAAAGGCGGGCCCGACGGGGGCAATGGCGGCAAGGGCGGAGATGTAATTGCCAAAGTCGACCCGCATATGAACACACTCCTGGATTTCAGGTACCACAGAAAATATATTGCCCGCGACGGACAAAAGGGGGGCAAGAACAAATGCTCCGGCAAAAGCGCCGACGACAAAATCTTTCGTGTGCCGCATGGGACATTAATTAAAGATGCGGAAACCGGCGATATAATTGCCGACCTGAACGATCCGGGAAGTGAATTCATTGTAGCCAAGGGCGGCAAGGGCGGCAAGGGCAATTCCGAATTTGCTACTGCCACCCGCCAGGCTCCGCGATTTGCCGAAGATGGCAAGCCGGGCGTTGAGCTGGATATTATTCTGGAACTGAAAATAATAGCCGACGTCGGGCTGGTCGGTTTCCCCAATGCGGGTAAATCCACTCTTATTTCGGTGATTTCGGCTGCCAAACCAAAAATTGCCGACTACCCTTTCACAACTCTTGTTCCTAATATTGGGATTGTCAAAGTGGGAGATTATATGAACTTCTCAGTTGCCGATATCCCCGGGCTGATAGAGGGGGCAAGCGAAGGCAAGGGGCTTGGCACTCAATTTCTTCGCCATGTGGAGCGGACTAAAATTCTTGTTTTCCTGATTGAATCGACAAGCGAGAATCCGACAAAAGATTATGAAACTTTGCTAAATGAATTGCTGAAATTCAATCCGGATATGAAATTCAAAAAGCAGATTATATGTTTTAGCAAAGCCGACATTGCCGATAATAAGCAACGAAAGGAATTGGCCGATTTGCAATTTGCAGATGGCAGCAATAGTTTAATTATCTCATCGATCACTCGTGAATCAATCGACACTTTGAAGTGGAAAATATGGGAAACTTTGGCCGAGTTTGATGCGTAATTTATTTTAGATTTAAGACGTTTTTACAATTTGGGTGTCATTTAATATTAATGGATACCATTTTTTTAGATTGTTTCAATGACGATCAGCTCAGGAGATGTGATGTTAAAGAATATTTTTAATATAGTAATTGGACTGATTTTTATTTGCACAACTCTGTTTTCGCAAACGAACGTATGGTTGATTCAAGGCAAGAAGCTTATGGAATCCGGTGACTTTCCGGGTGCGATTAGTAGTTTTACCAAAGTGATAGACCATGACCAGAATAATTTCGATGCTTATTATAACCGAGGCATGAGTTATTTATTCCAAAAAAAATACGCGGCTGCCTTTGGTGATTTATCACGTGCAATCGATATCAATCGCGAAAGTCCCGATGTTTATAATGCCCGTGGATTGGCAGCGGGGTATTTGGGAAAGGTTGATGATGCGGTTAATGATTTCTCGCAAGCCATCGAATTGGATCATAGATTTTCCCAAGCTTATATTAACCGTGGAAGTGCATATATCACTGCTTTGAAATATAAGAAAGCCCTTGAGGATTTTACAAATGCGATTAAATATGACCCTAATAATCCTTCTTCTTATTTCCAAAGGGGCAGGCTTTATGTAAGGCAAAAGCAATTGCAAAAATCTGTGAATGATTTTACGAAGGCTGTTCAACTTGGATTGAATGACCCAACTGTGTATTACAATCGAGGGAATTCGTATTATAAGATGAAGAATTATAAAAAAGCCATAGCCGATTATAGCAGAGTGCTGGCAGTGAATCCCGACGATACTGAAGCACTGAACAACAGGGCTATGTCCTACGAACTGTCGGGGAATAAGAAAAAGGCCGATATTGACAGAAAGAAACTTAATAAAATAGCTGGCAATAGATTTCCGCCAATCGAGGAAATTAAGTTCAAGACATTCACCAGCCAAAGCGGTAGTATTTCAGTTGATCTTCCGGCCAGCTGGCATGTGACATATACCGAAACCGAAGATGAAAGCGGTATGATTATATCGATTGAAAAGGTAAAAACGGAGTCCGACCAAATGACAGTTGGCGTTACGATGTCTTTGCAAAAGAATATGGGCAAACGCTATGGAGTGAAAACCGAACAGGATATTATGGAGTTCTGGAAATCAAGTATTTTAACTAATGCCGAAGATTATTTTAGATACCAAATGTTTAAAACAAAATCGTCGGTAAGAGGGGGATGGGGGTCTACACTGAATACCACCCTGCTGCAATTCTCCGAGGAATACTATCCTTTCAAAATGTACGAACAAATACTGGTGAAGCCCAACACGCTCTTCTATGCTTACTATCAATCGCCCGAGCGGCAGTGGGGGTATTATAAGAAATTCTTTGATAAGGCTATTAAGTCGCTAAGGATTAATTGATTGCAATCATCACATTAAACCGCTTGCCATAGCTTGTGGACGATGGTCTTTTCCTTTGGCATTTCAGGCTAAACTCCGGCTTGGCAGTTCAATATCGCTTGTTTTTATCAAGGCCTGTTAGCTTGAAGCTATTCGCACTTTTGCATTCTTTCCAAAATGACAACAAATGAACATTCTTTTTATTGACCCAACCGGCAGTGTGATAAATTATGGCATGAGATGCCTTGCCGGCTATATCAAAGAGAATGGATATGACGTTAAAATGGTATTCTTGAAGCAGGAATCCATTGATAATAATAAAGATTACTCCGAAAAAGTATATTCTCAACTGGCTCCGATAATCGATGAAGCAGATGTAATATGTTTTTCTTTTATGTCTAATTACTTTGGACAGGCCCGCTTCTTAACCGAATTCATCAAGGCCAATTATAGTAAGATTATAATATGGGGCGGGATTCATGCTATGGCATCGCCGGATAAATGTCTGAGCTATGCCGATATTATCTGCCTTGGGGAAGGCGAAGAGGCATTGCTTTCATTGCTCGACAAGATTAAAAACGGAAAGGATTATAGCTCGGCCCAAAATTTTTGGTTCAAGGAAGATAACAGGATAATTAAGAATCAGGTTCAGCGGCTTGTTGAGGATTTGGATAAATATCCGTTCCCGCTTTATGATATGGGCAATGAGTATTATTATCACGAAGGAAATGTGGTTAGGGCGAGTTCCGGATTGTTGCAGGCATTTCTTCACGTGGAAAAGAGTTTCTACGGATTCGAAGCATATCCCTATATGACAATGGCCTCGCGCGGCTGCCCGCATGCCTGCACTTATTGCTGCAATAACCTGTTCCGAAATCTTTACAGGCGCAATGGCAAGCTGTTTCGCAGCATCAGCAATGTAAAGATAATCGAAGAAATCGAGAGCTTTGTCCGGCGTTTTCCGTGGGCAAATGTGATAGAGTTTTTTGATGATGATTTTATTATTTCGCGCAGGGATATGGATGAATTTACCTCGCTATATAAAGAGCGGGTTAATCTTCCTTTCCGGTGCAACATCTCGCCGAATAATGCTTCGCAGGATGTTATCGACCAGCTGGCCGATGCCGGGATGGCTGTAGTTGAGATGGGCTTGCAGACTGCCAGCAAAAGAATTAATAAAGAGATTTACAAGCGAAGGATTGAGAATGACGAGATAGTAGCAGCAGCAAAAATGATTAATAAGCATAAGCACATTAAGCCTTATTATGATGTCATTCTCGACAATCCTTATGAGAATTACTCCGATATATCGCAGACATTAAGATTCCTGGCGCGGCTGCCGTCGCCGATGTTCATGACAACTTTTTCTTTGACATTTTTCCCAGGTTCCGAGCTTTATAAAAAAGCCGTGAGCGATGGCATAATCTGTGATGATGAAACCCAAATATACAATAAGGCGAACAAGAAAATCTACAACGAAGTGCAGCCTTATGTGAAATTCCTGATTTTCCTGATACGGCTTGGGAAAAGGAGGGGCTTTTTGACTTTGATGATTTTCAATCTCATCTCATCGGAAAATTGTTTGAGGATTCTGGACAGTCGTTATTTGAATTGGATTTGGAGTTTCTTGCTTAAAGTTAAAGTAAGGCTCGGAAAGGAATGATGGGGATATGTATTGGAGAATGGACTATATTATATTAAACGTTCTGTCAGTTGTTACAACTGACAAATGGCGGCAGTTTCTATATTGCCAGTTGTAACAACTGGCGAAAGCAAAAGTGTAACAAAGCCGGGGACTTAGATATAAGGGTTAACATTACAATTATTTATGAAATGATGCATTAAATTATATAATGCTATCGGAACACCTGACCTTTCCATTTGACATTGCGGTTTATCAGCAGAAACGGGACAATAAGCTCAATTAACATAAAAAACGTGACCGACGGCAGTATCCATTTGATGAGCCGGCCTTTCTTAAGCACTCGCAAAGATGGAGCAAGGACGATGAAATCCCCCAGCAGCCTTACTCCTAATATTATTGATAAAAACACCCAATTACTTGTAACTATTGCAGTTGCTATTCCCGCCCATATAGCAATTGATGCCAGCACGAAAATCGTAGCCCGCCAGCCGAGCGCCTGGCCGCCGATGGCCCACCTTTGATGCTGAAGGATGTATTCCTTCAACGAAAGGCAGGGCAGCGTGGTTACCGTGGATGCGGGATTGCAGAAGAATCTCACTTTTCTGCCAGTGTTGAACACCGCCGACATCAGCGCAAGGTCTTCGGTAACGGAGAAATCTATTTTCCTGTAGCCGCCTATGTCGTCGAAATCTTTCTTGCGAACAGCTACGTTGTTGCCAAAGCAGCCGAGCGGCTGGTGCAGGCCAATACCGCCGCTTGCCATTGTCTCCATGAATATCCATTCGATTGCCTGAATGCGGTGGAAAAAGGCCTTATCTTCAACCAGAGTAAACGAAGCTATCATACCTATGTCCGGGTCGGCAAAACCATTGACATGCGTGGCAATCCAATCATCCGACACGGTGCAATCGGCATCGGTCATTAGAATTAACTCACCCTTGGCGGCATCAATTCCGGCCTGCAATGCCCCGGGCTTGCCCTGCAGATTCTTCTCAACGGATTCTTCCGTGATAGTTACAACCCGCAGGTTATCAACCTTTCCGGATAAATCAGCCAAAATATCAGCGGTTTTATCTTCGGACCTGTCGTTAACTGCAATTATCTCGAATTTATACTTCGGATAGGAACTGGTCGCAAATGATGAAATGCACCGGGCAATATTGCTTTCCTCGTTACGTGATGGTATAACTATCGACACAAATGGCTGGCAATCACCTTTCGGTTCGGGGAAAGAGACTTTCCTTGCCCTTGCCGCACCGATGCTGAAAACGACTACTCGTAACGTATAAATTATTATAGGAAGTATTAGTAGGCTTAGTATCATTTTTAGTTAAATTGTGAAAATCAAAAGCGAGTGACATGCCGCTTTATAGTAAGTATCAATTTACAAAATATTTCTTATCTGAACATCACAGGATTTTCCGGCCTTAGTATCAATCATACCCTCTCCAGCGTGAGAGGGACAATGACCGTTAGACCAACAATCAAACCCCTCTCCTGAGGGAGAGGGCAAGGGTGAGGGCGACAGGCCTCAGTCAATCAATCAAACCCTCTTCAGAGTGAGAGGGCGGCAGGCCTCAGTCAATCAATCATACCCTCTTCAGAGTGAGAGGACGGCAGGCCACAGTCAATCAATCATACCCTCTTCAGAGTGAGAGGACGGCAGGCCTCAGTCAATCAATCATACCCTCTTCAGAGTGAGAGGACGGCAGGCCTCAGTCAATCAATCATACCCTCTCCTGAGGGAGAGGGCAAGGGTGAGGGCAACATGAAAAAGAACATCGACCTAATAAACGGCCCAATCGGCCCAACGCTTCGGGCCTTTGCGATACCACTTGCACTTAGTTTCGTCATCCACATGCTCTATTCGTGGGTAGACTTCTACTATGTGAGCCTGATAAGCGAGACGGCAATGGCTGCAATGGGAACCAGCGAGAGGATATGGTTCTTCATATTCGCTACCGGCAGCGGTTTTGCGATTGGTTCGGGAGTTATCATAGCCCGCAGGGTTGGCGAAGGCAACAAGGACAAGGCAAATCATACGGCCACGCAGGCTGTTGTTACGATGTTCCTTTTTGCCATTACACTTGCCGTAGCTCTGTTTTTCTCAATTAATCATATTCTGGCGTTAATTGGAATCAAGGGCGAAGTTGCCGCACTGGCTGAAATCTACTTATCGGTTATCTGCTTTGGCGTACCGTTCCATTTCCTGATGTTCCAGGTGAATGCGATTGTGCGGTCGTCGGGGAACTCCATGTACCCCATGATGACGCTGATATTGAGCAATATAATCAATGCGATAATTACACCTTTGCTCATATTTGGCGTCGGCCCGTTCCCGGAGATGGGGATTGCAGGTGCCGGACTTGGAACCGCCATAGCCCAATTGATCGGAGCCGGCATTGCGATTTATATTCTGCTCGGCGGTTATACTTCCGTTACATTAGTATTCAAAAGGCTCAAGCCTGATTTACCAATAATGCTAAGTATACTAAAACTCGGCATCCCGGCTTCGCTCCAGATGATCGTCGTCAGTGTCAACAGTATATGGACAATGACGGTGGCCAATATGTTCGGCACCAATATCCTGACCACCTATATGCTTGGAATACGGGTCGACCTGTTCGTGTATATGTCTACGTTCGCCACCGGTGCGGCAATTGAAATAATCTCGGGTCAAAATCTCGGTGCCGGCAAACCCGAAAGGATATTCCAGTATTTCTATTCGGCTGTTAAGCACCTTTCGGTGATATTGATTGCATTGGGCTTGCTGGTGTTCTTCGGCGGTGAGTATTTCGCAATGATATTCACCGACGACCCGGCGCTTATCGAGCAGGTGCATATATATATGAGAATCACTGCATTCACTTACATTCCATTTTCCATCGGACTATTGGCAATACGCGTTATCAGCGGGGCGGGGGCTTATTTCAAGAGTTTCTTCATTGTCGCCGCGGTTATGATTGGCGTACAGGGGCCATTGGTATATATATTGTCGCAATACACCGGATTAAATCAAGAGGGCATCTGGTTTGGCCTGCTAATCAGCAGCGTTACATTCTTCTCTATCGGCCTGCTTGCCCTCTACCGTAAGAGGTGGATGAAGGCGAAGGTATGAGAGAATGGAGAATTAAAAATGGAAAATTCAGTTTTCATTCGTTTTCCACGAGCTTAAGCACACCGCTGTCGTGTCAAATATACTATGTCATTCCGGACTTGTTGAGTTTACGAAATCCCGCTATCGGGAATCCGGAATCCATCTTAATATAGCCATATAGCCCGTAAATACTGGATTCTGAAACAAGTTCAGAATGACAGCCAACAAATAATTCGTCAAAGTATGCTTGACACGTCACTAGTGCATCATCTCAGAATAAATTAATATCTAACGTTCCGTCAGTTGTTACAACTGGCCAGTGGCGGTAGTTTCTATATTGCCAGTTGTAACAACTGGCAGAACATAAGTTCAGGCAGGTTGCGAACCTGCCACTAC
>JAJRTW010000057.1 GCA_024278075.1 Bacteroidota bacterium | reverse complement strand
TACAAAAGATATTCAACTTAAAAGTGCAAGGAAATGGATTTATTATGCTCTTATGCCTTGCAGATTGTAGGACAACCCCCTGCTCGCCTGGCTCACTTCCCCCTTTTTTAAGGGGGAATAGTTGATCAAATTCCCCCTTAACCCGAACATTTTGGGTCTTTTTTTCATTAGCTTCGTATCTATCGGGAAATATGATAGTTAGACAGAAACCGCAGAAATTATTGTTGGCTCAAAATAGAGCTATCTTTAATATCTGTGATCAATTGCCTGTCATATGTTTTGGATATTTTATGAATAATACGGGTTAATAAAGGGGGATTTAGGGGGTTGTCATTCTCTTTAAAGCATAAGCATTAGAATCTTTTTCACCAACTACTTTTTGAGTTTAACCTAAGTAATCTTTATCCAGCTATTGTCCGCGAAATAAAGCAATAGGTTCCAAGCATTTGGCTATTGAAAAATGAACCTATAATAATAGATGCCGCATTAATCCTTCAATTTCTCAAGCTCCTCCTTGGCTGCAACATACCCAGGGTTGAATTTGATAGCCCACTGGAACATTATCCGGGCCTCGCCGGCCGCCCCGGCCGATTTCAAACACATACCCGACATATAGCAAGCCTCTGCATTCTCGCCGTTGAGTTGCAGCGCCGCTTTGTATATCTCCATTGCATTTTCGTGGTCGCCCATTTCGTAGAGTAGGTTGCCGGTCATGCACAGCAAATTATCAAGCCTGTAGCCCAATGTGCTTGTATATTTCAATTCCAGCCACGAATCCACAAGCGGTGTCAGGGCCTCCAGGGCGTCAATTATATCTCCTTTGCCCTCGAAAATTTTGGTTCGCAGGTACATAAAATCAGGATTATTGCTGTCGATATTATCGCTGCCTATCCGGCTTAATTTTTCATTGGCGGCATCGAAATTATGATTGATTATCTCAATTTGCACCAGCCTGAGCCTGATATGCCGTATAATAATTTCCGGCAAATCATTTTCGGTTATTCGAGTATTATCAACTATCTGCCTGAATAATCCGTAAGCCTTATCGTATTGACCCTCACGAAAATGCCTTTCTGCCTGGCCGGCCGTAATTGCGGCATCCGGAGTGTCTGCAAGTGCATCGCAGGACTCGATTACCATACCGGTTCCGAATAAATAATCGAGCCTCGACAGAATCTTCAGTGTTGCCCTTTTCCATGTCCATTTGCTTCGCGCTGTCGACGATGCAATCATTGCTTTGCTAATAATTTCAGAGGGATTGTCGTAAATATCTCTTAATATAGAAGTTAATTCACCAATATCGGGGCCGAGTGCGAACCCCTCGGCGGTTAATTTATACGGTGGAATCTCCTCGCCAATCGATATAGGCACAGAAGGAATCAGCCAGCCATAGCTATCATCGACGAAATCATCGGTGGCCCCGCCTTCGGTAACAACCACAGGCACGCCGCAGGCCATGGCCTCGAGCGTCGGCAGCGAAAACCCCTCGCCGCGATAGGGGCTGACATATACGTCGCAAGCTCGGTAGAGCGACGCAATCTCATCTTCTGCCAGCTCGTCGTTTATATAGATTAATTGCGGGGCAGTCGGATTATTGCCAAATGTTTCCAGCCTCTGCCTTGCTTTGTCTGTCTGCCCTTTATAGAAAGATTCGCCGCCCATGTCCTTCACCACAAGGCATACGTCGTCGCTACGAGTAAATGCCCTTTCGTAGGCATCCAGCAATACATCGATTCCCTTCCTCGGAATAGTCCCGCCAACGAACAGGAACTTTACCTTCTTGTCGGTATCAATGTGATACCTGTCGCCGCCGGGCCTGAATAATTCAGGGTCGATCCCGTTTGGCATTATCTGGACTTTATTGAAATCAATTCCAGAATTCAGAAAAGCCTGCCTCGAATAATTCGACGGCGTCCAAATCTCATCGGCCTTATTGAATATTTCCACAAAATCTTTGGGCAAAGCCGAGAATTCCCAGGGCTGCATGATTATCCATTTAGCACCCTCCGGCACTTCGTCCTTCGGCGGCCACTGGTGGCGAATCCAGGCATAAGGCAGGTTCGCAACTGTTTCGGGCACTTTATCCTTTTGCCTGATGTCATTTGCCTTTAGCTTCTCGAGTTTGGGATTGCCGCCGGGTGCGAACGTATCGGTTTCGTAGGGAATAATAGTGAGATTCGCCTGGCCGGATTCGAGGATATTGGTGCAATGCTCCCTGTTAATCAATGCAAGCGAGTGGTAGATGAATTGCGACCCTTCCCAGACGATGTTCAGTTGCGGCTTTGCTTCGTTGATTTTTTCTTTTTCTATTTTTTCTTTATTGAATATTTTTTTATCTATTGTTACCTCTTCCATGGCCTTATCTTTTGATAGTTCACCTTCAATCGCTTTTTTTCCGGCGCGGACTGTCATATTCAGATTGATATAGCCCTGGTCCTGAGGCAGGTCGGTTTCGTCGATCTGCAATATTTCCAATCCCGCCATTTCGAGATGCCTTCGCATTGAATCCTTGTCGAACCCGATGCAATGGTAGTCCCCCGGGTTGGTCTGCCCGCCGAATATCATATAGGAAGCCACATCGGCGTCCCATTTCCCGTCCATATATGCCTTCATTTGCAGCCGCAGCGAGGGGCATTGGATAACTAACTGGCCTTCGGGCCTCAGCACTCTTGCCCATTCCTTCAATACGGTGCCGACCTCGCGGTGGGAGAAATGCTCAAGTACATCGCTGGCCAGCATAGCATCGGCACAGGCGTCGGGGAGATCGAGCTTGCGGATGTCCATTGCCACAACGGCCGGGTTGTCGCTGTATAAGTCGATATTCACAAAGCCATCCTTCACGTCCGGGCCGCAGCCGAGATTGAGCAGCAGGGGGGAGGGCAGCGGGACGGGCAATTTGCCTGTAGCTGCTTTATTTGAAAACCCGCCGTAAAAATCAGAATCGAATTTCAGCCTGTTCATTGCCGGCGAATGGGTGCCGGGGGCCGGGCCGGATGTATCATTAGCGGTTTCGGCTCCATCTTTTGCGGTATCCCTAATATTGGCTGCTTCAATATTGCCGCCACCTCTGCGCACTTCAACGCCATTCCAGTCCAGGGAATACTCCGGCAGCAGGCAGTCGGGGTCATTAATTATTATTGTTCCGGCTTCTTTCTTATTCAGATGGTATATCGTTAACTCTTCTTCCAAATTCGTATCATTGGTTACGGTAATCTCCATTATTGTTTCGCCCATATTATAATTTCCATCCTCAGTTTCATTCGTATTTTCGATTTCATTCGTATTCTCAAATGTGTCTTTATCCATATCGCCGCTCATTGCTGGCTTTCGGGCAAAGAACCTGATTTCCTCGCCTCTGCCTTCGTTATTTAATTTCTCAATATAGGCATCCGAATCACTCTCATTGGAAATTAGCGAATTATTCAGAAGTATCGCCTTAATCGAATCGGTATTGAAGTCGCCGGATACGGAGTAGAGCTTCTCGATTATGAAGCCGGCTTCTGTTAATTTGTCTGCAAGGCTTTCGGGCGAGAAATGCACTAAATGGTGCAGAGGGTCTATCCATTCCCAATTATCTTTCAGCCATTCGGAGGCGAACGAGCCAATGTTTGGCACAATCCCGCACAGCACGCCGCCATTGCGCAGCTGCTCGTAGGATTTGCCAATCGCCTGCCTGGGATTGGGCAGATGCTCCAGGGAGTGGATCATTGTAATCGCCGCCAAAGAGCCGGGCTGGCCATCGATTTCGGTAATTGCCTTATTAATAACCTCTAAGCCGAGATTATTGTTTGCAAAATCAATCGTATTTTGCGTTACCTCGAGGCCATTTAGATCGAAACCCCTGCCCCGGGCATTATCAAGAAACGCTCCCCAACCGCAGCCAACGTCTAATAATTTCCCCTCCGGCTGAATATATCCAAGTAATTCATCCAGGAATTCATTCCTTCGCAGTGGGCTGGAGGTTATATCATCACGCGCGGACGGTGGCGACATGTGGGACTGGCCTTCGGCATATTTCTGGTAGAGGCCCAATTGGCTTGATTGATTAAGCCTTGTCCGCAGGTATATTATTCCGCAGCCATTGCATTTCACAATATCGGCTATAGCCCTGAATTGCGTAGCTTCGGCGGAATCGCAAAACGGGCAGGCAATTCTCTCGAAATTTTCCGGCCCTATTATTTCTTCTATACTCTTCATTGTTGTTTTACACCTTAACTATATCTAATTGCCGGTTGTAAACTACTGACGTGTCAACTGTACTATGTCATTCCGGAATTGATCCGGAATCCATTTTGATACATCCAAATAGCCTGTGAATACTGGATTCTTCTCTTCGCTCCCCAATATATCGTGAAAAGCGGCTCAATTTTCAGTTTTCAATGAATTTTCAACTCGTAATACGTAATTTGTAATTGTAGAAGTCATCCCCCTTAATCCCCCTTCAAAGGGGGAAATTTGTAATTGTAGAAGTCATCCCCCTTAATCCCCCTTCAAAGGGGGAAATTTGTAATTGTAGAAGTCATCCCCCTTAATCCCCCTTCAAAGGGGGAAATTCATAATTGTAGAAGTCATCCCCCTTAATCCCCCTTCAAAGGGGGAAATTCGTAATTGTAGAAGTCATCCCCCTTAATCCCCCTTCAAAGGGGGAATATAATTATTTTCTCTCCTTGGCGCGTCGGGGCACAGGGGTGGCTTACAATATCTTAACAAAAGCCCCAGCAATAGTTTGCGGGCTTAACTGCCTCATACATTCAATTTCGCATCTTCGCCGCCAGTAGCAATTCAGGCAGTCGCGGCCCTCGTTCCTGACGAAATCAAATCCGGCGGCGGGATTGCCGATTAGCTTCGGATTCGTTGCGCCGGCAATAACCATAGTCGGCTTGCCGAACAGATTATGCCCGATATGAAAGAAAGCGCTGTCGATAGTCAGGAAGGCGTCGCAATGGCCGGCCATGGCAATCTGCTTTCTCAAGTCCATATTCGTTGCGGCACAGTCTATAACCGAGTCATGCCTGACGCCGAGGCCTTCGAGGCCAAGATTCAAAAACCGCATAGCCGGGTCGATCTTAAGGAGTTCGGCTATAACTTTATTGCCGAACGGATAACTTCGTTTGGGGTCCTTCATCGTGCTGAAATGAACGCCAATTAATTTCCCCGTGTCGAACAAGGTATTGAAATGTAAGGCTGCTTCCGCCTTTTCCTGATTGGAGATAGAATAGACAATTTTCCTGTTCACAAACTTCAGCCCAGCCACATTGCCGAGAACATCCAAATACGGCAGCCCGTTATAATAATCAGCCAGCCGGGCGACCTCCCATCTGTAATCAACCACTATATCGAAATTATTATCGATATGATTTTCTTCTATAATTTTACCGGGTATCAATTCCTCAATAGCGGGATGATATTCGAATAGCTCTAAAATTACATCTTCGCCGGACACGAATATTTTCAGGTGGGGGTGTTGCCTCTTCAAGTCGGCCGCAACAGCTGTTATTGCCAATGCGTCACCAATAGCGGCGGGAGTTTTGATTAGCACCGTCGACGCCCTCTCGTATTTCCTGCCCCAGAACATAGGTGACAGGCTTGTTAGAAGTTTTACTTCGGCTGTTTTGCCGTCCGCAGTTGTTACTTTTACCGTTTCCCTGACTTTCGATAATTTTCCTACCCGCAATTGAAACCCGTCTTCGGCATAAAAGGCTTCGGCATCTTTTAGAATTTTGCCTTCCCATTTCGAAAAGAATCGTTCACGATTTCTTAGCTCGCGGGGAGATTCCGTGTCCATAAGGTCATCACCTTGCTCCTGCCGCAGCTTCTTGGTTGCCGATTCGTAATGGAAAAGCACCGCTTCGGGATTATATAGAATCATATAGCCTTGCTGTCTGGCCCTAACGCAAAGATCGGTGTCCTCCCAGCCGAATTCATACTCCTCGTCGAATCCGCCCAACTTATCGAATACATCTTTTCTGACAGCCATGCAAGCTCCGGTTACGAATTGGACGTTTCGTTTCCGGCTCACATAAGGTTCGTCCTGCTTTGCCAATAGGTAAGCATGATAAGGTTCTTCCTGCCTTCCCGGCCTTTTGCCGAACACCATTCCGGCGTGCTGGATAGTGCCGTTTTCGTAGAGCAGCTTGGCCCCCTGAATGGCAGTTTGCGAATTATTATCGAACTCGTATTCGAAAGCATCTAACCACCCGGGGAATGGCTCTGTGTCGTTATTCAGAAAGACGAGATACTTGCCGGTTGCTATTTCGGCGCCCTGATTATTTGCTTTGGAGTAGCGAAGATTTTCTTTATTGGATATAAGCTTTATATTCCCTTTTAATTCCTTCAGAAAGCCGGAAGTCCCGTCGGCCGAGCCATTGTCCACGATTATTATTTCGGGGTCGTATATGCCCGATGTCTTGAGTATGCCTTCGATGCAGCGCAGGGTATAGGCAAAATTATTATGTACGGGGATAATTATCGAGAATTCCCTGCCATCTCTTTTCTCTGCGGGCCGGCCCGGCTTGCCAGCATCTTTTTCAATATTTGCTTCAGCATCCGGCCGCTTTGTGATTTTTATTTCATCTATTAATTTCTTAGCCCTTTCATTGTCAGGATTAAATTTTAATTCCACATTCAAGTCCTTATAGGCATGGTCGAATTTATTCAATTGAATATAGCATACAGCCCTGATAAAGAACAGGTTAGTCGGCGAGAAATTTTTCCGCAGGCAGATTTCCACAGCTTTGTTCAGAAATTCAAGGGCATCGGCCGAGCCGCCTGATTTGATTAGCTCCACGGCTTCGTTGATATTGGCATTTACTATCTCGCCATTATAATATCTCAATTCCCTGTCGATTATATGGGTGTACCTGAAGTTGAAGAATTCATTGAATTTCTCGTACACTGTAATCAGTTTGGCGCATCTGTCGGCATGTGATTGCGATGTCCATACGCTTTTCGGATGCACCCGGTAGCTGGCCATTATTTCATCGATATAACCTATTTTGCCGTATTGGGCATTTAGAATATGCAAAGGCCAATCGCCGATATTAAGCTCATTGAGCCACTCCGGCGCTTCACCAAACAGTTTATTTCGGAACATTACCGAGCAGGTTTGGATGAAATTTCCGGCAATGATTTTCTCTATCGCAGAGATTTGCTGCGGCACTGGCGAGCAGACCTCATGCCCCATTTCGGAAGTATGGAACGGGTGCGTTTTCCGGCCGGTACCGGCATACTCAACATTTACGTTATGGAAGCACATAGCCAGCGATTTGTCGGAATCCAACAGCCCAGCCTGCTTTTGGAGCTTGCCATTATCTGTCCAAATATCATCACCATCCAGCAAAGCAACGTATTCGCCTCTGCATTGGGCGATAGTATCGAAGAAATTCGGGTTCATCCCAATATTTTCACGGCGCAGTATCAGGCGGATTTTATCAGGATAATTCTTCTGATATTCGAGTACTATATCCCTGGTCCGGTCGGTTGAGCAGTCTTCGCCTATTACTATTTCGAAATCGAAATTGGTTTTCTGCATCAAAGCACTTTCGATAGTTTCGGCGATGAACGCTTCCTGATTATATGTTACTATGCTTACACTTACTTTCATTCTGATCTATGAGTTTTGTTGAAATTAGAGTAATTCTAACTGACTATATATTTTCTATTTAATTATATTTATTCCGTAGGGGCAGGTTCATAACCTGCCCGTATCGCAACTCATTGGAATTTGTTTGCGGGACGGTTTGGAACCTTCCCCTACATCTTATTGCCTCAGCACTCTCTGCCCTTACGCCTTAATCATTGCAACCGCAAACTAACTGCTTTTCGCAACTCATTGGAATTTGTTTGCGGGACGATTTGGAATCGTCCCCTACATCTTATTGCCTCAGCACTCTCTGCCCTTACGCCTTAATCATTGCAACCGCAAACTAACACGTGGCTATTGACCAGCGTCTTGTAGCCAGCGACTATTATAAATAACTTATCTCCCGGCTTTTCTCAATAATAAATCTGATTAACGAACATATTTTATATATATCATCTTCGGCAACCGCCGAACCGTTCGGCAGGCACAGCACCCTGCGGCTGATTGCTTCGGTATTCTTTAGCAGCAATCCGGCATGAGGAAAATATGACCGGTACGGCTCCATGTTATGGCAACCGGGGTGGAAATAGCGCCGCACAAGAACATTTTCCGCCCATAATATATCGCATACCTTGTCCCTGGCGATACCGGCCTTCTGCTCGTCCAGCTCGAGGACTATGTATTGATAATTATTATCCTCATTCTCGTCGTATTGAATCATTTCAAGCCCCGGAATTCCATTCAATAGCTTTCTATATAATTCATAATTATTCTTATTAATTCCAGCGAATCTATCCATATCCTCCAGATTCGTCAGCCCCATTGCAGCCGATATTTCATTCATCTTACCATTGGTGCCGATGTAGATTACATTGTCATAGCCGCCAAAACCAAAATTCTTCATAAGCCTTATTTTCTCTGCCAGCTTGTCATCATTGGTAACGATGGCGCCGCCTTCGAGTGTGTTAATGTGCTTGGTGGCATGGAAGCTAAACACCTCCAGCCGGCCAAACGAACCGAGCTTTCTGCCATTATGAGAATTGCCAAATGCGTGGCTGGCATCGAAGAATAATTCTAAATTATTATCATCGGCAATCTCCTGCAGTTTATCAATATTGCAGGCACGCCCCCAAAGGTGAACACCCATAATGCCGGTTGTACGGGGCGTTATCATCTTTTCGGCCAAAGCGGGGTCGAGGTTGTGCGAATCAGCTTCAATATCACAAAAAACAGGTGTTATTTCCTGCCATTGCAGCGAGTGGGCGCAGGCTATGAATGTGAAGGACGGAAGGATTACTTCGCCTTTAAGCTCCATAGCGCGTATGGCGATTTCCAGTGCAATCGTCCCATTGCTGATAGCTATGCAATGCTTTACGCCGATGATTTCAGCCACCTTTTCTTCGAATTCAGCAACCATCGGCCCGGCATTGGAGAACCGCAGGCTGTCGAGTATATTGCCGACCCGCCCGAGGAATTTCTCACGATTGCCAAAATTCGGCTTGCCAACGTGGAGCAGCTCTTCAAAGGCCGGAGCCCCGCCAAAGCAGGCAAGATCCCTTATATTATTCTTGATATTCATTATTTAGTCGCCATTTGTCAGTTGTAACAACTGACAGAACGTAACAAATGACAATTGCCCTATTATTCAGAAGTCTCTATTAATCATTCTTTCTGCCGAATAGCTGCCGGAATTCCGAATGCCACCGAACCATTGGGAATATCTCTAAGTACCACCGAACCGGCACCAATCATTACATCGTGGCCGATATTAATATTTTCGATTATCGTCGAGCCGATGCCAACCCAGGAATTATTGCCGATCTTCACATTTCCGGCCAAATTCACGCCCGGGCAAATATGCGCCCCATCCCCGATTATGCATTCGTGTTCAACAATTGCCGAGGTATTGATTATAACATTTTTCCCAATTTCTGCGTTAGGATTGATCACAGCACCCGCAGCCACAACTGACCCTGCGCCTATGTTAACATTAGTGCCAATTATAGCTTTAGGATGAATTGCAGTTGCTAATTTCAATCCGGCGGACTCGGCATAATGTGCAATATTTGCCCTCACATTACAATCTCCAATGGCAATAATTACTGAATTCACACCATTATTTATTAGATTTGCCAGCTCATCTTTGCCGCCAAGAATCGGATAGCCGTTGAATTCGCCCCCCATTCTGCCGAGGTTAGCGTCATCTATATATCCGGCAATATCGAATTCTCCCAACAGCCTGATAATATCGGAAACTACAAGAGCGTGCCCCGAGGCTCCCCATATTGCTATTTTATTTTTCATTTTCTTTAATATATTAACACTTCGGACATATTTTATAATGACTTGAAAAATAAAGCACTTACGAAATGTCATTCAGAGCCCTTCGGCCTGGCTCAGGATAAACTCTGTGAAGAACCCAGTATTTATGCGGTTTATGGATTCTTCAGTGGCTCCGCCATGAGTGGCTCCGCTCCTTCTGAATGACACTGTTCACACATTATATTTCGTTGAAATGAAAGTAAAATATCGAATTTTTCAGAAGTCTCAAAGTACTTATTAGCCAGTAAGATATTCGATAATTATTAATTCAGAATCCAAAGCTTGTAAAGGCATTTATATTTGATATTATATACAGCCCTTATTATCATGTGAACTAATGGAATCTGCAATTATGATGCCAAGAAGAAATGAAGGCGGATAGAGTAAGCAGGAGGATTGGGTTTGCCGGAGCAATTATCGGAGCAGGCCGAATACGTAATCGGCAATCGTCAGGCAGCAAGTCAGCCCGGGGGATTCGATACCGATAAGGTTAATCAGGCCCGGCAGTCCTTTGCCGCTTTCTTCGGCAATCACAAAATCCCTGAATCCGCCACCTTCTGTCTGTAGCTTGGGGCGTATCCCTGCCAGCCCGGGAGTTATATCATCATATTCCAGCCCGTTGATATATTCGGCAGCAGCTTGATAGAATTTGCGATGGGCTTCCCCGGAGATAGAGTAGTCCTGCTGCCTGGTGGCAAGGTATTGCGAGTCGGGCCCAAGCTTCAGGCTGCCGTCAAGTTCGCAAGTTATGTGAATACCCAGGCTGTGCAATTTGTCATTTGGAACGGGGTAGATCAGATGATTTGCAATATGGCTTTTGGACGGCGTTATTTTGAAATAATGCCCCTTGCAGTAATGCAGCCTGTATCCGGTTTTGTCCGCATTGATGCCTGCCATTTCAGCCACCGAATCGGAATCCAGCCCAGCTGAATTAATAATAATCCCGGCCGTGGCAGAAGATTTATTTCCATGAGTGTCCGTGGATACAACTTCGTAGCCGCTTGATATTGGCTTTATTTGCTCAACTGAGTGATTATAAGCAAAATCACATCCGCACTCTATAGCGAGATACTCTAAGCTTGCCATTAATTTATGAGAATCAACGATGCCGGTGCTTCCGGACCATAAAACAGAATGAGCATTAATATGGGGTTCTTCTTTCCTGAAATTTTCGATTGGGGATCTCTTCAACCCCTGAACTCCATTGGCAATGCCGTTCTGATATATATTCTCAAGCCTCTCTGATTCGTCTTTATTAACGGCAACTATAAACTTTCCAATCCGGTAATGAGGGATTCTGTATTTTTCGCACCACACGTATATTTTCCTATTCCCGTCAACGCACAATATAGCCTTCAAAGAATTCTGCGGATAATAGATTCCGGCATGAATCACTTCGCTGTTCCGGGAACTTGTTTCATTTCCGAACCCGGGGTGGCGTTCAATAACTAATACTTTCGCGCCGGAAGATGAGAGTCTCTCGGCACAAGCCAAACCGACTATACCGGCACCAATTATTATAACGTCATATGATAGCGAAGATGACATATTAATATAAGACATATATGCGAATAAAGTTGAAATGCCAAGATAATATTGGGCTTCATAATCGCTCGCCACTGCGATTTTATTAATAGAAGCATACTTAAAGCCAATAAATAAGGATAATTCAATGCAGCCCATTTACAGGCTAAATACGGGCAATAATGAAAACTTATAGCACGATTATGAACAATAAATCATAATAGAAATACTTATGTAATTTTTCAGCTAAATTTTCTGTTAAGTAGAGCGTCTAGATAACAAATTAAGGAACTGACCGCCATTATGCAAAAAAACATAATTAGGGTTTCCTCAAAAAGTAGTCGGAGAAAAAGATTTTAGTGCTTATGCTTTAAGGAGAATAACAACCCCCTAAATCCCCCTTTTTTAAGGGGGAATTTGATCAACTATTCCCCCTTAAAAAAGGGGGAAG
>JAJRTW010000056.1 GCA_024278075.1 Bacteroidota bacterium | reverse complement strand
GGATCGGTTTTTATTTTTTCGAATAAACATACGATAATATACGATGCAGCACCCATTTTTGCAAATTCGATTCCGTAACTCCTTTAAAATATACATGATTTGGATAGACTAACTTTTTCTGCGGAAAACAGGAAAAAGCTAATTGTACTTGCAACGTTCTTAGTATTGATTCTTGCGTCCTGCTCCGGGGATTCGCCATCTGATTCGGAGGATAAATTCGCAAGCGATGGCACAATAACCGGATTTGACTACCGTTTTTGTATGTGCTGCGGCGGGTGGTTCATTGACATTGCCGATTCCACATACAGATTCTATCAACTGCCCGATGGCAGTAATATTGATTTAGCGAATGAAACTTTTCCGGTGGAAGTCAGATTGGATTGGTATAATAACGATAAACCTTGCACAGGTATTATCGTTGTTGAAAGAATCAAGAAGAAGTGATTTCGTTCTGCCGGTGGTTACAACCGGCGGAGATAAAGTTGAGGCTATATGTCAGATGTAACATCTGACATAACAAGGTTTCAAGATGGATGCCGGATCAAGTCCGGCATGACAAGTTTATGTAACTATTTGATCATTTTGTCGTAGCGCCAGGCCTTCCCTCGTCCCGATGCTAAACCTTCACTTCCTCACTTCCTCACACCCGCCACCAGGCAATCCAACGGCTTTCCATCTCCCTCCGGCTTGAAATACCCCCGGATCACCACCGTATATAGGTTGCCCTCAGAAATATTTATATCATTTAAGCTGTACACCAAGCTGTCGGATTTGGTGAAGATGTCAAGGCCGTAGGTGCCGGAAGGGAATTCAATCAATGAAGTATATTTTTTGTAGCTTAATGTGATTTCGTTTGTTAACTGGCGTTTGAAATGCAGTTTGAGGTCGGGTGCATCCGAGGAAACATGTACGAACCGGACGTATGGGTTAGCCGGGTTATAGTCATTAATGCTGTCTTTCATTATTAGCGACCGGATTCGCGAGCCAAAGCCGTAGGCCACCATCGTATAATCCATATCCTTCTTGAAATTAAATATTGCATTGAATATAATCGCATTGCCATTGGCGGTGAGGAATTTAATATTTCTAATCCCGCTGCCGACCTTGCGATATTGATGATTGGTTGGAAAATAGCTTAAGCCACTTTCCACTTCGATAGAATTCGATTTGACATTCATACCATCCAGGCCGGGCATGGCATGAAGGAAAAGAGCCAGCGCCGTTTCCTTCGGATCGATGATTTGCTCGGTGTCCAGGTCGGTAGGGCACACGCAACCAATTAGAATAGTAATTGCTAATAAAATACCGAGTTGCTGATTTAATTTAATCATTTTGGAGTGGAATAAAAAAACTTCCGTTAAGGTTATATTTAATAACGAAAGCTATCTATATTATTTTACTTATGATATGCACAACTTATCCAAAGTTCCAAACTTTGGACAAGTTTTACAAATTTAACCAGTATCAAAAGCCATAGCTGATACCGTAGGTAAAACCTAATAGTTTTCCCGTTGAATAATTAATTCCATCCACATTATAAAATAATCCGGTACTCTCAAGGGCAGCAACAAGCCTAATATTTTCGTAGAATCTGACCCGCAAACCTGTCTGGAATCTCCCAATCGGGCCAATGGCGGTGCCGCCGATAGTCAGTTTCGCGAACGGCACGATACCGCTAAGGATAGCAATATCAGGCAACCGTAGCAAGCCGGAAATTCCATACCAATATAAAGCTGGGTTCTGAGCAAAATCGTAAGCCTTTCCGGCAATAGTCCCGGTGAATGCCTGAGCAATGTTTTCTCGCCCAAAATCGACAGACATTCCCCAATACTGGTCAAATTTATAAAGCACTTCCACATTTGCATTGTCCAGCCAATTATTGCTGTTGGCAAGCCGGTTGTTTAAAGAAGCATCGGATACTGAAATCCCCCGAACTGTTACGCCCCATTTCGTGTTGTCAATATTGTCAACCAAATCATCGAACAGCGAGCTTCTTCTGCCGCTGGCCGGTATCGAAATAACGTTCGTCCCATAAGGATTGAAACTATTCTGTGCCAGCCTTGTGGGGTCTTTAATCCCAAGAGCCTGGGCGGGCGATTGGCCATTTGCGTATGAGTTTGCGCTATTTAATGATGAAATATCAGCTATAACCTGCCGGCTATTTGATGCCAAAGAAAGATTGCCGCTAAGGTGCTTGTCCGGGTCATTATCTCCGCTGCCGGACGCTGCCTGCCTGTTGCCGGCAAATGACCTGCCATTGCGGGATGATTGGCCGGATATTCTACCGCCCGCACCGCGATTATTGGATGCGCTTCTATTATTAATAATATTATTTACTCTATTATTAAATGCACTGTTGCCATCAATGCCCGATTTGTTGCCGGAGCCGCTAACTGCTGCAAATTCATTTGCCTGCTGCGAATCGCTGTCTTCAAAAGAGCTGATGACAGGGAAACTATTTTTCGAGGATGTGTTATTATCCGCCTGCCCGGCAAGGCTCTGGTTATCGCCAAATCCGGAGCCGAATTCCTGTGAAGTATAGAAAATGGCGGCTGTAATCAGCGATGCAATCACCGCAACCATAATCGTTGAAAAGTGCTTCTTCCAAAATGTCATCATCGGGCCATTTGCACTGCCGGCACTGCCAGCCACGGCAGCTTTTGTAGCAATATTGGAATTGAATTCATTGGTCGGAATTTCGAAGCCGAGCGATTTGAATACTCCGCTTGTAACATCCATCGGAGGCGATATGGAATTCATGTCGCTTTGGGCTATCAAATGCAATTGCACCTGCCGGTTAAATTCGGACCTCAGCGCTTCGTCGCTGGCAAGTTCTGCAAAAAGCATCTCTTCGGTGGAACCGTCAACTCCGGTGTCGAGATATTCGTGAATTATTTTTGAGTAAGACATCATTTAACCTATATATTACTTCGTTATATCTTCTAAATAAGGTGATAATATGTTTTTAATCTTTTCTTTTGCCCTCCACACCCGGTTTTTAACAGCAGCAATGGATTCGTCGGTGAGATCCGCAATCTCGCGGTACGAAAGGCCGTGATATTGCCGGAGAACAAATGCTTCTCTGTAGTCAAACGTCAGGCATTCCAGGGCGCCTGCAATCAAATCCAGCAATTCCTTCTGCTCGTAACCTCGGTCGTGCGAATATGGCTGGAAATTCTCAATGCTTAGATTTATTTTCTTGTCGCGTTTGAAATTCAGGCATAGGTTGCGTGCAACTCTTAGCAAAAAACCCCTTACGTTTTCAAGATTTTCAATCTTAGCAGCTGCATCATAGAATTTAAGCATTGCCTCCTGAAATATATCGTTCGCATCTTCGGTGTTGCCCGTAACCCTTAGGCAGTAGGCGTAAATCCTTTGGGCATGCCTTGAATACAGCTCGGCGAAAGCCGATTCGGCTTCTTTTCTCGATCCTTTTAGTTCAAGAAATAATTCACTGTCGCTATATTTAGAATAAGGCTTACTCATCTTTATATAAATAAGTATTAATGCTTAAATGAACTACCCCGCCGCAAGCAGCAGGGGTATCAATGTTTAACAGAATTTAATAATCGCCGCAAGCAGCGGGGAATTAAACCCACAATGTGGGATTAAATCATTTTCCATTGCAAATCGAAATTTTATACACTAATCCCGAACCAATACTAAAGAACATGCCGGGAATACAATCCAATATTTCATGCTTAATAACTAACACCTTACAATTCGTTCGGGTCAATTCGGAATCCAAAAGCCCCTGTCCACATTATTGCCGAGTATGGTTTCCGCACTATTGCCAATATCATATAAGAAGAGCGAGGCTTTTTCTTCATTGCCGTAATATTGGCTGAATATCAATTTTTGGCCGTCCGGCGACCACTGCATAAATGCATTGACTTCCGATTCCGCTTTCGATTTTATGTTAGTAAATTCGGGATTATCCTCATAGACTTCAACCACCCATATACTGCCGTCACGTCCGGAAAAAGCAAGGTGCTCTCCGTCCGGCGATAAAACCGGCATGTATGCCCCGCGGAAACCAATATCACGATCAAATTCTAAAGAATGTTCCCGGCCGGAGTTCAGATCGTGAAAATAAATAACATCGGTTGAATCATTGCTTATCAAATACGCTATGGTATTATTGCCGGACCAGCTGACACTTGGCTCGCCCACCCGATAGTTAATGCCAGTGCTATAGGTTAGCTCCAACACGACTTTAATATCGCCTGAAAAGTCATTTTCTATCACTTTAACCTTTACAGGCCCGCGATTAACATCGCCCTCAAAGAAAGCAAACATAGAGCCATCGGGCGAAAAGGAAGGCAATGTGGAACTTGCAAAGTTGCTAAGCGACACCTCGTTTTGGTTCAACCCGCTTATGTCTGAGATGAACAAGTGATTCTTTTTGGTGCCGTACGCAAAATAATCACCCTTCGGCGACAAAACAGGGAACACATCGCCGATAGTATCACCGGGGAAAATTATATTTTCATTGTTCCCGTCTAAATCCGCAGTCACTATCTTTGGCTGTATAGTCCCGATTACTGATCTTCGGAAAACGAGCTTCTTGCTAATCGACGGAGGCGAAAACAAAATGCCGTTGCCTATCAGCTGGCTTAAGTTTTCTCCGTCGTGTTGCACAACATAAATGCCCGGCACATCGTCACCGTCCAAAGAAAATGCAGTAAAGATAATATCGTTGTCCGCCTTTCCGCTGCCCGTATTGCAAACATCACAGCTGCTATTTAAAAGAACGAAAGCTATTATTATGACAAATAAAGCTATTAGCTTTTGAGTTGCTCCAAGGCAACTTTCATCTGCATAAACCGATGTCCTGTTGGCGGCAAATGCGATTGATGCTAAGATTTTAATTTTTTTCAACATCTTCTATAACTACAATGACACATAAATAGCAGAAACGTCTCAAATTTAACGATAAACGATAAATAATCATACATAAACAATTAATAATCATACAGAAACAATCACATTTGAAAGTTACATCATTTGATTATTCGGGCCTAATATATATATTTCTCACGTTATTGGTTCATACTTATTTTTGTTGCTTCTCAGTCTTGATATTGGAAGATTGGTGGGGCACATAAAAAAAGGGGCAGATGCCCCCTTATAATCTATCAGAAATAATAATGTAACGATACGATTACGATTTTTTCGCGCCCTTTTCTTTCGATCCGCATGATTTCTTGTCGTGGGATTTCGTATCGCAAGACTTTTTGTCATAATTTTTAGTGCCGCATGATTTCTTGCTGCCGGCTCCCTTCTTCTTGGAGCAGCAACCCTTTCCGTGGCCGGAAGTCTCGACTTTCGTATCGGCAGTGACAACTTCGGTAGTATATCCGAGGCCGGAGATTTTTTTGGTTATGCTTGATTCCGAAATGGCGTCAGCATCATAGGATACCGTTACAATTTTAGAAGCCACATCAACATCTGTCTTCTCTATTCCTTCAACGCCTTTCAGGCCGGTCTCAATTTTAGCTTTGCAATCGCCACACGTAAGATTAGTCATCACTTTAACGCTCTTGGTTGCGGCAAAAGCATCAGTCGACAGCAGTAATGTAGCTGCCAAAAGGACTACACATAATTTTATCATATTCATAGCCTTCATAAAATCCTCCAATATTGTAAAATGAGTGGTAATTATATTTCGAGCCTAAACGAATGAACTAATAATTTATTTAGAGAATGCTAATTTATTTTTGGCAGCAAGGAAAAGCCATCAGGACGGGAAGTCCTGACGCCACAAAAAATAGCCTCGACATTTATGTCGGGGACAATGACTACCAAGAAACAATTAGTTTTAACCCAAAAGAACTGCCGCAAGTGGTTAGAGTCAGGCGTTTTTGTGTGATTATCCCCCGACCTAAAGGTCGGGGCTAGTGCATCATCTCAGAATAAATTAATATCTAACGTTCCGTCAGTTGTTACAACTGGCCAGTGGCGGTAGTTTCTATATTGCCAGTTGTAACAACTGGCAGAACATAAGTTCAGGCAGGTTGCGAACCTGCCACTACATATATTGCCCTCAAAAAGTACTAACTGTTTATTGTTATAGTAATTACGAAAACTATTCAATTAGAAAGTGCAAGGCAATGGATTTATTATGCCCTTATGCCTTGCAGATTGTAGGACAACCCCCTGCTCGCTTTGCTCACTTCCCCCTTTTTTAAGGGGGAAT
>JAJRTW010000055.1 GCA_024278075.1 Bacteroidota bacterium | reverse complement strand
TCTAAGTGTTCCCTTAAAATCATAACTTTTTGTTCAGCGGTAAAGCGTGGATTGTTGGCCATAATAACTCCAAAATATATTTCTACAATATAATAAATTTATCATTAGCCGGTTTGTCTTATTCCATATGAGGCTTTACAGTCTATAAACATAATTTTCAATACTCAATATCAAATATTAGCTCCACAATATCACTTATTAGAACCGAAGATAATGAAGCGGTTTATCGAGATAGTATAAAAGTTTTAAGATATAGCCATTTTTCACATCCACCATATTATGAAGACGAAGCTCTATTTAAATGGGTAATCGATGATATGAATGAAAATCTTTCCCAAGCTGTCAAACGCTATTTAAATGAAGTTGTTAAAATATTAAATACATATTTTGAAAACAAAAAGTATTGAGGGTGAAAATGAAAAACTGGGAGGATTCGAATAAATGGAAAATAATATTAAGTTAATAAAATTACGCCATTTACAAAGAACGAAACAGCCCCCGCTTAAAAAAAGGGGGATTAAGGGGGATGACTCACAGATATGCTGTTGGCCTTCAGGCGTCAGCTGTTAGCCGTCAAGACAGCAAGTCCAAGCAATATAAGGGCTTTCCCCCCTTTGAAGGGGGATTAAGGGGGATGACTCACAGATATGCTGTTGGCCTTCAGGCGTCAGCTGTTAGCCGTCAAGACAGCAAGTCCAAGCAATATAAGGGCTTTCCCCCTTTGAAGGGGGATTAAGGGGGATGACTCAAAACCATCCCGAAATAATGATGAGTCAGGGTATTCGGGCAAGTTACGAACCTGCCCCTACGAAACTACCTTTTAAACAATTCGTTATTTCAGATTCTTCAGTCGCTTTACTTCATCAGAATAACGATGCAAAAGCCGAAACCAAATAATTCCATGCCATTTATATCAGGTTCCATGTGCATTCCCACTATCGAGAAAAGATTAAGTGGCGTGTAATTCTCAATCAATTATTGATTATTGATTCTCAATTCGTAAGTGGTGATGAAACACACACCATCTCCCCTCTTTTTAGAGGGGATTTTGAAGGGGATATAATTACAAAAAACACACGAAGTGTGTGTCACTTGGTCAATATCATGGACTTTATCGCTTTGTATGTCCCGGCCTGCAATACATAGAAATATACTCCTGATTCCAGTTCGATTGAATTAATATCTAATGTATAAGTCCCGGGCGGATATGCAACCGTCCCGTCGAGGACTACCATTACTTTCTCGCCGGTAATTGAGTATATCTCTAATAACAATCCTGCTTTCTCCTGCGAGGTGAATTCTATTGTTGTTGTAGTATTCCATGGGTTTGGCGTGTTCTGGCCCAGTTGTGGTGTTTTGTCCGAATATTTCACATATTGCAAATTGCACTTGGCTCCGGTGAAAAGCACAGCATCGCTGGCAATCGGTATCGGCTCCATGAAGAAGATGGAATCGGTGTCGAAATCGGCCGAACTAATAAATATACTCGACATTATTGAATCGGGAACAGTCATAAGGAATTCAACCGTAGCAATCTCGCCCGCCCTTAGAGTATCCACATTGGAGAACCCGAGGTTCAACGACCCGTGTGTGTAATCCACACCCATTTCAGCATCAATGGTTGGCTCGGCACCGAGATATTTCAATGCACGGGCATTATATCTTAGATTCGTATTGAATCGCAGGCCGTTCAGCCAATAGGTAATATTATTATATACCGTGGAGAAGTCCTTCTCAAACATAACCGGTACAATTATTGTATCTCCCAGGGTTGCGCTGATGGTATCGGTGACACTAAAATTACTGCTGATGTCAACAAAGAATGACAGCTCCGGCACAAAGCCCGTACCGTCAACAGCCGTAGAGTCGGACAAGGCACACGGGTCAATACTTTCGGCACCGATTAATTGCGAAATAGTCTGCTTCCGGTAGGGGCAGAACCGAATAGTAACAACGGCAGTGTCGCCCGGCTGTAAATATGAACCCATCGGCGGCGAACTATTCAAAATGGCAATATCCGGCGGCAGGTTGAAGATTGAGCTGATTGCAAGCGGAAGGTCACCGATATTTCTGATTAATATATCCCTGTTCGAGCAGTCGAGCACCCTTACACTGTCAAAATCGGCGGCGTTCAGTATTTCGAAATCCGGCTGCTGTATGATTACTATACCTTCGTCACCGGCGGCAATTATATGATAGAGAATCACCTCTTCGGTATCGAAGAAAATGGAGTCGACTGTTATCCTGAATGTATCCCTTGCCATCGACCTCGGCACAAATCTTGCAATCAGAAACGGCCTGGTGGAATCGACATAGCAGAAATTCTTCATCAGAAATTCGCTGCCGCCGAAGGGAGAATAACTCTCGGTAATATCCGGAACATACGGCGGACAAGGTTCATCGGTGTATGGCGAGCGGGAATCAACGTAATCAAGTTTTGTAGTGTCATATCCTATCCTGCAGCGAATATCAACCAAATCCGCAGGTATCTGCCGTGAGGAATATACCGGTACTTCCAAAGTGTCGCATCCGATTACTCTGAACGTATCAATCTCTGCCATCTCGTTGTCATAATTGAACGACAAGCCGAAAGCAGGGGCAAAGCCTGACCCAGTGATGAAAACTGTTGTGTCAATAGTTATACAGGGGCTGCTGAGGTGGACGTTCATTTTGGCATTATAGGTTCGCACCGACCGCGGTTTGAAATCAATTCTCAACGGTAGATATAAATTACTGTCGATAGCAATCGGAAATATCCTTCCGAGGCTGTCGGATGCGGTAAATACTCTTTCCGGAGGATCGAATGTGACCGAATCTATTCTTAGGCCCGAGCGGCCCGGGTTCACATCCGCCTCGGGTATGTAGAGATTAACATATCCCGGCGTTGAAAAAGTGTCCACTCTTGTCGGGGGGAAGCCTACGTATATAGGCCAGGGCTGCATAATCAGCATCCGCTTGCCGGCAAGGAAAGTAGTATAAAGGTTCTGCCAGCCCGAGCCGCTTGCTAATATTTTAATATTTGAATTATTATCAATATACCGCCTTTCGGCCGGAGAACGCGGGCAATATACAACTCTTAAAGTATCAACTTGCCGTGGGGGAATATCGTAGGGCAGAGTCCCGTCCGGTGAAAAATCCGATGACCATGTAAATAATTCAGGTGTGGCATCAATCACTCCAACAGAATCTATCCAGACGCTGTCAACCGTCATTGGGAAATTATATGACCGGTTGACCAATGGAAGCTCACGCGAATAGCAATCGCAAGGCCGGACAAATCCAAAACTAATAGCAGTTAGCGAAAGCTCTAAAGGTATGATAATTCCGCGGCCCTCCAATGTGCCTTCCTTTCGGACAGCGCAGGGCGATTCCGAGTAAACGGTTATTGTCCCCGAATAGAATAGGTCTGTTACGGGCAGAAAATCAACAATAACTTTTATTGTATCCCGAGGGTTCAATGTAAAGCCCAGGAATCCTTGGGGATAGGCCAGCAAGAAGCCATTGGTTACGGTGATGCTGTCAACGGTTATCGGCAGAGAAGAGATGTTTTCGATCAGCAGAGTGTCTCTTTTCGAAGAGCCTACCTCAATTTTTCCGTATTGTGTCAGATCCGTCAAATAGAATTTCGGAGTAATCGAAGTGCCAATGAGCTGGGCTGCCCAGTCTTCGTCGTCGGAAGTTTTATATCTTAGATAAGCGCGGTCGGCACGGTCTTGTGTTACATCATTCGGTGTGTAGCGGAATATAAATCTTGCGCTTTGGCCATCATTCAAAGCCAAAGAAGAAGGAAGCGGCTGCGGATCGACAAGCGAATATCTGCCCGAAGGGTTGTCGAATACGAAATCACTAAGCGTTTCCGGGCTGCCCGAAATATTTTTAATGAACAAAGTATCAAGCTGCGAGGAGCATCCTATTACGTTGGCAGTTCGCATTAATACGGGGTCGTATTCAAATCTTTCGATTATTCCGCGGCCCCTGATTGGAATACAATTGACCTCCCAGCACCGAAGCTCGGCCAGGCATAATCTATCGATATATACCGAATCATGGGACGGCCGGAAAGTGACGGGGACATACCTCGTCTGGTTGGGCGGAATTGAAATTGCCCTTGCTCCGGGAAAAATAAACCCGTCGCCAATATATAAAGAAAATGCCATCCGCACAGTATCGATACCGTTATTTCGGATGCCAATGTTCAATGTGTTCTCCTGGCCAACTATAACATCGCCGAAATCAACCGAGTCGGACAGAAATTCCACCTCGGCAACATATCCCTTGCCGGTAACATATACGGGTTTTCGGATTGTGCAGCCATTGGCTCTTACAACAAAAATTATCGAATCATTAAATATCCCCTGGGCAGTAGGAGTGAACCTGAAGTAATTCGGCCTGTATCCTGTCTCGGGTTCAAGCCGAACAGGAAATCTGAACGACCGGCTCTGGAAATGCTCCGGCACGATTATCGTATCAACCCAAATATCTTCCTCGCTCATGTTCGCCCAAACATAATTGTACGGGTCGGAAGCAAAAAACCTGCATACGGTTCCGAAATCAATGGAGTCCACCCTTGATTCCGAATCCTCCGAGAACAAGCCTAATACTTCCTGCACCTGGCCTGTTAATGGAATTACACCGCTACCGGCACATTCGTCTGTGGATAGAACTTTCAAAGTATCGTAATATATTGCACTGGAATCACCTGACTTGAATCGCACAGTAATATCAACGCATTCATCCGGCGCAAGCCTGATCGGGAAACCGGAAGGTGCAATCGGCTCGAAAACGTCCGGCATATTTGTAGCCAAACCATTTATAACAATATCCTTAGGGGCCCCCACAGCACGCGTGTTATTGCAAATAGTAATGACGGAATCCGTATAGAGCTGCTCCTGGCAATGAGCCTTCAGCAAGCCCATCTCTACTCCCATTGTGGAGTATTTTAGCTCTGTAACCCTTGTGATTTTAAACGGGATATTCGCAATTGAATAGCCGCAAAAACTGCTCGCCCATGGCAACCGCCTGACGATCAGCGTCATATTAATCGTACCTACGAAATCGGCGTTTATCTCCACATCAAAAGTTGTCGGCACGTTAGGATCGAAATACATAGTTACCGGATAACTCGTGAAATATCCTTCTTTTACCGGGTCTCTCGGCCAAATACGAACATCGTTGTATGCGCCGGTTTGGCAAAGGCCTACATCAGTTATCGTGAAAGTATATCTCTTGGTTGTCGAACATTGAATAGTATCATTGATGCTCATTGGAAACACAGTTGTTGTCTGCTTATATGGCCTTGGGGTGTCTGAGGTAGTGCGTGTGCCGCTTCTGGCCCGGCCAAAATTTCCATGCCCCGAGGCATCGCACAGATTGTAAATATTGGAGTATTCATTGCAGCGGTAATAAACCATCAGGCTGTCTTCGGTGCCTATTAATGCAACATCTTTCTGACATAGAATCTCTCCGGCCTGCAACGCCCTTGCCCAAATTCTGATTTCATCCATCTGGCCTTTGAAGGTTCGATAATTCCTGTTATTGGTGAGCGCATTAGTGCTACCGATTTGAGTCCTCAACTCAGCATTTTGCAATCTCCGCAATTGGCCGAGCGGATAGCTTGCATTTCGGGATGAATCCTGCAATATGCCATCAATGTATATATACGCCATCTGGCGCCGACCATCAAAAACCGCAGACAAATGGAACCATTTATTGTATAATGTATCGGCACCAATCTGCACTATTGTGTTGTCGTTCTGCCTTAGGTTAGTATTGTTGCCATTCAGCTCAAAGACGAGCTTGTCATCAGGCGAGAAATAAATCGCCCATACGTCGTTCACATCTTCGGCGGGGCCCCAAAGCCCGGCTACGAATTGCAGCCTGTTCGGCAGGCGGTCAAGTTTCATCCACATCTCTACTGTCAACTGTTCTCCGAAATTATCCCGCGATGGCGTATTGTCAATATCTACGTAATGAGCACCCTTTCCGGATGTTACGCTGAATAGAAGCGAATTACCCGGGCAGGGGCGGCGAAAGCGGCTTGAATCGCACACTTCATAAGAAAACACCTGTTCCGAAGACACGACAATCAATAGGAAAATGATTGGCAGATATGAGTATTTAAACTTAGTAATATTAATTTTCATTAATTATTTAATTCCTTCTAACATCAAATGTTATGTAGTGGTTACTATATTGAAACGGTTGCTTTTAAATCGTGACGAAATAATATTAATATTAGTTCATATATAGAATAACAAAACAAATATGGAAAAATTACAGACGTAAACGCATAAATAATAAAACGCTTTAATATTATTAATAAATATATTATCTTTCAATAATTAATCATATAAGTAGAACTACTGAATTTATGATATTCAAACTAATTTTAATATTATTCGCCGCATTGACTATCCTGCTGTCGTGTGATGGCGGGCTGCATCCTCCGGAAGATAAAGAAGATTCGATTCTCGAAGCAACTATTCATTATAAGGGCGGCATTTCACAATGGCCAGACTCAAACACAGTCAAAGCCATCAGGCTAGCTGCATTCAAAACGTATCCCCCCGGAGATATAATATCGGAATTTACCGCTGGCAACGTTTATTTTACCTTGATGTCCCTCGAATTATTCACAGACAGTTCTAATGTGCGGCTCGAAATATCTTCACCGCCTGTTGAACTTAAATACATTGTGGTTGTTCAGCAGTACGATTCCTCATTTAGTTCCCAGAAAGCAATTGGTGTATATACAACCACCGGCGACCAAAGCAAACCCTCGGCTATATTAGTGGAGCCTGGGAATTCGTATCCAATCAGCATTAACGTGGATTTCAAGAATCCTCCGCCACAGCCTTTCTAATTCGAAACCAATATCTTCCGGGAGTGAAAACTCATGGATAGATATTCAATTGCCACGAGTTTGCAACCGGCAGCTTTAGCTATCGGAACACCACAGAAGCTATCTTGCAGGCAGCACCGCGCTAAAGCACTGAGTTGCAACGTGATATCAAATAACAGGAGTTCTAATGAAAAATCCGGAATTATTCTATACCTAAAACTTCTGAAAAATAGATATGTTCTCATTTTCGTGAAAAAGGTTAAAATGTCATCCTGAACTTGTTTCAGGATCCAAATGCTTTATGCATACCGACTTATAGATTCTGAAATAAATTCAGAATGACATCCTATTATCATTATAGCACATTCTCAGACGCAACAATATTCATAATAATCGAATTATTCAGAAGCCTCTACCTAATAATTAGTTTTGTCTTTATCTTGAATAAATGCTATATTTCATCTTTGTAAAACTTGATTATTCAAATATTTATCAAAACATTCCATATAACATTCCATATAACATTCCATATAATGTTGCCGGAATTTTTCAACTATCGTATGCCTTAGAAAAAAGGATAAATAAACCAGCAGAATTTCCAAATGGAAAAAAAGCTAAAACAAATATTCGATGGCCAGTTTTTTGATTCAGCCCCGATAAACATAGCTATCATCAACCGCAATTATGAAGTCATAGCTGCCAACGCCCATTTCGAAAGATACTTTGGGAAATGGCAGGGCAGGATATGCAGCGAAGTATGCAAGAAAATTGATATTCACTGTGCCAAATGCCAGGCCGATGATGTCTTTGAGAACGGAATCCCAAGATCGGCCGAAGAACAAGGGATTAATGCCGATGGCAGGCCGTGCCACTACATTGTTCATCATATTCCGCTTCGCGATGATGACGGGCAGATTAATAATGTAGTAAATTTATCTATGGATGTGACCGAATCGAGTATATGGCAGAGAGAATATAACCTGCTTTTTGACAAGGTTCCCTGCTATATTGCCGTGATTAATCAAGATTACAGAGTTATAAGGGCAAACGAAAAATATCGCGAATCATTTGGCGATGCCAGGGGGAAGTTCTGCTATCAGGCATATAATAACCAGTCAATTCCGTGCAAAAACTGCCCCGGTATGAAGACTTTTGCTGATGGCAAGGATTATTCTTCCACAGTTATCGGCCATGAAAGCGGATGGGATAAAAATTATTACCTGATGCACACCGCACCTTTGAAGTATAGCAATGGCAAGCCTAAATTAATTATCGAAATAGCTACGGATATTAGCGAAATAAACAAATTGCAGGAGCAAATACGCCAGTCGCACGACTTCTACACTTCGATAATCCAAGAGGTCTCAGATGGTGTTGTAGTGCTTGACCAAAAGGGGAAAACAAAGATATTTAATCAGGCAGCAAGGCAAATCCTTGAATGGAATTACGGACGAAAGCCCGGTTCGCAAAAGATATTGCATCTGCTGCCGGATAGTTTCAATGGAATTCCTGATGAAAATGGTGTGATTTGCCCGGAGAAGGATGCTGCTATTATAACTTCTAATGACGAGCATGTTCCGGTCAGATTCAAGGCATTTGAGCTTAAAAGCAAAAAGATTACTCTCGGAAGGGCGGCCTTTATTCAGAACATGAAGAATATAAAAGATATTGAGAAGACAGCCCTAACAATGGAAAGAAATTATGCTATAAGCCCTGCTATCGCAAGTTTTACGGAAATTATGAAACAGTTGATGGGCGAAATCGAGCAGGGCGCAAAAAATGCCCGCAATGGCATCGCCAATAAGAATAATTCTGAAATGAATGAAGGGCTGGCTAAGGTAAAAGATACTTATGACAAAGCGAATATGATAATTAGTGAGTTCGCTGCACTAACGATAGCAAAAAGGCCCCGGCTCACTTTCCTCCACCCTAATATCCTTGCTGGCGGAGTGATTGGCCTTTACTCCGAAGATGCACACTCCAAGGGCATTGATCTGCGTTCCGGCCTGTCGGAAGATGTAGGGCCAATCCTTTTCGACCCATCCGGCATTGAGATTTGCATGTCAAATATTATTAGTAATGCTTTCGACGCTGTTTTGCGGTCCGATAGGAATAATAAAGAAATTACCATCAGCACCTACGAGGTGAATGGCCGGGTTTTTATTGAAATTGCAGACAATGGCGTTGGAATCGAAAAAGATTCCCTTGATACTATATTCGAAACCATGCATTCATCAAAAAATGAATCGGGAGTGGGCTTCGGATTGCTAATTGCAAATAAAATCGTCAAGGAGCATGGGGGCGATATTTCTATCACATCGGAAATTGATTCGGGCACTAAGGCCACAATCTCGTTCTCGAGAGCAAAGCTGGAGCTGATTGCCGAAGAATCAAGAGAATTAAGCGAATAATTGCTTCTCCTTTATTGCATTTATTGCACGTTCATAGAGATGTCCGGCACTTTCAAAATGCGCGGCATCTGTTGATGATTTCGGGCCTAAGCAAGCGAACTAAACCAATGAAAATACTGCAAATGAATGAACAGAAACACATCTTTTATCAATGCATTGTCATAGCGATTGTTTTTATACTAACAAATATTCTTAGCTATCTGTATCAGGACAATACTTCTTTTACGTCCGGCAAGGGCTTCGATATGGAATATTATTACGAAGTCGCCGAACAAATCTCCGATGGCGAGATGCCCATTTCGAAAGCACCTTTCGTCTACCGTCTTGGCACGCCATTTTTGGCCGCCATCGCCTCGTCCGGCAATCTAACAGCTTCCTTCAAATATATTAACTTTGCTGCAAATATTATCATTATCATACTTCTGGCCGTTCTATTTTCCTTGTACATTAGCAATTGGAAGTTGCGGGCGCTATTTGTTTCCCTCTACATCGTCTCATGGCACGCACAGGTGCGCCTGTTCTACTTCTACCCTATTCACACTGATTACTGGGCTTTGGTTTTTATCTTCTCGCTTCTAATATTTATTTATTACATCGGAGAAAAGGGCAAAGCGAGCTTAATATTGCCAATGGCGCTGGTTACTTTCATCGGGGTTTTCTTTCGCGAAATTGTCCTTGTGCCTGCCGCTGCTTTGATTTTCATCAATAACCCGTTCAAATTCGAAACCAAGCCAAAATTCAGGTTGGAATCATTCTCCGGGCCAAAGCTAACGACTGCAATTCCTTTTGTGGCAGGCGTTATCGGCCTGATTATTGTTCATCTAATCGCCACTCCGAACAATGATTACTCGGCAGTATACCAAATCTTTAAATGGGGCTATCGCAAGGCAATGTTCGTTTATTTCCTTGCCTGGTGCATAGCCTACGGGCCGGTTCTTTTCCTGCTGATTTACAATTGGAAATCAGCATTAAGATATTTAACCGAAAAGCAATACTTCCTGTTCTACCTTGTTGCTTTCATTTTCCTGTCATGGGTTGGCGGCACCGATACTTTGCGGTTCGTATACTGGGCAATGCCGGTTGTCTACATATTATTGGCATTGGCGATTCGGGAAAAACATTCAATATTAAGTTCCTATCCTTTAATAGCATTGCTTATTGTCACTCAGGCAATAGCGATGCGCCTGTTTTGGATTCTGCCTGATTTCATGCATGAATTTCCGAGGCAATATCCATTATTAACGATTATGTCCAATAATTTCAGGACGTTGGATTTATGGACATTCCACGGGGATAAATTCGTTAATGCCGTTGCATGTGTGGAATATATTATCTTGGGTAGTATCATACTGCTTTGGATGTACAGAAGGGAGAAGCAGTTAGGAAGGGGTGGGTAATTATCTGCAATATGTGGGATCATTTATCCATTTTATTAATTATTAATTGAATTCAAACCCCCGGTTTCTACGGAATAATTGTTCTTTCGAAACCACCCCCTTTGAAAAATGGGGTTTAGAATCTGCGGTTTAAGTCTCCCTTAGCCAAGCGAGCTTGTTTCAAAGGGAGATTTAGAGGGTTTTCTTCTTCCTGTCATCGTATGTAATGAGAAATCTTTATTTGAATGTGTTATTCCTGCATTTGATGATTTGATAACGATTCGCATACTTCGTTTTAATGCAGTTTAGGTATTATTTGCAACAGAATATATTTTAATATTCATAAACTAATAATCCATCCCACCCTGATAGACGCAGCGAAACTCTATTAAGATTTAAAAGTCTAAAAGGAGTCAAATCGAATGTAATTTCTTTAAGTATTAATGCTTTACAATCATCTTCATCTTTCAATGACAATCTGATGTTTCCTGCTCCGGGAGCAGGAAAAAGCACTGATTCGGAACCTATCAATTTAAGCTCAATATCTCTGCAACCGCCGCCATACCTTATACTTATTTTCATACAATCCCCATTAATCTCAACTTCGACAAAACTAAATTCATCATCCGGGGCATTGATATACTGGGCGTTATCTACGATTGCTTTTTGGCCGCAATCCGTATTGTTAGGCCTGACAGATTCATCGTCCCCGCACCGAAGGAATAATGCAAATACGAATAATGTTAGAATTAACTTTTTCATAATATTTCCCCATCTAATAATAAATTGCAAAAAATCTCATTGAGCACAGTAGTGTCCGGTTAAATATGTGAATCATTTTTAAATGAATACCTGATAACTATGATATGTCATTGCGGAACTTGTTTCAGAATCCAGTATTCATGGGCTATTTGATAGTTTCAAGATGGATGCCGGATCGGGGTCCGGCATGACAATCTTAAAATACAATTTTCGTTTTATTCAAAATTGCATCCGTATTAACACAATATAGGGCATAATACAGGCTATAACTGTGATTACCAATTATTCACTGCTTTTTAACCGGACACTACTTTGATAAAACGTCTTGCATATCTAACATTCATAGCTTAATTTAAGTTACAAATAATTATTGAAAAGATATAAGTTAAGTGTTGATAAATTATGCCAATCCCAGCCAATTGGACAATCGAAGAGATTCTTGCCCTTACTTATCACAAAGGCATTAATTCTGAACTGAAGAGAAAGATAATTGAACAGTATACTTCATTTCCCCATTTCCTCGATTCGAAGCTTCCGCCGGCACTCGAAGCCAAAGTTAAATCGAACGACCTCTTTAACGCCGGTGTTAAATCACTTGTTTCCGAGGCGAATTGGCAGCTCGACCTGTGCGAAAAGAATAAGTCAAGGGCAATTACCCTTTGGGACGAAGACTATCCCGAACTATTGAAACGAATTCCTTACGCTCCGGTTGTCATATATGTAAAAGGCGAGCTGCTGAATTCCGCTATCGTATCAATATCTATTGTCGGCACCCGCCGATGCACAACGTATGGCAGGATAAACGCCGAAAGGTTTGCTGAGCATTTCGCCCGGAACAATGTGCTTGTTTGCAGCGGGCTGGCCTATGGTATAGACACGATTTCCCACCTTGCGGCTATAAAAGCTAATGGAATTACTTATGCTGTGATTGCAAGCGGCATCGACTGCATCAGCCCCTATGAATCTCAGAAAAATGCCGAAAGGATAGTCGACACCGGCGGGGCTATTATCTCTGAATACCGCTTCGAAGTAAAGGCACTGCCAGCGTATTTTCCCCAACGCAACAGGATAATAAGTGGGATTTCAGTTGCTACTTTGGTTATTGAAAGTGCTCTGAAGGGTGGTGCATTGATTACTGCAAAATTTGCCTTCGACCAAGAGCGGGAGGTCTATGCAGTCCCGGGCAACATAACATCCCCTAAAAGCGAGGGTACGAACAATCTGATTAAAAGGGATATAGCCACTCCTGCTCTATCGCCGGAGCAAATGATAGATGAATTGGGCCTTTCTCAGCAAATGCCCGCCGGGAAAAATGAAACCATTCGAATGAATTTCGACACAGCTACCGAAAAAAAAATATACGAGCAAATAAGTTATGAACCGCTGCAGGTTGACACTATTGCAGAAAGAACTGGCATTGAAATATCGGAATTGTTGGTTATTTTGCTTAATATGGAGTTTAACAACTATGTGAAACAACTGCCGGGCAAGCACTATATTAAGGCCTGATTTTATTATCTAATGTAACGATACACAAAAAAGCATGTTATTTTTGTGAAATTAGAGTTAAAATAACTTTCGTTAATTATTTTGACTAATCCATTGCAAAACAGAGATTTGCTGGAAAATTATATTCCCAAATCGGAATTTGGGAATGAGATGAATATACTAAGTCTTTTTACGAATAGTTACACTAACGACCCAAATTATGATTAACCACAAAGAAAAATACGACCAATATCTAAACAAAATTGAAGCAAGGCTGCTCCAAGTGGCTTCGGTTGACAAACCAAGCAGTTTATATGAACCGTTCCGTTATCTTGTCGGCGGCGGCGGCAAGCGAATCCGCCCCGTGCTTGCGATGATCTCGTGCGGTGCTGTCGGAGGCAACCCCTGGCAGGCGCTCGACATAGCCGCGGCTGTTGAGATACTTCATAATTTTACGCTTGCCCATGACGATATAATGGACGATTCGCCGATGCGAAGAGGCAGGCCAACACTTCATAAGAAGTGGGACTCTGCCACAGCTATCCTCACTGGCGACGTAATGGTCGGCTATGTGTATAAACTTTTGCCCTATGCCAATGAACACGAGAGGTCAAAAAATCTGTTCTCTGCTTTTACCGATGCTTTGATTGAAGTATGCGAGGGCCAGGCTTATGACATGGAATTCAACAAGCGCAAGGATGTTTCGATTGAAGAATATATGCTGATGATTGGCAAGAAAACGGCATATATGCTTGAGACATCTGCCGCGGTGGGCGGCCTTGCAGGGAATGGCAATGATGAAGAAATCGAATGCTTAAGGAAATATGGCTATTCGCTTGGCCTTGCCTTCCAATTGCAGGACGATCTGCTCGACCTTATATCCGACAATAAAGTTCTGGGCAAAAATATTGGCGAAGACATCAGAGAAGGCAAAAAGACTCTTATGATATTGAAAGCTAAGGAAAAGGCAATATCTACGGAGGACATTGAATTACTGAATAAATTCTATGTCGGCAATGGATTATCGGCTGAATATGTTCCTGCAATGTGCGAGATGCTTGAACGGCTGGGCGTGTTTGCGGAAGTACGGGCCGAGGTGGACAGATTATTCGCCGAGGCCAAATCATCTTTGAACAAGTTGCAGGACAATGACTTCACTGCAATGCTCCGTTGGCTCCCGGATTCTTTGAATAAGCGGGAGTATTGATGGAAGGGGTTTAGGAATTTAGGGGCGTCAAGACTTCCCGTCCTGATGTGCCTAATAAACATTTAATTACTTATCTATGCCGCAATATATACATAATAAAGCATTTCAATTCGAAGAGCATAACGTTTCATCGGAAGAACTCGTCCGGCACGCCATAGAAATTAACCGGCCGGAGTCATTTATCATAATATTCCCAACGGCCAAAATTGTTCGCAACCTCGAAAAATCGTATATCCGGAATTACTTCTCAAAGCATAGAAAGCCCGTTGCCAAGCCCAATTTCTTTACGTTAAGAACATTTATTCAAAGGTGCTACGGCAGCATCTTCCCCCATGGCAGCCAACCTGTTGGCATCAATACCGATAGCAGCCGTTCGGACGGGCATCATCCTGATGTATATTATAAAATCATATCCGATGCCTACCAATTAGCATTGTTCGAGGAAGCAGCGGCAAATGCAGAAATGCCATTCTACAAAAAAGATGGCAGGCGTATATCCGTGCATGTTCTGCAGCGATTGGCCAGCATAGTCACCGGCCTGAAAGAAGACGGAATCACTGTAGATAAATTAATATGTGACCTTAGCAATCAAAGCGGCGATAATGTTTATGACCCTTACCGTCTAAGCGATGTTGCCGAGCTGTATGGCAAATACGAATCACTGCTCGGAAAAACATTTCTTGACCAACCCGCACTGCTCGAAACTGTGTGCAGCCATATTGAATCGTTGAATGTCCGGAGAAGCCTTTTCGATGATATATTGCCAGAAGAATCGGCAAAAATTATTACTTTTTTTGATGGACTGTTTCCCGGCCGGCCCACTATTTTTATCGATGGTTTTTCGGAATTCAAACTACCCGAAATTAGATTCCTATCTTATTTTGCCAAGTCAAATATTCCCGTTGTTATCAGCATAGACTTTACGGAAATCAATGGGCCTCTTTTCGGAAATCTCCAGCATTCAAGAGCATTGCTTGTAGCATCCGGCTTTAATATTGCCTCATCCGGATTCGTTGCTTCCGAAGATAAGCAAATTCCGGACAAAGTCATTTCACCGGAAAATGACACGGGAAAACCGCCGGGATTGTTCCTTCGAAGATGGCTTTTCAATACGGAAAAGGAAATCAGAAACGGTAGATTAAGTAAGTCAATTAGAATTATTGAGGCCGAAAGCCGCATTGATGAAGTAAAATCGGTTGCAAGATTAGTCAAATACTTGATACTGAATGAGAATACCGCACCTTCAACAATCTGTATTGGACTCAGGCAGCCAGATAAATATTCGAACTTAATCCGGGATTATTTCAACATTAATCAAATCCCGGCGAATATCTCTGACAGATTTGAGCTGAAGCGATCGCCGGTAGTAATCTCAATTTTCAGCGTTTTGGATATTATTATTCGTGGATTCAGAAGGGAAGATATCCACCGGGCACTTCAAAGCCCCTATTTGAGTTTTGAAATTAATCATAATGGCCGCAAAAGAATTATTGACGGCGTAAATCTTTTTGCGATTGCTCAAAAGCTTCGGATTTCCGGCGGCGGGAAATGGCGTGGCCCTAAGTTTTGGACCATGAGGTTCGATAGCGCCCTTAAGAATATGGATAGAATAAAGGCAATCCGCGAATCCGAACTTCATTTCGACCAAATGGAAGTCGATGAAATCGGCCGTGAAATCACAAGCATTAAACAAGCCGCAGAAGATTTTAGCTTGTTGGTGGACATCCTGCCCGCACAGCAACGCAAGATGAGGGCCTCTGAATTTTCGAGTCTTATTAAGAATGATATTATCATTAAACTAAAAATCAAGGATAATATTCTGGCACTTGCAGACAGCACAGGCCTAAAAGATATATTTGACTTTGGCAGCATCAACCCGGAGGAAGAGATTGAAAAAGATGCTCGCGCCTTTTCCGAATTTCTGAATGTGATAAACGAGTTTGTGTTTATTACGAATGAGCGGGACAAGGAAACTAAATACACGTTGGAGGAATTTACCGAAAAACTCAGGACATCGGTATCCGGTGCGAAGTATCAGGTTCGGGAGAAAGTCAATTACGGAGTTGAAGTTACTTCGATTGAGCAGACAAGGGGAATCCCATATAAAGTGATGATTCTTTGTGGGGCGCTGGATGGTGAGTTCCCTGTGAATTACAGGCCGGAATCGTTCCTGGGCAAAGAGCTACCCGGCAGTGAGAACCGGCATATTGCCGCCGAGCGAATGCTTTTCTATCAATTTCTGACGAATAATGAGAATGGGCTGGACGATGGGTCCGCCAGGATTTATATTACCTATCCGACAATGAAGAATAATGAAGATTTAGTTCGTTCGCCTTTTGTTGATTCTCTACTGAAAATCTCGAATCTCGAGGGGGATAATTGTATCTTCAACCTTTTGCGATTGAGAGAATCGCTAAAGGGCAATGAAATAATTACCGACGGCATCAGACGCCAGATTGCCGAACTTCCCTGGCTGAATGCGATATCGACTAATGGTGAATTGATAAGGCAGGTTGTCGGAAAAAATAATTGCGAGGATATAATTGGGGTTGCCAGCTCCAGAAAGCAGTATGTAGAAATTATCGAAAGGGGAGTTGGAAAAGTTGGATACTATGGGTCGGGAAACTGCCATATTGATATTTCCTTCAATAATAAAAGTATAATAAATACTGACATTGACTACGACAGCAAAATATATGCGGACACAGCGAGTGGAAATAGAGTTGATTCCGACAGCCCTGCCGGCAACGGTATGGAAATATCAGGCGGAACCTATTCCGTTTCGCAGCTTGAAACTTATGCCAAATGCCCGTATAAATATTTTGCCGCCAGAGTGATAAAACTTGCCGAAAGCACTTTGGACGACCCACAGCTATCACCCCTTGAAAAGGGAAGTTTGTTCCATATTATCCTTTACAGATTCTACTTAAAATTGCAACAAAAGCAGTATAAGAATACATCGGCTGAATATATGAGCCCCAAAAGTGAATTCCTGCCCGGTTTTAATCCTGTTTTTCTTAATACTGAGAATAGGCATGAATATCTGGAGATTTTACACAATATTGCATCGGAAGAGCTTGAGAAAATCAGCTATTCCCATCCATATTTTGAAATTGAAAAGGCTAACCTGATTGGAACTTCAGAAAAGGCCGGCTATCTTGAAACGTGGCTCGGCTTTGAATTGGATAGATTAAAAAATGACTGGAACTATATCCCGGTATTTTTTGAATTCGGATTTGGCTTGGCCACCGGGAATGATGAATCTGCTATTGCTCCGGTTGAGATTAGTGAGAATATTAAATTAAAAGGAAAAATTGACCGAATAGAAATCAAATATGATAATGGAAATTCTTGGTTTCTTGTTACTGATTACAAGTCTTCGGGTGCGAACCTGCCAACTAATTCAACAATCAGAAACGGTTTGTCGTTCCAAATTCCCCTGTATATAGCAGCTGTCAGGAGGATTTTATCCGAGCAGTACGGCATGGAATCGCAACCGTCCGGTGGTGTTTATTATTTAATGAAGCCCATTGTGGGCAGGAACGGAGCCGAAATCGGACACAAATTTATTATGGTGCCGGAGAATGTAGACCTGCCGAAGCCATCTGTTAAATCGACGAGTGAAATATTAAAAACCGACGAGGAGTTCGAGGAAATGATGAGCAATAGTATTCTCGAGGCGGAAATGATTCACAGTTCCATTGCAACCGGGAATTTCGAAGCCGCACCGTTCGAGAAGAATTCATGTGAATATTGCCAGTACCAGCCGGTTTGCAGGATTAATGAAAGGCAGGGAGGGTTTGCAGCAAAGAGAATTGAGAATTGATTAAATGTTTATTGACGGAATTCAGTAGTGTCCGGTTAAAAAGTATCAGAGTAGGCCGAATCATTGTTATCAACTACGTTTTGCTCTGTATGGAGCTGTTTTAGATATGATTTGGATTTTGCAGAATAAACTAATAATTCATGTCATTCCGGACCCCGTCCGGAGTCCATCTTAATACTGTCATATAGCCTATGAATACTGGATTAGCTTCGCTGCTACTTCGTGGTCTGAAACAAGTTCAGAATGACAAGTCATAATATTCAGGTACATATTATGAGTGTTTCTCATTTTTTACCGGACACTACTGAACTGAATTCACATTCTACCGAATAAAATACTGAATAAATCGTTCCACTCTTTTGTGGAGAAGCACTTCCGAAAAAGAAGATATACCGAAATAATGATATACAATAAAGGCAGGCAAATGTCAGGAAATACTGAAAACCGAAACATAGAAAACCATAATGAAAAGAAAGCGAAGGGGCCATCAACATCGAATTTCATTAAATCTATTATTAATAACGACATAAAGGCGGGCAAATATGGCGGGCGCGTCCATACTCGGTTCCCGCCCGAGCCTAATGGATATTTACACATAGGCCATGCAAAATCTATATGCCTTAATTTTGGAATTGCGGCGGAATATAATGGCTTGTGCAACCTTCGTTTCGACGACACAAATCCGGTGAAGGAAGATGTAGAATATGTGGATTCGATAAAGGAAGATGTCAGCTGGCTTGGCTTCGACTGGCAAGACAGGCTGTTTTTCGCTTCCGATTATTTCGACCAACTCTATGAATTTGCCGTTGAATTGATTAAAAAGGGCAAGGCCTATGTTTGCGACCTTGCGCCTGACGAAGTAAAAGAGTATCGCGGCACACTAACAATGCCCGGCAAAGAAAGCCCCTATCGCAACCGTTCGGTAGAAGAGAATCTGGACTTGTTCAAGCAAATGCGCGATGGTGAATTCGAAGACGGGTTGCGTGTGCTTCGTGCAAAGATCGATATGTCGTCGCCGAATATGAATATGCGGGATTCGACTATATATAGGATAAAGCATTCCAGCCACCACCGCACCGGTGACAAATGGTGCATCTACCCGATGTATGATTTCACCCACTGCCTGTCGGACTCAATCGAGCGGATTACTCACTCTCTTTGCACCTTGGAGTTCGAAAACCACAGGCTTCTATATGATTGGTATTTAGACCAGTTAGATGTTTATCACCCTCAGCAGATTGAATTCGCCCGGCTGAACCTGAGCTATACAGTGCTGAGCAAGAGGAAACTTCTGCGTTTGGTCAGACAAGGCTATGTGAGCGGTTGGGACGACCCGAGAATGCCTACGATTTCAGGGCTGAGAAGGCGAGGCTACTCACCTCGAGCCATCAGATTTTTTGCCGAATTGATAGGCATTGCAAAAAAAGACAGCCTGGTTGATTTGAGTATGCTGGAGTTTAGCGTGCGCGAAGATTTGAACAAACACGCCCCACGAATAATGGCCGTGCTGAATCCTTTGAAAGTAATTATTGACAATTATCCGGACGGCCATGAAGAGGAACTCGATGCAATTAATAATCCCGAGGACCCTTCGGCCGGAACAAGGAAAGTACCTTTCTCGAAAGTGCTTTATATTGAAAGAGATGACTTTATGGAGCAGCCGCCGCGGAAATTCTTTAGGCTCTCGCCGGGCCGCGAAGTTAGGCTCAGATATGCCTATTTCCTGACCTGCCAAAGTGTTATTAAAGATGATACCACCGGCAAAATTATCGAATTGCACTGCACCTACGACCCGGAAACGAAAGGTGGTTCTTCGCCGGACGGCCGGAAAGTAAAGGCCACACTTCATTGGGTATCGGCTCGTCATGCAGTGAAGTCGGAAGTTCGAATTTATGACCATCTGTTTACAATTGAAAATCCAAACGATACTGAAGATGGCAAAGATTTCATTGACTATCTGAATCATGATTCATTGAAAGTGCTGCAAGAGTGCTATTTTGAACCTGGAATTATAAACGCTAAAATCGGAAGCACTTACCAGTTTGAGCGCCTGGGATATTTCTGCGTAGATAAAGAATCTACTGACACACACAAGGTTTTCAACCGGACTGTGACTCTTAGAGACAGCTGGGCGAAACATAAGAAACGATAGATGTATCATTGAATGATAATATAATAATAACGAGCAAATAAAAGAGGCCAACATGTTGCAAAGGATGATAAATATTTTCTCCGAACTCATTATTCACATATTTCTCTTGATTCTTTTGGCTTATAATGTTCATGCCCAACAGGGTATAGATGTTTCTTATGCCAAGGAAGATCACAAAATATTGGGCCAGTTCGCAGGCCATTGGAAGCAATTATACAAGCACAATCCCATCGGCAGCAAAACCCCGAGCTATGGAAAAGGCGAAACGGTTAACCTTGTGCTGTATAAAGGTGTTTACATTGAGATGAACGGAAGGCTTCTCTACACCGGCGGGGTAGTCGTGAGTAAAACTATCATCGGCTATGACTCTAACCTGAAGAAATACTTTTTACTCAGCTATGATTCCGTCGGGTTGCTGCCATTGGTTTGCCAGGGAGAATATGACCCGGAGACAAATAGGTTTTCTTTTGTTGGCGAGAAATATTATTCCGTTAATGCCCCTACGAAAATACGGGTTGAAATTTATTTTGAAAGGCCCGATAAGTACTACTTCGAGTTTTATCGCACCGATGATAATAATGAGACAAAGGTTATGTCAATTGCAAATATCAAGAAAAACTAATTGCAAAATATATCTTTAACCTCAGCAATTATTTCATTCATCTAATTTATTAACAATATCCGATTCAGATGATCCAAATACACGATCTGTACAAATCCTTTGGCTCCATTGCTGTGCTCAACGGCGTTAACTTTTCTATTCCAAACGGCAACACTATGTGCATTATTGGGAAATCCGGATGTGGCAAAAGTGTGTTGATAAAGCACGTAGTTGGATTGCTAACTCCCGACAAGGGCAGAGTAATTGTCGACGGGAATCATGTGGGTGAGATGGGCTATAAAGATTTGTTTGAGCTGCGGCGAAAAATTGGTTTCGTATTCCAGGGTTCTGCATTATTCGATTCATATAACGTATTCGAAAATATTATTCTTGGCCTGTATGAACATGGATTGCGGGACCAAGGCAAATTAATATCGGAGGCGCAAAAGGTTTTATCTTCAGTCGGGCTTTTGCCGGATCTGGCCGAATCAGATTCTGCGGCTTTCCGAAATGAATGGACTATCCTTAAAGATAAGAAACCGTCCGACCTTTCCGGCGGCATGAGAAAACGTGTAGGAGTGGCCCGGGCGCTTGTTGGCAGCCCAAAGTATATTTTGTACGACGAGCCTAGTACAGGGCTTGACCCTGTTACTTCCGAACAGATTGATTTATTAATCGGGGACCTTGCCAAGAAACTCAATGTTACCTCAATTGTCATCACTCACGACATGTTTTCGGTGGATAGAGTTGCCGACAGTGTTGTTATGCTCAATGAAGGGCGAGTTCAATTCGAGGGCACACCCGGGGAAATGAAGAAAAGCAGTGATATAATTGTTCAGGAATTCTTAGACAGATACAATTAATAATATATTTTATTGGACTTCGTATGTAGTATCAAATATTTAACTCCTTTTCTTTTTTGTCCAAAGACTTAATTTCATTAATTAGCGAATCAATTATCGAAGATAGCTCTTCAATGCTTTTGTCTGCCACCTCAAAATTGGATTTAATTTTTTCTAAATCGGCAAATAATTCTTTTTTCAATTTCTTCAATTCATCGATTTCAATCAACGATTCTTCATATTCAATTTTTCCCCTTCCGGAAACCGTCCCCTTCATATAATAATATACACCGGATATAATTGTAATGCCAGACATTGTAATCAATATTTTACGTACAAGATTTATAGTTGTATCGTGCTTAAAAAAGCCTTCGAAAATAACTTCTGCAAAAATACTCAAAATGATAAAAATAGCCGATGCAGCCGACAAAGTAATAACAGGCTTCTGATTATTCTTCTGGCTAAAATCATCCTTCTTCTTCCTTTGCTCGATTAATCTATTCTCCACCTCAATATATTCGTTCTGGACATCATCAAATAATGTTTTGCCGTCATCGGATTCATCATGACTCTTATTTATCTGGCTTTTAATACTTTCGATTTTCGCTTTTTTCTTCAATCTTTTGTTCTCAATATTTTCCTTATTCAAGATATTGATTTCTTTAATTGTTTCTAATTTCTCGTCAAATCTTATATTATCGATAACCTTATTGAATTCTAAGAACTCACTGGCTATATCAGATTTCATCCTGTATATAAATTCTTTTTTGTCGAAAAGTTTACTATGTTTATTAATAATCTTAATTGCATTTTCGGACTCATATAAAAAAGCTTTGCGTATCGTAAAATCTATGTCAAATCTATTTAAGTAAGCAATATTTCTAAGTATATCGCATTCATTCGTATCGTATTTTTCCAATAATTCTGAAAATGAATGGTACTTGTCCCTAATCTTGCAGTATTCCTTAAATAGAGACTCTGACAGGACTTTTATCGAGCCTCGAACGAATTCTTTTACCTGAAGATGTAATGTAATTTTGTTGCTATTCTGTATTTGACATGCCAGATTTTCCGAATTCAAAAAGAAGTCGTAAGCCTCATTATAATTTTCAGTCATTGAGGGAAAGCATCTAAGCCCCCAGATATCAAACTCATCAAGAAATGCTGCGCATCTTATCCAGTCACGCTGCTGCTCGGTGTGGCCAATAAATATTTTCTCCTCGACAAGTTGATAAATCCTAAACATGTCAAAATTAATTGACCCTATCTTTATTGATTCAGTAAGTATGGACATAATATAGAGGTTGCCGCCGGCTATTGATTCGAAATCCCAGTGGTATTCCTCAGGACTCAATTCTTCAGCCAGCAAATACTGCAAGATATTCTCTGAATCAACTTCTTTTAATGAAAGGAGGATAGAATCATCCTTATGCTTATTCAAAACCGCATTGCCTTCTCTACAGAACGAAAACCTTCCGGAAAGAACAAACCTAATGTCAAATATATGATTTACTTGAAGGTCAGATGCAACTGTCGGGTTTTCGAAATGTATGAATTTAGATAATTTCATATCTGTGCAGGCAGGTATAAAATCCTCAGCCAGCCAGTCATCCACCGAGCCTGAAAATCCGTCATAGCCATCAATTATAATAGCTATACTCTTCTTTTTGCCGCTTTGCATGTAGTCATCAAAAAGCAGTTTATCATTTATGGGCAAATAGCTTGTAATCAAGTCCACAACAACTGATTCAGCACACATGCGGCCCGGTTTTTCTAACAATATCTGATCATCCTTACTTTTTATAATCTCCCTTATCTTAAAAATCATATCAGCATTAACAGGGCTATTCTGCTTCTTTTTCCAATGGAAATCAAATTTGTTTAGAAGAGAATAATTGCTAATAATATATGTGAATAGTTTAGGGTCATACTCACGAATAGTTGTAATAATATTGTTGAATCTAACTAAGTTATATTTAGTTTCCATTGCATGAAATACTTCATTTTCCCTATTACTGCCAACTGATTCCCTGAAAATAGCATTCGCAAACTCCGGCAGGAATTTTACATCTGGAGTAGCGCTATATTTAAATATATCATCAAAAACCTCATCGGCAACGAGAAATTTAATAATCTCATCGACAATAAATGTTTTACCCGTGCCGAAATTACCGTTGATGAAAACTATGCGTCGGCCGGATTCTCCAATATTACCGGATAAGGAATCTATAGCTTTGTGGATAATATCTCTATGGTAAAATACCATTAAATATATTTATAAGTGATTGGTTTTAAATGATTAAGTGACAGTAGTGTCCGGTTAAAAAGTAGCTGAATAGGCCGAATCATTGTTATCAACTGCATTTTACTCTATATGGTGCTGTTTTAGATATGACTCGGATTTTGCAAAACAAACTATTGATTCATGTCACAGTTATAAGGTATTCATTTAGAATGATTCGCATATTTAACAGGAAACTAATGCATAATTATCTATAAATAAGACAAAATGAATATAATTATTTGGGTTTATAAGAGAATTGCATGCAAACATTCATTCCCTTGCCATCATGAACAAACGAAGAATCATTGGCAAGGGTTTTGATGATAAAAACGCCTCTGCCGCTTGATTTAAGCAAGTTCTCAGGAGTTCGCGGGTCATCAAGTTTATCAATCTCAAACCCCTCGCCCTGATCTTTTACCGAGATATCAATCGTATTTACCGTGGCTTCGATTTTAATTTCAACTGTCTTGTTTTCATCTAATTTATTGCCATGATTTATTGCATTGTTCACTGCTTCGGTGATCGCCACAAGAATATTATAATAAGTTTCGTCCGGCAGGCCAATCTCATTCCTAATATTATTAAGCATGGGTTCGATAGAAGTTATAGAAGCCTTAGAACTCCGGATGCCTGTTTGGAACTTATATAATTTATTGGCCATTATTAATTTTACATATACATTTTCGTTTGCAAAAAAAGGTTGGGTACGTTTCGGACCATTTCCTTGTTGATAAACTGAAATTCATACCAGCCTGATAGTGATATTCTTGAACCTGACGGGAATTGGATCTTAATCATCGCTTCCGGCCCAATGCTTATCAAATCGTATTTCAGTCCCGGCCCCGAACCAATATCTATTAAGTTCTTTTTCGTCAATTTATAATACCTGGCGCCGCATCCCATGGATACATCCGGTGAAGTCCGGGCTACCAGCAGCATTTGGGTGAAATGCTCGAAGTTGCTTTCCTGAGCAGTCTCGGCAAACGCATCCCAATACATTGTGCCTATTTCGTAATATCGGATAAAAATCTGTGATTGCAAACTAATATTTTTTAGAAATTCGATAAATATCTGGTCTTTATACTTAATTTGCCTTCTGCTAAAGCTGTTAATCCCCGGCGAAATAAACTCGAAATCATAAATTGTATAGTCGGCCAAGACCTCAAATTGCGGCTGCATTCTAAATTTTTTGGATTCGTAAATAATTTGAGGAGTAAATCTGTATATTCTGTTCCACCTGCTGTCGGCACTTCGCTGAGATTTAATATAAACGCGATGATTCATATACATTTCGCCGGCAAAAATTGCAGTTAAATAGGACGAAAATCTATGCCTCAGACTAATATTGACAATCGAAATAAATTCGTCTCTGTCCTCATTATTGTTCAAGCTTGGGGTGTTATATTGAGACAACGAAACAGAATAATCAACCGACAGCGTGTCCCTTCTGGATATTTTCCATTTCGATTTTGATATTAGGCCAGTGGTTGACCTGTTTTCATCCAACTGGAATTCTATGTTCCTGAGCCTGTTTTCCTCTTCGATAGGAATATCAAATTTATTTGTTACATGATTTTCGTGGTCATATACCTGAAAGTTCAAGCCAATCTTTTGAGTAAAATAATCAGAATCAAATCCGATATCTCCAAAGAAACTCATAAGGAATTGCCTTTTATTCTTTGCCACTCCAGTCCAAGATGAATTGATTACCGGCTCCTTAAAAGATCTTAAAAGACTGTAGTCAGTCAGTGATAAACTAATATTTGTGTTGAAATAATCTAATAGCTGAAACCCCACTCCGAGATTAATCATCAGGCTGTCCTTGTCTCTGCTTTCAATCGAAAATTTGTTAATATCCGACAAGCCCTGATAAACCGAATTGGTATTGAATACGAAATATCCGAAATCCAGGAAGAGGCGGTTGTCTTTATCAAAATTTTTGAAAACATTTGAACCTATGGCGAAATTTGATTCAACCCTGTCTCTGTTTAATTCAAGACGCCGAGCCGACAGCTTCGAATTGATAATATAATTGTCAATATTAATATTTGACAGTGCGGAGTTGATTTGCAATAGCCGCCCGCCCGACAATAATCCCAGGGTCTTATTGTCCTCCAGTCCGAAACCCAGGCCAACGAAGAATTTATCTGATCGCTTATATTTTATACCTGCAATGCCATTCAGCCGCTCCAGTTCATCCAGGTTATTGTATGATGTTAGCAGCCAGTTCTGCTCAAAGCTTAACAGAATGTTATTGCTAAGGGAATATTCGTATTCAAGATTGAATGTTTCAAAATCATTCAACGGCTTACGATTCCTTATTACCGTGCCATAGTAATTTTGGTTCAGCCGCAAAGTTCCGTAAAGAAGATCAACGTTATACACCCCTCTGCCACGGAAGAAATATGTGTCCACAACCTTGTCCAGGCCTACATTTATATAATTCCTCTCGGCTGGGTTGCTATATTTATTTGGCCGCACGGATGAGTTCTGGGCGGATACTGTATTAATGGCAAATAATAAATATAAGACATGTAGTAGTATTATCGGATTAAAATTGGGTGTCAAGATGTCGAATGATATCCTGGTGATAAATCAGTTACTTATTGGGTTCAGCCGGCGCCGGCTGCAAAAGTCTCTATCAGAATTTTTTCGAAGCAGGCCCTTTTGAACTTAATTACTTTCTCGATTATTTGCTGTTCGGATTCCTTCACAATTAATTTCTTCCCGCTTTTCAGGCTGATAATCGTATCGTGGGAAGACTCAATGGTTTCGATATCATCGGAATTAACAGTTATCGATGAACCGCCAATTTTTGTTAATGTTATCATAAATCATAGATATGGAAAAAATCATAGATATAGCTTTTGAATAAATATATCTCGAGACTTCTGAAAAATTTGTGTTTTGCTGTCATTCTTGCACAAGATTTTGTGTCAGGATCGGCATTCAGAGCGTAATGAAGAGGAGCGAAGCCGAAGGGTTCAGAATGACAAACTCTTATCTATTTTCTTTGCAAATTATTACGAAAATGACAATTCCCGATTTTTCAGAAGTTTCATCTCAATATTATCACAAGCTGCAATTTAACCTTCTCTTCAATGTAACTAAGTTGGAGCATAGATACAAGAAGAAATAGTGCCCAAATAATGAGATAACACAAAAAATGACGAAGCCATCACTTGCCAATTTCTCTTATCAGTGCCTGCTTTTCGATTTCCAGTTGCCTGATACTGCGTATGATTGTGTCAATCTCCTCCGGCATCGAATCTATGTCTATTCGCAGTTTGCTTGCCGCTTCGTCCATGAGGTCAATCGCCTTGTCCGGTAGATAGCGGTCGGTAATATACCTGTCGGAAAGCCGGGCAGCAGCAATAATAGCGCCATCGGTTATCCTGACACCATGATGCACTTCATATCTCTCCTTCAATCCCCGCATAATTGATATAGCATCTTCGACCGACGGTTCGTCGATAACTACTTTCTGGAACCTTCTTTCAAGGGCCGCATCTTTTTCAATATATTTCTGATATTCATCGAGGGTGGTGGCACCAATACATCTGAGGTCTCCGCGGGCAAGTGCGGGTTTTAATATATTCGCAGCGTCCATACCTCCCTGCACAGCACCGGCACCAATTAACGTATGAATTTCATCGATAAATAGGATAATCTGTCCGTCGGAATCTGTTACTTCCTTAATAACTGCCTTCATGCGTTCTTCGAACTGCCCGCGAAAACTTGTGCCTGCCACCAGCATCCCCAAGTCGAGCGTTACGACAGATTTGCTCAGAAGCATATCCGGAACATCGCCGCTGACAATTCTTTGCGCCAGGCCTTCGACAATTGCAGTTTTGCCAACTCCGGGATTGCCGATCAGGATAGGGTTATTCTTGGTTCTTCGCGACAGTACCTGCAATACTCTGCGAATTTCTTCCTGCCGTCCGATTACCGGGTCAATTTTCCCTTGGCGGGCTTCGTCGTTGAGCAGCCTGCCGTATTTCTTAAGTGCATTGTATTTATCTTCGGGATTTTGGTCGACCACCCTTTGGTTGCCGCGAATATCTTTCAATACTTTTAGGATATTATTCTTATTAATACCATTTCTATTTAAGAAATCGGACACTTCGGATTTAGTTTCGGCAATGACAATCAAGAGATGTTCGAGACTTATATATTCATCTTTCAGTGAATTTGCCTCGGTGCCGGCGGTTTCGAAAATCTTAGTCAAATTTGGCGATACAAACTTGTTAGCCGATGAAGTGCCGGCCACTTTTGGCAATTTGTCCAGCAGGCCGTTAACTTTAATCTTCAAAACGTCAATGTTGCCGCTTAGTTTTTGGATTATTTCAACTATTACTCCCTGCGAATCCTGTATCATAGCCGCGAATAAATGCTCCGGCTCAATGGCCTGATTATTATAGCTGGTTGCAATCTCCTCAGCTGTTTGGATTGCTTCCTGCGATTTTAATGTAAATTTTTGGAAGTTCATAATTCGTATTTTTTTATTCGTAATTCGTAATTCGTAATTCGTAATTCGTAATTCAGAGTTCTGTTATACACATCCATATTTTCCTGACGTATCAAATCGAAATGAATTTAAACCGCTACTATCCGGTTTAATATGAGAGACGTTTTTAATATATACCTGCCTATTATGGCTGGTCATTCAGAACTTAGTGAGGAATCCAGTGCTTATAGGATTTTTGCCAGTATTGAGATGAATTCTTCACTACGCCACCAATGGCTCGCCATAGATGGCTTCGTTCTGAATGACGCGATTTAATATTATATTTCACTAATTTCATGATTACATTCATAATAGCAGAATATAGGGCAAAATGGTGCTGAATACTGCGATTATCACTAATTGGCCGCTTTTTAGCCGGACACTTGTGACAATGCTGCTTGGATAAAAGGCGGGAAATTAATATTTTCGTTATTATTCTCTCAATTTTGTACTATATTGTCACAAGTGTCCGGCAAGCAATTATTGAATATTAAGGAATCATAGTTATACTTATGCATTTAAAATATATCAATTTTTTCCCTGAATACTAAATGCAACAATTTCAACAGCGATGGCATAAAATGTATCACCGTAATTATCTCACAGACGTTATAGCGGGAATTATAAAGCGGGCGTCACGTCAAATAAGGTGGACAGCTCAATCGTATTAGAGGAAAACCATGAACAATCCTAAATTGATTCTCATTATAATTGCTATTATTTACTCTGCAGCTAGTGTATCATCCCTTAGAAAGAGTAATTAATTATATGGTTAATGGTTTTCCAGTATAAGTCCACTGAAATGGCTTTGCCCTCGTCTTATTATATGTTTTTATATATTCCATTAATT
>JAJRTW010000054.1 GCA_024278075.1 Bacteroidota bacterium | reverse complement strand
TAATTTAGATTCCCCCTTAAAAAAGGGGGAAGTGAGCCAGGCGAGCAGGGGGTTGTCATACTTTCTGCAAGGTTTTCGAGCATAATAAATTGTATGCCTTGCACTTTGTTGTTGAATGCCTTTTATAACTACCTTAATTATGATTAGTTGATACTTTTTGAGTTTAACCTAATTATATTGCGTTAACGAATATGACTTATACCTATAAACTTTTTTCTTCTACCGGACACGAAAATGAAATCAATGACCACAGGTGAAATTGCCAGCCTGATAAATGGCAATCTGTCTGGTTTGCCGGATATGGTTATATCTGGGGTTAACCGTATAGAATCAGCTCGGCAAGGTGAACTTGCTTTTTATTCGGATGATAAGTTTTTGCAATATCTGAATGATAGCAATGCCTCATGTATCATTGTTCCGAAATCCTTCGAACGCACTCCGGCGGAAAACCAATGCTATATTTACTCTGCCAACCCGTATGAAGACTTTGTAGCAATTCTGAAATTCATCGAATCGACAAAGCCGCAGTTATCTCCGGGGATTCATCCCGGGGCGGTAATTGGTGGCAATTGCAGCATCTCGGAATTGGCTTCCATAGGCCCCGGGGCGGTAATTGGCGATAATTGCATAATTGGCGATAATGTAAGAATTTATCCGAATGCGGTGATTTATAATAATGTGAGAATCGGCGCAAATACAGTAATTCATTCGAACGCCGTTTGCTGCTTCGATACTGAAATCGGGCAAAATTGCATAATATATCCCGGAGCTGTGCTTGGCTCCGAAGGATTTGGCTATCTTGAGAATAAAACCGACGGCTCCTACAGCCGCATTCCTCAGCTTGGCAATGTGGTGCTTGGCGATGATGTTGAGGTTGGTGCTAATACAACTATCGACAGGGCAATTGCCGGCAGCACCTTCATAGGCAATGGCGTGAAGCTCGACAATCTTATCCAAATTGGGCACAACTGCGAAATTGGCGAACACACAGCTATAGCCGCCCAGACTGGCATTTCCGGAAGTGTGAAGGTTGGAAATAGGAACAGATTTGGCGGCCAGGTGGGCCTTGCCGGGCATTTATTTACGGCCGATGATGTTACTTTAATCGCTCAATCCGGTGTATCGAAATCAATTGCCAAGCCCGGTGTTTATTTTGGCGCCCCGGCAAAGGAAATTCGCAAAGCTTTCAGGATAGAAGCCGCTATGAGGCAACTGCCCGATGCTCTTTCAGAACTACATAACCTGAAAAAGCAAGTCAGGAAGCTGGAAGAGAAAGGTTGATATGGTATCATACTAATTGATGGAGCTGTATCAAAAGCAAGAGAATCCATGGAAAGTCATTCTGAATCCCGATAAATCGGGACAGGCTGTGTGAAGAATCCATTATTAATGCGAGGAATGGATGCCTGCTTTCGATACTGTTTGAAAACGAACAAATAATGTCATGCTGAATTTATTTCAGCATCCAAATTTCACATATATACAGGTATATAGATTCTGAAACAAGTTCAGAATGACCGCTTCTCGGTCTTTTCACACAGCCTCTTTCACAGGAATGACAGAAAAATTGAATTTTTCGGAATTCTCTTAATCTATAGCCTAAAAATCCAACTCAAACCCGACAAAGATTGACCTCTCGGCAGCCGGGAAGAACTCCCTGCCTTCGGCCCCTGCGGCATATAATTCATTTGTTAGATTGACAACCTGCAGATGCACTTTAATCCCCTTGGCTCCGAATACATCCTTAATCCCATAAGATACATTCATATTAAATACCGTGAAGGCATCCAACGTATTGTCATCATAATACTGTGGATCCCAGGGGTCGTTCAAATGATTGAAAATTCGCACATCCGATTTTAGCAAATCCCCATAATTGTCCGTTTTCATATCACCCAGATGGCGGACGGAAACTGATAAATACAGCTCATCCCAATAGTAACTCAGTCTCAAATTCCCCATCAAATCAGGGAATCCGGCTATATTATTGCCCGAAAGGTCAACCATGTCGCCTTGCCTGGTTCTGAACTCAAATTCTTTTATCTTATTTCGGCTAACAGTCATATTGCCGGACAGTAATAATTTCGCCCCGGAATTATCGAATAAAACAGCCGACCCCTGAATTTCCAGTCCCAAATGATTTGTTTTCGGTGCATTGCCGTCCACAGGGCTGCCGAAAATATCCAACTGCCCGCTCTTGATTAGTTCATCGCTATAGTCCATCCAATAAGCATTGGCATTGAGGTAAATCCTCTCGGTGCGATAGGTATAGCCAAGCTCAATATCCAGCATTTTTTCGGGTTTGACCAATGGCCTGGTGAAGTCATACAGTGTATCACCACCAGTGATGACCTCCTTGAACAAAGGTTTGGCACCGAAGAAGGCGTCATCAGCGGCATAGAGGTTTCTCATTCGCGGCTCGCGCGAGGTGTGGGCGATCGAAGCATAAGTGTTTGAGTTCTCATCAATATTATAATTAGCCCCTATTCTCGGATTTATGAAGAAATAATTAATATCGAAAAGCTGCCCGCTGCCGGTTGTTTTGCCGTCAATAGTCTGATATTGCATCGGCTGATTGCCGGTCATTTCATTTGCAATCCTGTAGGACTGGCTAACCAATTGCGTTTCGCCCGTCAATATTATTTTATCAGTAATATTCATCTGCTGGCGGACAAAGAATGAATAAATATCCCTTTCGCCATTGTTTGAATAGAACTTATAATCCGGATCGTAGCCTGCCGGCAGATTCTCAGCATAATTTATTTTGCCCCAATGCTCCGACCGGTGTATGCGGATTTCGGCTCCGGCTGTCAGAACTCCATTTTCCTGCTTCCAGACAATCCTCGGTATCCACCCGCCCTGGCGGTTGCCCACATAGGCACGGATTATCGGATTGCGAGGGTCTTCGGCGTCAATAAATCCGTTTTCCGGTGTCAGTCTGAACGATTCGGCATTAGTCCAGCCTGCTCCGCTATAATCAAAAAAACCTTCGCCTGTATAGAAAAACAGGGATGATTTTAAGGAGATATTCTCCGAGATTGTCCAATCGTTTAATATTTCGTAGTGCGGTTGGGAGAATTCCTCCAGTGCCTGCGGGCGCCTTTCTGCCGTCCAGTCTGTCATTACATTTCTGCCGGTAGAATCATACACCCAATAGCTGTAGTTCTTCCGCCTTAAGTTTCTATCTTTGATATAGCTTTTGGGCAGGCCGTTATATACCAGCCCGTCGGTCAGCGGGCCGCCAAAGACGTTAATCTGCGTAGAAACATTCTCGTCAAAACGAACGGCACTCAAATAGTAGCTATTCAGGAATGCCCAGGATTGATTGCGGTAGCCCCAGGAATTTATTCTCGATAACCGGCCGGTGAACGCATATTTATTGTCAACCAGCCCGGAAGAAACTTCCATAAGGAATTTGCTCACATTTGGCTTGAACTTATTGTCGCTGCCGCCAAATTCTTGATAGCCAACGCCGGAATAAAGCCTGATTTGAGTGTCTTCGGTGAAATTGGCAGTGGTCAGGTTAATACTCCCGCCGATGGCGGCGGCGCCATAGTTGGCCAAACCCGCCCCGCGCTGGATTTGGATGTTTTCAAGGCTTTCTGCCAGGTCGGGAAAGTTTATCCAATATACATTATGGTCCTCGGGGTCATTCTGCGGAATACCGTTTATCAATACGGAGATACGGCGCTGGTCGAAACCTCGCAGCGACATATTGGAGTATCCGATTCCATTGCCGCTTTGCGAGTAAGTGATAATAGAGGTCGTTCCATTTAGCAGCATCGGCAGGTCGGCGGCTGTATAGGTCTCTTCGATTTCGGATTTGCCGATCTCGGTGAACGGGACGGGCGACTGCCTTTCGGAGGCTCGCGTGGAGGTAACCGTAACGCTTGGTATTTGGTAGGTCCTGAGCGAATCTTTCTTTTCACTTCCAGACGAAAGTGCATCAAGGGAATAGAACAGCAATATAATTGCAGCAACAGAAAATGTTTTGTTATACATGGCAAACTCAACGAATAATTTTACATAAAATTAATACCGTAGAAGCTGCCTGATTAGATAAATAGGTAGGTGAAGGGCAGATTAGCCTTCCGTTTTCCTACGCCGGTATTATCCGGATCAGGTACTGGGAGTTTTTTCTCAGTCACGCAATATTTGGCGCAACACCTCCAACGGACATACAAAAATAACTAATTATCCGGTGAATAAATAATATTTCCCCTCTTGAGAGGGGATAAAGGGGTGTGTGATTTTCTATTACAACCAGCCTTTATCCATTATTCTGAGCAATTACCCCCATAATAATAATTGTAAAAAAAATAATTACAAAATTCGTAAATTGGGTAATGCGAAAACGAAATCTGATAATTCCATGCCTGTTGATTATTCTTGTGATCACAAGTTCCATCGGCAGCGATAAGGCATCACAAACTGGCATTCTAACAAAAAGGGACGTGCCGTTCAACGATATTAGGCAATTCAAGAGCAATTCGCTGCGGTTCCATTTGGATAATCGCGGCTCGCTGTTCTTCGATCATGCTAATAGCAAGGGCAGCTTCAATTGGCCGGATTCCACTGGCAACCAGTATATCAGCGGCGGCGGATTCTATTTTGCAGCACAAAAACGAGTCGATGGCAATTTAAGCGAAATTGTCGAGTATTCGTTCGATATTTTGTCGGCGAATTCTATGATGACACCCGGAAGAATTGAAGATGGCGATGAGGCGGATTCCGCACTGTCCGAAAAATATCAGCTGTATTTTTCCGGTGATTTCAATAAAGACGACGGGCTGCCAAACGTAAAAAGCGATTACAACTGGCCGCTTTGGATAGCCGATACCGGGGAATATGACTCAAATCTCGGTGAATATATTGACACCCCGGAGCGCAGGTCTACCGACAGTTTCCCGCTTGGCCCAGCCTTTATTGCCGATGATATTGCGTTCTGCACCTTCAAAGATACAGACTTAGAGGCATATTCCGGCCAATCAGATTATTATAAAGAATTGGGCTATCCGCTTGGTATTCAATACGAGCAGACATTAATGCACTGGAATTCCGTCGAGAGCGGCGATTATATAATAATAATATATGACCTATATAATTATTCTTCAGACACGCTGTTCAACTGCCACTTCGCCCCGGCCTTCGATATTGGGATAACCACAGGCGAATTCCCCTTTTTCGGCATGGATAACGACCGGGTGGAAATAGTTAATATCAGCGGGAATCCGGCAATAGACAAGTATTGCCTGGCTTATTCGGATACCAATCATATCGAAAGCGGCAAGGATTTCGGCTATGTTGGCATAGGATTGATTCTCACGCCCGGAATTGACGAGAACGGCTATCCCAAAGACAAACATAGCTATACTCCTCCCCACCGGCAGGCCGGCTGGGCTTCATTTTCGCAAATTAAGATTGACGAACCGGTTTATGACAATACTTATCTGTATAATAGAATATCATCCGACGAATTCGATAACAACAAATCGGCCGGCAACCAGAAGATAATACTCGGTTCCGGTGCTTTTCATTTGCTTCCGGGATCGGCCGTTAGGTTTGCCGTTGTGGTTGGAGTGGCGGCAAATTTCAATGCCGGCGAGCCAGACGGAAGCAGTAATGACAGAACGTATATTGACGAAATAATGAGGCAGGGTGCCGAAAGGCTATATGGCGGCCTGCTGACAAGTGTTGAGATTGAAGAGCAAGATTCAGAGTATGATGCTAATATGGATTTATTCCCCTATCCCGCCACCGGCGAGATTACTATCAGGATAGTATCCCGGAATGAGAGCGGCGGGAGCATAGAGATATTTGATTTCATGGGCCGGCGTGTTAGGTATATAGGCCATATCAATTTGAAAATGGGGATGAACCAATTCCCAATAAGCCTGTCCGGCCTGAATCAAGGCACGTATTTTGCAAGGATAAAACTTGGAAATAAATTATTTACAGGGCGTATATCCGTTATCAAATGAGGCAATCTATTGCCAAACTGAATTTACAGGGAAATTGCATTCCCAAATCGGAATTTGGGAATGAGATGAAAAGATAAACAGCCACATGCTTTAGCTCGTGGTATTGAAATGAGAAACCAAAAGCATTAGAAAGTTTACAGAAAGCCTCTCGATTATTAATCGTAAGTTGTATACTGTTGAATTATTTAGAACTTTATTTTATATTAAACCAATGAGTGATAAAGACATAATTATAGGCCATCAGCCCAACCTGAAATTATTCAGGAACGCCCTGTCGGATGTCGGCAAAGGGAGCGGAGCCGTTATAAGTATTGCCGGAGAAGCCAGGTATGGCAAAACAGCTTTGCTGCAACTGTTCCTGGAGGAATGCCGGCAGGGGAAGGATGGCACTATCGGGCTGTTCATCGAAGGGCAGCTTCCCATCGGCAAATTCAAGGTTGGCAGCCTGCAGCCGATGAGGCCGTTTTCGAAGGCCATTGATGATCTTATTAACAAACGCTACGTATCGCCAGAGAAGAAACTTGCGCTGAATATGGGGCTGACACTGCTGACGGCTATTCCGTTTGCCGGCGATGCTTTCTATGCCGCAAAGGAATTGGGCAAGGACTGGAGGCAGTTCAAGAAGGACAGGTCTTCGGCAAACATCAATAACGCAAGCTCGGCGGCGGCGGATTATTACGACACTATTTGTTCCTATGCCGACAAAGCACCGTTAGTCCTCATGTTTGACGATTTCCACTACGCCGATGCCCAGTCCGTCGAACTGATGAATTACCTGGCCGAAAGTATCGGCAATATCCCTTTGATAATTGTTTTTTCTTTCAAAGCAAGTATGCTGGAAGCCGAGGCTCCGCCTTTGCTTCAGTTTGTCCGTTCCGATTTCGGCAACAAAGCCATCAAGCATAAAATAGTATTAAAGCCATTTTCAAAATCAGAGTTGAATAAATGCTGCCGGGCAAATCTTCAGAATTATTCGGCAAACGCTAAATTCGAGCAATGGCTGGCGGATAAATCTTTTGGCGTTCCCGGAATCATTGTGGAATATTTGAGATATTTTCGGAAGAATAACCCGTTTGAAAGCGATGGTTCGTTCAATGATAATATCAATGAGAATGAATTTCTGCCGCCATCGGCTCAATCGGCCTTTTCGCAGATAGTTGGGGATTTGAGCAATAAGGAAAAGAACACATTAGCAATTTGCAGTGCGGAAGGCACGGAATTTACAGTTATTCTTGTGTCGCAATTACTGAATACCGATGTATTAACCGCAATCCGGAAATTAAGGTCTTTGCAAATAAAAACCGGTGTCATCCGAAGTATTGGCGCTCATTACCGCTATGGTGTTAAAACAACTGTGTACAGGTTCACTCAGGCATTCTATCACGACTTTTTCGAAAATTCCTTGGAATATGAGGAATATCAGGCTCTGCACGGCCAAATAGCATCTTTCCTAAAGGAGAAATATGACGAATCCGATGATGCAAACGTTAAGGAAGAGATAGCGCCCTACCTTGCAGCTCATTGTGCGGTATCGGGTGACGAAGAGCTGGCTAAGGAAATGGTTCTGTTCACCGCGCAGGCATCGCAAAAATACGGCAGTCCCGAAGTTATTCGCGATACATACGACAGCTATCAGAAGATCGGCGAGAAGGAATTTATGTACGAATCGGCAAATGAAAAAAATGAAGTTGCGGAGATACCCGATAATTCGCCGTTCAAATCTCTGATGAACCAGACGCAGGTTTCGACCGGCGAAGAAATATCGGGGCGTGGGGAATCTTCATCGCCGGAAATTATATCCGGACGCTTTATTGATTTCGATGATTTTGCACAAGCGAAAAACTCTATAATCCATGATTTCCATAATACGAATTATTATGATGCAGCCACAAAAGCTATGGAGTATTTTGAAAACAGCATTCATGAACTTAAGAACCACGAAAAAATATTACTGCTTTCAATTGCAGCTCGGTCCTATACGGCAATCAGTGAATATGATTCCGCTGCGGTGAGTTTAGATCAGGCCATGGAAATACTTGATGTAAAAAACGACCCTCAATCGGAATGCTTTGTGCTTAATAGCTATGCCCTTTTGCACAGCGCGCGGCGGCAATTTGCCGAAGCAATAAATTATTTAAAGAAAGCGGCCCAAAAGGCGGTGTTCCTATCGCCTGAGCTTCGGCTTATTACTCTATCGAATATCGGCCTTGTTATGCAGCATATTGACCCGCCGAAAGCAAAGAAGTATCTGGCTGCTTCACGGAAATTAATTATCACTCTTAATTTTAATAAATTCGAAAAAGATATATTTGGCCATTGACAGGTATATGTTAGTGCGGCATCCGTATATTTATTCGCAGAATAAGCCGGCAATTATTAGATGGGCACTCACTATACAGACTGTGATTGAAAAAATATCCCGGAATTTTAGCCTGCGGGAAAAAATTGCTTGATAATATATAATTCTTCAAGACAGACACACAAAAGCCAGCAATATGATTAAGATAGTTACAGTCAGGAAATTGAAGAGGGGGTCGGATTGCGCTGTGGTTTTCGATTCCGGCGAATCCGTTGTGCTGTCTATGGACCTGGTGCTTGAACACGGCCTAAGCAAAGGCATGGAATTGGACGAAGAAACGCTGCGGGAAATTACTAATGCCCAGCGGAAAATTAAAGTTAAGAGCACAGCTTATAATTATGCCACGTACAAGCCGCGAACCAAGAAGCAAACCACAATTAGGCTTAAGGAAAGGGGCTTTGCTGATGATGAGATTGAGCTGGCGATGGACTTTTTGGCGGAGTTCAATCTGATTGATGACAACAAATATGCTGAAAATTTCGTGAAGGAGTATATCATAAGAAAACCATCGGGCGAGGCAAAAGTCCGATCCGAACTTTATAAAAAAGGGATTGACAGGTACATAATCGATGATGCCATAGAGAATTATTATCCGAACGAAGATTGTTATTCTCTTGCAATGAAAGCAGCTGAAAAGAAGATTCGCACAATTGGGCTTCGAATTAATGAATCCGATAAATATAGCAAAAAGAAGAGGAATTCGCTGGCAGCCTATCTGCATCGCCAGGGCTTTGATTGGGATGTTATCAAGCGGGTAGTGGATGAAATGCTTAATAATGAGCAATGAGTTTTTTCATTGAAAATAATTAGTTTTCACTCATATTCGGTTCGATTCGTCATTGTTATCTGGAATATAATCTAACTATGATTTCGAGAAGGCCAGGTGTTAACAATCAACCATATTATTTCAATACTATTGACTCTGATTATAGCAAATCTTTCGCTAAATGCCGCAGATTCATGCAAAGTCAGGATGCCAGATGGAATCAACCGCTTCCAGCCAATAATCGTACCTGTAGTATCACTTGACGGTAACGAGATATATTTTGATATTAAAAACCACCCCTATAATGTTGGCGGATCCGACGACCGCGATGATATATGGACATCCGAGAGGTCGGCATCCGGTGTTTGGTCCGAAGCCAGACCCTTGGACAACCACTTGAATACGGCAGGATATGATGTGCTGTTTTCATTGTCGCCCGACGGAGCAACAGCGCTGGTATATGGCATTTATGACGGAAAAGGGCAAAAGAAAGACGGTTTCTCGGTAGTCCGTAGAATTAACGGGGAATGGGGCAAGCCGGCAGCTCTTGATATTGAGGATTATTATAATAATACAGACAAATTTTTTGCCCACCTGGGGTATGATGGCAAAGTGCTGCTAATGTCTCTTAATCGCAATGACAGCCACGGCTCTTTAGACCTTTATGTATCAATTAAGAACGAGAACACCGGCAGATGGAGCCGGCCAAAGAATTTGGGTGCGGCAATAAACACAGAGGAAATTGAAGGCGCTCCATTTCTTGCCTACGACGGCAAAACACTTTATTTCTCGTCGAACGGAAGGGACGGATACGGAGGAGTAGATTTATTTATTTCCCGGCGGCTGGATTCCACCTGGACTAATTGGAGCCTGCCCAAGAACCTCGGCCCCGGGATAAACACAATTTATGAAGAGAACAGCATCTGGCTTTCTGCCCTTAGCGATACTGCATATATAGTTTCATCGGATTCAACGCACAATCGCGAGGGTATTTATTATGCCTGCCTGCCCGAGGGATTCCGGCCATATCCTTATGCGATAGTTTACGGCAAGCTATGGTTGGACAGCGGCGGAACCCGAACCCCGTTTGCCGGGCAAACTGAAATACGTGTCTATGACGATGCCGGGAACGAAGGCCTTTATTATTCGATTCCGGGCAAAGCGGAATATTTGGTTGTAGATAACTCATCGGGCATGGGCAAAGGGACAACCGCTTTCAATAAAACCTACGGCTATGGCAAGGGGTATTATGACTTCGGAACCAAACCCCGGCAACCTTTTTGGGTGAGATACGACAGAACATTCGAAAAGAAAAGGCCGCCTGTGCGAAGCGATACATTAGCTATCATTTATTTTGATACCGGAGTTGATACGTTAACTGAAGCTGCAAAGTCATTGATTGGTAGGTTGCTGAGTAAAATAGAAGGCCGCCGCTTGCTAATTGTTGGCCATTGCGACGAGCAGGGCCGCAACATTGACAACAATGCTTTATCAGGCCGCCGGGCAAATAATACTTCCGTATTGCTCCGGTCTCTCGGTATCCTCCAAACCCGGATACGTGTGGAAGCTAAGGGTGAATCTCAGCCGGTATCAGCCAATCTTGCAGCAAACCGCCGCGTAGTGATAATTATTTTAGCTGATTAATTGGCATTGAATTTCTTTTCATTTTCCTAAGGGATATAAGCAATCAATATCAGCAACACATAGTTCTATGCAACGCATAATTTATGCAATACATAATTCTATAGCTGGATTTATTTCTCACAAGCACAAAAACATGCTTGTAAATTTAAATATTATGCTTAATTTTGTATCTGAATAATTTTCCTGAGTAGCTCAGCTGGTTAGAGCATCTGACTGTTAATCAGAGGGTCCGCGGTTCAAGTCCGTGCTCAGGAGCATAATAAAATCAAGGACTTAGGCAATTCAGCTTAAGTCCTTTTTGAATTTCTGGCTACGATTTGGCTACGATTAAAGTAGCAATTGAAGGTAATTTTGTGTAATCTCGATTTCTGACTATTGTGAATTATATCATGGATAGGAAGATTAGTGAAGATACTATAATATTTCCTGAGATAATGCGGGGTGAGCCGCCTATTGAATATTTTGAGTTGAGCGGATTTTCATTTCTTTATATCTTTCCACAACAGATGTGGGGCCGGCATCATCCTCAACCCGGCCTTTATGAATCCAGATAACCCTGTCGCAATAAGTTTGTATATTGTTTAAGCTGTGGGAGGCCATTATTATCGTTTTCCCCATTGCCCAAAGTTCCTCTAATTTTAGTAAACTCTTCTTTCTGAAGAATTCATCTCCAACAGCAAAGACCTCATCCAAAATTAAAATATCGGGGTCGATGCTTATTGCAACAGAGAAAGCAAGTTTGGACTTCATCCCCCTGGAATAAGTTCTCAGCGGCTGGTTAATATATTCTCCTAATTCGGCAAACTCCAATATCGATGGCAGTTTCTCATTCATTTCCTTTTTCGATATGCCCAGCACCAAACCGTAGAAATATATATTCTCATAACCGGTATAATATGGGTTGAAACCGGAGCCTAATTCCAATAAAGTGGATAATTGGCCATCTACTTCTGCTTTCCCGGCCGTTGGAATCGTTATACCTGAAATAATCTTTAATAAAGTGGATTTGCCGCTTCCGTTTCTGCCGATTATTCCGACTTTTTCTCCTTTCGATATTTCGAGATTAATATCTTTTATGGCATAGAATTCTTTATGGTATCTTCTGCCAAAGGGATTGAGCATCTCCTTGATTCTATCCGACGGAGAATCATAGAGCTTATAGAACTTGCTAATATTTATCAGTCTGACTGCTTTCATTATATCAGGTCAACCATTTGTGGGCGTAATTTAGTGAAAACATATATACTTATGGCAAGTGTAACAATCGTGAATCCCCAGAAATAAAGTGTCATACTCATATCATGCCAGAAGGGTTGATGAAATATAATGCTATCGCGATATCCTTGCAAAATATAATACATCGGATTTAATTTGAATAAAAACTGATATGACGGGTTAATGGTATCAATTCTCCAGAATATCGGTGTTGCGAAAAAGCCGATCCGCATTAATACGGTTACTATCGGGCGTGTGTCGGGCAATATTAAATATAACGACGAAAAAAGCCAGCTAACGGCAAGCAAAAGAACAAACATTGCAAAGAAATAATATATCAGCTGCAATGAATATATCGTTAGGGGAATTTGATATGCAAGCAATACTCCGAACAGCATAATGATGTAAATGCCGTGCAGCATAGTGTTCGAAATAACTTTTATAATCGGGATTATCGACAGCCTGAAATTCACTTTCTTCAGCAAGAACGAATACTGTTTGAATATGTTCGTATTGCTTGTTGTTGTTTCGCTGAAGAAAGACCAACTGAACAGCCCGCACAAAAGCCATACCACAAACGGGATTTCGCCGATTGGCGCATGAGAGCGGAACCCAAAACCAAAAACAAGCATGAAAATCAGTGTGAGCAATAAGGGGTGCAGTATTACCCATGCCGCCCCGATAAAAGTCTCCGTGTAGGTTCTTTTGAAATCATTTATCGACAGCTTGATTATTAGCTCTCTGTTTTCTGCAAAGTCCCGAAAAAAATGCTTTAGGGATTTGAAAATCATTATATGTCTGCATCTTTGTAAGTATTTCAGAATATAATTTAATGAATTTATCTCAGTAGTGTCCGGTTAAAAATATGAACAGTTCCAAATACTTGCCAATATTCAATGCACTGTCATCCTGAGTCTTTCGGCTTCGATGTTGATGACGTATCATAGTTAAGTCGCAGGAACTATATTATATCCCAGCGACTTAACTTTACACAGCGGGACCACGATAATAATCAGCAATCATAACTCAAAACTGTACGGGCAATTCATGAATTGCCCGTACCAAATAAATCACATTCTAAAGAATGGTGCAATTTATGCTTTCATTTCGTCATATCACAATTTTATCTTCGGCTTGACGGAGATCTCGCAGCTCAGAATGACATTTCGTTAGTGCTTTATTTTTCAAGTCATTATAAAATATGTCCGAAGTATTGTGATTATAGAAAAACAGGATGACACTTAAAAAAAATGCCCGCAATTGCGGGCATCAGTATAATAATATACATTTTATCGGTTCGTTTAAACAGCACCCTGTGCCATCATTGCATCGGCTATTTTCATAAAGCCGGCAATATTTGCACCATCAACGTAATTGCCTTTCGTGCTGTATTTTTCCGCAGCGGCATAAGAAGCATCATGAATATCCTTCATAATTCTCTTCAGATGGCCGTCCACTTCCTCGCGTGTCCATGACATTCTAAGTGAATTCTGGCTCATCTCAAGGCCGGACACGGCAACACCGCCTGCGTTGGCAGCTTTGCCCGGGCCATACATAATTCCCTTTTCAACGAAAAGATTGGCCGCATCAATTGTAGAAGGCATGTTGGCTCCCTCGGCCACCACGTTGCATCCATTCTCCATCAAAGTGCGAGCATCATTTACATCGAGTTCATTCTGAGTGGCGCAAGGCAGGGCCACATCAACCGGAACACTCCAAACGCCTGTCCCTTCGTGATATTCGCAGCCATATTTATCGGCGTATTCGCGAATTCTGCCGCGGCGTACGTTCTTCAGGTCCATAACGTAAGCCAATTTCTCCGACGAAATCCCATCCATATCGATAATATATCCGGATGAATCGGACAAAGTAACGGCTTTACCGCCAAGCTCTGTGACTTTCTCGACGGCATATTGTGCCACATTGCCGGAGCCGGATACGGACACAGTCTTGCCTTCCAAGGACTGCCCCTTAACTTCAAGCATATTGGCAGCGAAATAAACCGTGCCATAGCCCGTTGCTTCCGGCCGTATCAAACTTCCGCCCCAAGAGATTCCTTTGCCGGTAAGTACGCCTTCGTATGCATTTTTGAGTTTTTTGTACTGGCCGAACATGAATCCGATTTCCCTGCCGCCAACACCAATGTCGCCAGCCGGCACGTCTGTGTTCGGGCCGATATGACGGAATAATTCCGACATAAAGCTCTGGCAGAAACTCATAACTTCGTTATCGGATTTGCCTTTGGGGTCGAAATCGCACCCGCCCTTGCCACCGCCCATCGGCAGAGTCGTCAGGCTGTTTTTAAATACTTGCTCGAAGCCTAAGAACTTGAGGATACCAAGATTCACACTCGGGTGGAACCGAAGGCCGCCTTTATACGGGCCGATGGCGCTGTTGAATTCAACTCTGAATCCGCGGTTGACCTGAATATCGCCATTGTCGTCAACCCACGGCACTCTGAACATAATTACTCTTTCCGGTTCAACGCAACGCTTCAGAATTTTTGCTTTGGCAAACTCCGGATGGTGCTTTTCCACCACCGGGAAAAGCGAACCCATTACTTCTTCCACAGCCTGGATAAACTCCGGCTGAGCAGGATTTTTGGCCTTTACGGCACCCATGAAATCATCAAATCCAGTTCCCATTAGAACTCCTAAACGAATAATTATTAATCAGTTAATTATAAATAAAGTTAAAAGACAGTTATATAGTTTAACTTCAATTATTGCTCTATTTGGTTTTTACTATTGCATCATCTCATAAACAATTGATAACTATTTGTAGTAGTTCATGCAATGTATGTGTAGTGGCAGGTTCGTAACCTGCCTGAATTTATGTTCTGCCAGTTGTTACAACTGGCAATATAAAAACTGCCGCCCCTGGTCAGTTGTAACAACTGACGGAACGTTATATATTTTTTTATCCTGAGATACTGTATTATAATGATAGATTATTACTTTTTAAAATACTTTCTATAACTTATTAAATTTTTTATATATTTGCAAGGAAAACAGTGTAACGTTAACGTTTACGGATAATTTACACTTTTGTCACAGATAATTAATAATAATTCATAATGATATATAATAACAATTCATAATCGCTATGGCCAATTATATATATACAATTTCATGCTCTTACTGCGGTAAAGAATTTTCAGCCAAAAGGCGCGGCGCCAAATATTGTTCCGGTTCCTGCCGGACAAAGGCCTACCGCAAACGCCATGATTTGCCCTTCCCCGATTTTTCTGAACTGGTATCTACTAAAATGCCTACGGAAAAAGAGCGAAAAATGCTGAAACTCGCAGACGAGCTGGAAGTATTAAAGCTGGAGGAAGCTGATCTAATCAAGATATTTGAGTATAGGAATTCGCAGCTCGATTTGGCTATGCAATCTTATAAAGGCCAATCAAGCGGTTGGGGCAGGGAAAATGTGCTCCGCAAGGAAAAGGAATTCGACGAGATAAAGAACGCAAAAAGATTGATTAACAGGAAGCAACAGCGGCTTGAGGGCAGATTGAGTGATGTAAAACATGGAATCGACAGGGAATTCTTAGAAAACAAGCAACTCATCATTAGCGCCGATGATATTATCAAACTTAAATTCCGGACAATCGAACTCCGCGGCAGGTGGCGGTCCTTGATTGGCCGTCCATCGCACAATTTCCACAAGATAATATATGGCCCGGCCAAATCCGGCAGGACTACTTTTGCCCTTAAGTTCGCCAATCATCTGAAGGAATTCGGCTCTGTGGTTTTCTTTGCCGTCTACGAGAAGATCAGCCTGTCGATCCAAAAGAAACTTATCGAGAATAATATATCCGGTATCGACCTTAGCCGCGCCAAGAACCTGATGGAGATTGATTTCGTCATCAGCAAGGGCAATTATGACTTCGTTTTTATCGACAGCGCCCGCCACGCCCACATTACGGTCGACGACATCGACGAGATGAGGACGAAATACCAGAAGACGTCATTTATTACCATATTCCAGGCTTCGGAATCCGACAATTTGCGGCTTATAGAGACATTCAAACAGAGAAGCGATATATTTGTTAAAGTCGATAAAGGCATCGCAAAAGCCAGGGGGCGCTATAATCCTTACGGCGAGATGGAAATATTCAAATGATAACCGGCGGCAACAACTTTTCCACAGAAGCAATTTCCTGATTTATTATTCATAAAATTATTGCAATTTTGTGTTAAGAATTAAACCTTATATTTTATAAATTTTATAGCCTTTATAATAAAAAGATACAAGGAATTAACAAATGAATCTGATATTCTTAGGCCCGCCAGGCGCAGGAAAAGGAACTCAGTCCGAAGGAATCTGCCGGGACTACGGTACTATCCAGCTTTCGACCGGCGATATACTACGGGAGAACCGCAAAACAGGAACCGAACTTGGCCAAAAAGCCGAATCCTATATGATTGACGGCGAGCTGGTACCCGATGAGATCATTATCGATATGATTAAACAGGAAATGCGGAAGCCAGAGCTCGCCGCAGGCTATCTGCTCGACGGTTTCCCGCGTACTGTCCCGCAGGCCAAGGCTTTTGACGCCCTTTTGTCGCAGCTTGGCCAGAAGCTGGACTGTGTGCTGGTGCTGAACGTACCGAACCAAGAGCTTGTGGCAAGGCTGACCAGCCGCCGCACTTGCCGTAGCTGCGGAAAGACTTATCATTTGATGTTTAAACCTCCGCTGGCCGAGGGAATCTGCGATCTCGACGGCGGAGAGCTGTATCAAAGAAAAGATGATGTCGAGGAAACCGTGATTAATCGCCTGTCGGTCTATGAAAATCAGACGAAACCGCTGATTGACTATTATCAAAAGCAGGGGCTGGCGAAAGTAATCGACGGTGTCGGAAAGCTCGATGAAGTATACGCCCGGCTTAAAGCGGTGCTCGATTAAAATAATCAGATTCACAAACTGCATGAATAATTTAATCGTCAAAAATGTCCAATTATTAGAATAATAAAACGGAATAAACAATAATGAAATCAAGATATAAATCATATAAAACCGTAGAAGACCTCCCGAAACTCGCCGGAGAAACAGTAACACTCCGCGGATGGGTATATAAGAAAACCGGCAAAGGTAAATTGCAATTTATTCAGCTTCGCTACGGCACCGGAATTGCACAATGCGTCGTTTTTAAGAACAATGTAACCGAGGAAGCATTCGCCAAAGCAAAAGCATTAACCCAGGAATCCTCTTTAACCGTCACGGGCAAAGTGGTAGCATCCGGCAAAGCCCCCGGCGGATATGAAATCGACGCTGCGGGCCTGGAAATCATCCATATTTCACAAGATTACCCGATTTCAGCAAAAGAACACGGCGATTCTTTCCTGATTGAACACCGCCATCTATGGCTGCGATCCGCAAGACAACACGCCATAATGAGAGTAAGGGCGGTAATCATCAAAGCAATACGCGACTTCTTCGACGCAAGCGGATTCAAGCTCATGGACTCGCCAATACTAACCCCAAATGCCTGCGAGGGAACCTCAACTCTATTCGAAACAAAGTATTTCGACCTCGGCAAAGCCTATTTATCACAATCCGGCCAGCTTTATGCAGAAGCCTCGGCAATGGCACTCGGTAAAGTCTACACTTTCGGGCCGGTCTTCCGCGCCGAACGATCTAAAACAAGAAAACATCTAACGGAATTCTGGATGGTAGAACCGGAAATGGCCTTCTTCGACCTCGATGACGACATGGATCTGGCAGAAGACCTCGTGGAATATATCGTCGAATGCGCTTTGCGGTCATGCCAAAAAGAATTCGCAGTCCTCCAAAGAGATATATCGGCATTGGAAAGAATAAAACGGCCATTCTATCGCATAAGCTACTCCGAAGCCGTCGAGTGGCTGCAAAAAAACAAAGTTCCCATCATCCGAAAGATAGACGGACGCGACGTTGAATCCCCTTTCCCATGGGGCGAGGACTTCGGCACAGTCCAGGAGGAAGCTTTAATGGAACAATTCGACAAACCATGCATCATACACCGCTATCCGGCAGCAGTCAAAGCATTTTATATGAAACGCGACCCCGCCGACGATAAATTATCACTCGCCATGGACATGCTTGGCCCCGAAAAAGCAGGAGAAATAATCGGAGGAAGCCAAAGAGAAGACGATTACGACACTATGCTCGAAAGAATCAAAGAAGATAAGCTCGACGAAGCAGACTTCAAATGGTTTTTAGACCTCAGAAAGTACGGTTCGGTACCGCATAGCGGCTTCGGACTTGGCGTGGAAAGAGTAGTCAAATGGATAACAGGCGCAAAACATATCCGCGAAACAATTCCTATGCCAAGAATGATCCACAGAATTATCCCTTAGCCCGCACACACTTCGTGTGGCTTTTATTTTCTTCGATTGAAGCATCATTTGCGATTCGCTAAGCCGGCTTTTTTCATGTTATATCACGTTTTAGGCATTATAATGGCAAACTCGAACGCATATTAAAATGTAGGGGACGGTTCAAAACCGTCCCGAATTGTGGTGGCGGGTTACGAACCAATCCCGAAGCGTCAAGGCGGGTTACGAACCCGCCCCTACAGTAGTATAACAGCCGTCGGAACATCAAAAATCACAATAAATTCCCGAATTAACCAAAACAAAGGAGCGTTCAACATGAAATACATCCGATTAATATTCGCTTTATTATTATTGATAGCCGCCGCAGCACCATCGGAGGCCTTCGCACCAAAGAAATTAAAATGGGGAGCAGGCATAACAATCGGCGAACCAACGGGCGCCACCGCTAAATATTGGTTGGAGAAAGATCAGGCATTATCGGGAAGCATTGGCGGCTCATACTACGGCTTGCCACGAATCACCGTCGATTATCTTTGGCACCTGGACGCCTTCAAATCAAATATCTTCAATCTGTATTTTGGCCCTGGGGCCGCTATTGGCTTCGGCGAGGCAGCATCATTACCATATGACGAATTCAAAGGCAAATCCTTCACAAAAGGCGGAGGATTCAGGATGGGAGTGCGCGGGATAACAGGAATAAACTGGACGCCAAAGAGCGAGCCAATGGAATATTACGTCGAAGTAGGAACATTAATCGGCTTCCTGCCAAGCTTCAGGACGGCTGTGGACTTCGCCATCGGCGTGAGATATTATTTTAAATGAGATAATTTATAATATTACTATAATTAATTATAATCCAATCTCAGAGAATCCTCATCGAAGCATTTTGATGGGGATTTTCTTTGTTTTGATGATGATTTTCCTGTCTTTTATGGTGATTTGTGTGTCTTTGATGATGATTTGTGTGTCTTTGATGATGATTTGTGTGTCTTTGATGATGATTTGTGTGTCTTTGATGATGATTTGTGTGTCTTTGATGATGATTTGTGTGTCTTTGATAGTAATTTAACTGCTTTCTTTTCAATGATTATTCTGAACTCTTCTCAATGAATATCCGGGGCAGGTCTGATAACTTATGAAAACAGAAGATTGGCTCTCATTTTATGTCGAATAATTGTATATCACCAGGATTAATGCCGGTAGAATATACCCGAAGGAGTTTAGGAGAAGACTCCATGGTGTAAATTAATAACTCGCCCTCCACTTGATAATTCCTTGCGTTAGCAATATAGAGTAATTTGTTGTCAGAATCAACAGCAATGGCATACCAATATTGTTTTTGCTGCTTATTTTCTAATATCAACCGGGTTATTGCTTCGGAATCCCGTGTATTAATTGCCCATATCCCTTCTCCATTTAACGCATAGAGTATATTATCGGCAAATGTGATGTCTAAATTATCTCCGCCGAGCTTCCATTCCCTTAATTTCGCTAATGATTGAGCGTCGAATTCAATGATACCACCTAAAGCGTTTTCCTTTGATGGTAAATTTCGGTAGGCGGCATATATTCTTCCGTTAGCAGTGTCTGCGGCAAGGCCAGTTGCATTCGGCCCGCAGTAAATATTGGCGATAACGGCTAATGAATTAGCGTCGATTACGCTTAAATATCCCGCAAGAGGCTCATTAGCAAGATAATCGCCGTATCCGGAGTTGGCAACGAATATTTTATCATCAATATTGATTATTCCTTCCGGGGCGGGGCCTACTTTAATAGAATTATCGATTATTATAAATGTAGAAGGGTTGAACAAATGGACGGAATGGCCATATAAATCTGTTACAATGGCTAAGGAATCATTTACAATGACTATTTCCCTTAGTGCGTTACCCTTAGCAAATCTTATTCTTCCCAACGACTTGCCCGACGAGGCCGATAATACTTCTATAGTGTTGGAAGTAGTTACGGCAACGAAGGCAGTGTCGCCTTTAATTGTGACTGATTGCGCCAAATCGCCGAGGAAACGTCCCGGATTTGCCTGAGCGAAGTAATTATTAGTCATTCTCCCGGCTTCGAGGTCAAAAACATCCATGGAAGCGTTATCCATTCCCCATATTCCTTCGCAGGAAATCAGCACACCGGCTTCAATCTTTCCTTGCGGTTTGTTGGCGGAGGGTTTTGCGGGCTGCTCTACGCATGAAGCGGTTAATAATATCGTCGCAATGACAATATATTGTAGATATTTCATTTATTTACTTGTTAAATTTCCTTACAACAATGCCATAACGACTTTTGACAACAGCAATATAGACTCCCGGGGACAAATTACGAATATTAATCCTTTGCCTGTCGTATATTTTGGAGAATTTGCTCAATCTGCCCATAATATCATAGATTTGAATACTGCTTTGAGTGTCTTTATCGGTTATTATCGTCAAATAATCACCATTTGTATTGATTAGCGGCTGATTAATATTAGACAAATCATCTACCGTGGTCACTTCCAGTGTGTTTAATCCGATTACAGCATCGAGGTCGAAGCCACTTATTATCGGGTCGTAGTATTTATGCTGCTTATTGTTCTTTATCTGCTCGGAAATGTCGGTTATTTTGATATATTTTATCTTTGACAGTCCAATATCGGCCAAATCGAACTTATCCCCGCCGCTTATATTGGGGTTAAGGGGATTTTGATTACCATTTGTTGGCGTCAAACCGGCGCATCCCTCCAATGTTTCCGGATCGTACGGGAAAGAAATATAATTAATTCCGTCCTGACTAACCGAAACCACTGCCGGCTCTACGAACATTTTATTTGTAACAGGATTAATGAAGGCATTCTCGAAGATAATGAAGTCCGGCCCTGGGGCATCAAACAAGTAACTGTCCTTAAAGCCGATGATTATTTCGCCGCCGAAGCCAAGCGAACAAATCTCTTCGGGAGACGACTCGGGAACCGTCTTGCTTGCCGTCCGCGATGGTATGCCAAAGATATTTTGCGGGAAGTATTGAGCGGCTTGCCCGGAATTTTGTCCCGTCCCGGGCTTGAATGAATAGACGGTGTCGATTCCATAGCCAGCTGATTGGCTTGGATTATGATTTAGTACCGTTAGAAGAATAGCTGGGATTATTATTTTTATTGTTTCTTTATATGTCATGCCAGTTTTTAATGTCAATATTTTGAAAACTATTGCAAATCATATCTGGAGCGACAGCCCAGCCCTGAAAGAAATTCCCGGCATCGGATATTTCTTGACCAATTCATACTTTTCCTCAAATATATTATCGGCGTTCAGGCGAAGAACAAGGCGATTGCCAATAAAATTAAACCTATACGACAAAAAAACATCGATAAGCATAAACCGCGGCAGCATCGAGGAATAATTATTGGCAAATAAAGCATATCGATAGCTGCTATATTGGATAGAAACACCCGATAAAGCATTCTTATATTTCACCGCTGAGGTTAGAAAAAGAACTTCCTGCGGAATATACGGCACCTGCTTATTATAAGTAAGCGATCCGTCTGACTTATCGAGGGCAATCTGTCTTGTATATGCCAATTCCAAATTTAGCATGTCACCAAACAATCTTATGCTGGCGCTGCATTCGATACCCTGAGTTAAAACATTTCCGATATTCTCCGCCGTCCATGCCACGGGGCTTTTCGGGACAGATACTATTTGATTTGTTGTATTAATCATGAACAACTCGCCGCCAAGCGTCATATTTGCCAGTGGGTAATACTCCGCTCCGATATTAACCGAATGCGAACGCTCCGGCACCAGGTCGGCAGAGCCATAATTCAGATAGTACATCTCATTAAAACTCGGCGGCCTGAAGTTATACGAATACTGCGTTGATATTTTCAGTGGCAAATCATCTATCAGCAAGATAAAGCCGGCCAGCGGAGACGTCGCACTGCTGGTCATATCCGATAAATAATCCGCCCTGGCCCCGAAATTGAAAGCCGCCCGGCCAATACTAATATCAATGCCGCCGGTTTCGGCCCTTCCGAATACTGATGCGGAACTTCGATATACATAATCGCCCGTCTCGGGCTGGAGCATATCGCCGCGCAAGTCCGCAAATGAGCCTTCGAAGCCGATTTCATATTTAATATCACCGAATGTAATATCGCCGAACGTAAAATCACTGAATATGGATGAATATTTTGCAGTTAGCTGCATATCAGAATTCAGGAAATATGAGTCTATGCCTCTACTCCCGAAGCCCAGTGCGTCGGGGTCAACATATCGAAAAGAATTGATTCTTAATAACGTACCGATACTCACCTGAGATGCCGAATCTAACTGCCGGCTGCCGGATAAAAGCAAGATAGATTCCTGCTCGCCAAGCGCCGCATTGGGAGATTCGATATGCCCTTGCAAGGCAGCACCCGGAATTCCCCTATCCGAATTTCTATACATTGCGCGATATTTAAGATTCCAATCCTCGTCGGGAATGATTCCGGCAAGCGTTGCCGAAAGGTTCGTAAATTCTCCGTTGTCTCTTTTTGCTGTTATCTTTTTTCCAAACTCTACGAATTCAAAGGGATAATCCCCCTTGGTGTATAAGTAGTTCAGTTGTGCGCTCACAGGCGCTCCGAATATTTTGCCGGTTGCCGTTAAGTCCAATTTTCTGTCTGCAAACGAGCCGAAACCGGAATTAAGCCTCATGGTATAATCCTGCTCTACGCTGGTAATAATATTAATAACACCGCCGATTGCATTGCCTCCGAACAGCGCCGAAGCCCCGCCCCGGGCCACCTCGATGCCCGAAACCGATGAAAGCGGGAATGTGCCGAAATCAAATACTCCGCTTTGGCTGGAACTCAATCTCATACCGTCAATCATCACCAGGGTCTGGTTGGCCGAAGTCCCGCGAATCGAGATGGTCTTAAGCCCGCCAATCCCGCCATAGTCCTTAATCGTCAGCCCCGGCACACGGCTAAGCACATCGGTCAATTGAACCGCAGCCGCATCGTCTATGTCGGATTTATCGATAAGCGTTACGGGCAGAAACTTCATCGAGGGGTTCGAATAAAGCCTGCCCGCCATAACCTTTACCGGCGGGAACGTCTTGACGGACGAATCCTGTTTCTGAGCCGCAGATAAAGATAGCGGGATAAACAGCAGCAAAATAGAGAATAATTTAGTCAATCTAAATATACTTTATTTAATTTTCACAAACGGAATGGCCCGCAGATATTTATTATTCTTAACAATTGCATAGTAGCTGCCCGCCGGCATTGCAATATCTGAAATATCAAATTGAATTTCGTGGCCCTCGCCATCGCCATCGGCAATAAAATTCTGCTGATAGAGTATTCTGCCATTAATATCTGATATTTGGAATTGGAAATCCGTGCCGGCTAAATTCTCAAAATCTGCTTTCAGAAATATTACTTCCGTAACCGGATTCGGATATATGGTTAGCTGCCGGATGACGTTGGCAGGTTCAACACCGGTGGGCATCGACCATACTGTAATGGTGCTATCGGGAGCATATCCGCCGGTTACGAACGGATTGGTTATTATAAGGACACCCCTAACGCCCAATATTGCCTCTGCTTTGCCATCGGATTCGAGATCGCCCGTGATTTCGCCTGTGCTGGGATTTAGCAGGAATGCTTTGCCTTCATAGGAAGTAGTATAAATCCCGTCAATGGTAAAAGCAGATTCACGGGGGCCGTCGAATTCGCCTACGGCCGGAATTGGAATTGTTTTATTAATCGTAAAATCCGGAATATCAATCAGAACCACCTGGTGCGAGCCATTGACGGTGACTGCCATCAAATCCCCCTTTACTGCTATATGATTGCCAGCTTTGCCAATGGCTATTGTTGTATCTAATAAGTAATTGCCATCGGATATTTCAAATATTTGCAATGTTGAAGTTTCGGAATTAAAATATCCCTCGTTCAAAACCGCCAGGTATTGCTGCTCGAAAAAGGAAAACTTTTCTACTTGCTGGACATTGACCCCGGCCGTAATGGTGTCGGTAAATCTATCTTCAGCAATATTATAGACGATTACAATATTTGCAATGGTATCTCTAATGCTAAGAAACAGCTCGCCGTCGGCATAATAAACTGCCGAGGCGGCAACATTTACGACAGTATCATCGATTAATTCGCCATCCTTCAAAGCATACGATTTCACTCTGCCATGCTGGCTGATATACAGAATTCCCGATGAATCATGTTCGTCAACTCCACGCCGGATGCCCGGACGGAACGGGAATCCCATATCCCCAAAATCAAGGTCGCGGAACTTTACTAATCTGTCCGGTGGCGGGTTAATTCCAGATGTAACGAATCTGAATCCCTCGAAATGCCACCATGACGGAAGCACATCACCATCCTCGGGGTCAAATACGCCGTCGAAATCCACATCCCGGCCGCCGCAGATAATATGAATTACGGTTGCAAGGTCATAAACCGAAGCCAGCGGCTGGGTGCCGACGATATGAGTTTCCTTATAATTATAAGATTGCGATGCTGATTCACGGCCGAATAATAGAAATGCAGCGATAATAAGGCAGAGTAGAGAAGTTTTCATGAGTTCCCCCAAATAGAATAATTGCACAAAATTAATTATGCGCTAATACCGATAGAGCGACAATATTTATTTATTAATTAATATTGATTAATTATTGAATAATAGGCCAATACTATTTAATAAGTTGATACTGATTTCGCTATCATATCGATGATGAGCCAACAATGGGGAAACAGAGTATTCCGAAGGGATAGCAAGGCAACGCCCCGCTATAAAGAAATGATTTCTTGAGAATGCTTCCATATTTCCTCATCTCATTCGTTAGCGCGAATGTTCTGCTTTAGTTAGATAGTATAATTATTAATAATAGTATTGAAAAATAGTATTAAAAATATATAGAATTAACAAAACAGTAAAAAATGAGAATCTAAGGCAGGTCTTCTGACTTCGGTATCATCCTTGTTTTCCGCCTTCCCACCCCAAGATGGGGCAGTGGCTGCCTTTGCGGCGGGGAAAACTCGTACTCCGTTACAGCGGCGCAACCGTGCAGGACTTTCACCTGCTTCCCTAACCGGATTAGTTTTTATCCGGCACCTTAAATCACTTTTTTAATATAACGCTTTTCTTATTGAAAATCAAATAATTGAAATCAAAATATGGAATTATTATTTCCTTGGAAATTAATTGAGATTGCATTACATTTGCATCTAATAAATGACTTATAGTCACTATTTGTGTTGAAATGTATTTATTTTGTGGGGATGCAATGGGAATTGCCGAAAGAAAGAACAGGGAAAAGGAGCAGCGCAGAAACACAATCCTCGATGCTGCCGAAAAAGTAATATTTACAAGCGGCTTTGAATCCTCTACCATGGATGAAGTGGCCGAGGCCGCCGAACTGAGCAAAGGCACAATATACCTTTATTTCAAGAGCAAAGAAGACCTGTATATGGGTATTTTCCTGCGTGGCCAGTCGCTGTTGCACAAATTCTTCTTAGACGCATACAATGAAAATATAGACAAAAAGGGTATAGACCAGATAATGGCCATAGGGAATGCCTATTTCGATTATATGCATGAATACAGGGACTACTGCGACACTGTGCTGCATTTCGGGGCGAAAAAACATGAAGACGACCTCCATGGCCACCTGAAAAATGAAGGCATGGAGAAAGCGGCATATATCCATAATATAATGTTCCGGGCTATCGAAAATGGGATGAAGGACGGCAGCATCAGGAATGACCTGGACCCAACCGCCCTTGTCCTGCTGTTGGAGGGCCAAAGCACCGGTATGTTTCAGTTCTTGATTAATTTCGGAGATAAAATGTCTGATGTTTTTGGCATTAGTCCGCAGACATTGAAGTCAGAGCATATGAAATTTATTAAGTATGCCTTGACGCCTAAAGAGAAGAACGATAGCTAAAATAAGCGAATAGAATCAAAAAAATTTGTTCATCATGGATGACTACCAGTCATTTAATTTACCTTATTACAGGAGATAGGCAATGTTATATAAAATTATATTAATGTTGGCTTTTCTATACATCCCTCTTTTTGCCCGGGAGTCAGCACTCGGCCTATATGTGAAAGAGGGATTGAGGAATAACCTTGCACTGAAACAAAAGGGCTTTTCCCTTCGATCGCAGCTTGCCGAATTGGATGAGGCCAAGGGGATGTTCCTGCCTTCGATAAGCATTAATGCCAGATATACCCGCGCGGGCGGCGGACGTGTGTTTGGCTTCCCCGTCGGCGACTTGATGAATCCGGTATATGCCACGCTGAACCAATTGACAAACAGCAGCATCTTCCCCACGAATTTAAAAAATGAGGTGTTTCCCTTTTTTCGTACCAGGGAGCATGAAACGAAAATCAGCCTTGTTCAGCCGCTTTTCCAGATGGAAATTTATTATAATAAGGAAATTCTATCCAATCTGACCCAGGCTCAAAAGGCAGAAAGAAATGCATACGCAAGGCAGTTGGTGGCCGATATTAAAATGGCATATTATAATTATTACAAGACTGTTAAGATAATCGAATTATTAGAAAAAACCGAACTGCTGCTGGATGAGAATTTGCGTGTCAGCGAAAGCCTGGTCCGGAATAATAAATCCACCGCTGAAATTGTGCTGAGGGCAAGGGCCGAACTAAACAAGCTGGAGCAGTCGAAAGCCGAGGCGGCAAGGGATAATTCTATGGCCAAAGCATATTTTAATTTCCTGCTGAACAAAAATCAGGATGATGATATTGATATTATTCAGGTTTTTAGTCAAGATATTATTCAAATTGATTCCATCGCTGATTATAAAAAAAATATTTCCGAAGCCGAGGCGGCAGCTTTAACAAAACGCCCGGAGCTAAGCCAGCTCCGAAGTGGAATCGATGCCGCCGGAAATAATGTGAGCCTGTCGGAAGCGAAATACCTGCCAAATGTGGTTCTTGCGGCCGACTACGGCTTCCAGGGAGAGAACTATGACTTTAAAAGCGAGGACGACTATTGGATAGCATCTGTTGTTTTTCAGTGGAATTTGTTCAACGGCGGGCAGGACAAGGCCAGGACTGAGAAAGCCTTATATCAAAAAGAAATTCTCGAAGCGCAGTATAATGAACTCGTCAGCCGGGTGAAACTGCAGGTTCGCCAGGCATATTACGATTTAGTTGTTGCCGAAAAATCGATTAGGCAGGCCGAGGGCCAGCTAATACTCGCCAATGAAACTTTTAATATTATCAACAAAAAATACAGCGAGGGGATGGCCCCTCAAATAGAATATCTTGATGCGCAAAATGAACTTATTCAAGCCGAAATCAAAGTCATCATATCAAAACAAGATTATAATATTAAAATGGCGGAAATGGAAAAAGCCGCTGCACTCTATAACCTGGGCAATGAATATTAAAAATATTATTTGATTATTTATCGGAGGCAACATGTTCAAAAGAATCCTGATTTATCTTATCCCGTTGTTTCTTACCGCATTAATCTTCGCAGTGAGCGGCAAAGAAGAAGTCGGAAACGAAGACAGCAAATCCAAGGCCATTGCTGTGAAAACTGCAAAAGTGATAACAATTACTTCGGCCAGGCCAATAATAACAAGCGGAAAACTTGCAACTACTTCTGAAATAAAACTGTCTTTTCTCACCGGTGGAATCATTGATGATATTTCAGCCGGCGAAGGCCAAATGGTTGCAAAAGGCCAGCTGCTTGCCACTCTTAAATTAGACGAAATCAATGCTATGGCCAATAAAGCTAAGATTGCCCTGGATAAATCCCAAAGAGACCACCAAAGAATTATGAGCCTCTATGCGGATAAAGTTGCAACACTCGAAAATTTGCAGGACATTGAATCAAAGCTCGAAGTAGACAAAGCCAACCTCGAGATAGCCGAGTATAATTTGAAGCATTCCGCAATCTATGCCCCCTCGAACGGGAGGATATTAAAGCGCCTTGCCGAAAATGGCGAACTGGCCGGGAAAGGGGCGCCGATATTTCTGTTCGGCACCAGCGGGCAGGGGTGGGTTGTAAAGTCGGGGGTAACCGACAGGGAAGTTATAAAGCTGGCAATTGGCGATTCGGCTCATGTAATTTTTGATGCTTACCCAAAAGTAAAATTCAGGGCAAGAGTTACCGAAATTGCCGGATTTGCCAACCCTTTGACGGGAATGTTCGAGATAGAGCTGACGCTGCCGGCCAGCAAATACGTCCTGAAGTCCGGCTTTGTAGCAGAGGCAGCAATTTCCCCCTCGGCAGTAAGCACATCAAGCATGATCCCGGTGGATGCAATCGTCGAAGCCGATGGCGACAAAGGGTTTGTTTTTGCAATCGATGAGCAAACCGGCAATGCTGTTAAAAAAGAAGTGGTTATTGATTATTTAACTGATAATAAGGCTGCCGTCTCTAACGGATTGGAGAATATCAAGGAAGTCATAACCGACGGCTCGGCTTATCTGACTGATAATTCGAAAGTCGAACTCAGTAATTGAGACTTCTGATAAATTCAATCAATGCTGTTATTGCTGTGTAAATGTATGTGCAAAAGATAAATACTATCAGAAATGTCATCCTGAGCGGAGTCGAAGGATCCAGTATTCATGATAGTTTTGGATTCTTCGCTACGCCACAGGTGGCTACGCTCTGAATGACGGTCTGCTGCCCTGAAATAACAGAAAAATATAATTATTCAGAAGTTTCTAATAAGTATTAGTTCAATTAAATATTGATTCGATAAAGTATAGATCGAAAATCATTCTTCAAACTATAAAACCAAACGAAAAGACTGGAGCAATATAAAATGAGGCTGCCAAAATTAGCTATAGATAATCATCAATTCACGTTAACGTTTTTTGCTTTGCTGCTTGTACTCGGAATTGCTTCTTTTATGACAATGCCGCGTTCGGAGGATCCTGAAGTTACCGGTAACGGCAGTTCGATTGTGGTTATATACCCGGGCGCCAACCCGACTGACATTGAAGAATTGGTGGTCGAGCCAATCGAGGAAGCTGTTAACGAACTCGAAGATATTAAGGAAATAGCATCCTATGCCGGCGATGGCCTTGCCGTTATCAATATTAAGTATTTATTCAGTGCCGACTCCGACGAAAAGTATCGCGAGGTGGCGCAAAAAGTAAACGGCGTTCAATCGATTCTGCCTGATGAAATAATAAAACTCGATATTGCCAAATGGGAAGTGGGAGATGTGAGCATCCTCCAGCTTGCCTTGATTTCAGACTCCGCTTCGTATAAAGCATTGGAGAAAACAGCCAAAGGGCTGAAAAAAGAGATTGAAAAAGTATCGGGAATTCGGAAAGTAGAGATTCATGCCTGTCCCGAGCAGGAGATTAAAGTTTCGATCAACCCCGGCCGGATGTCTCAGAACAACATAGGTATCGGGCAGATATTTAAGGCATTAAGCGAATCGGGGGCAAATATTCCCGGAGGCAGTATTGACATGGGAGGCAAGAAGTTCAATGTCACCACCAGCGGAAATTATGATGATATAGACGATATTAAGAATACGATTATACATTCGATGGGTGGAATTCCGGTTTTTTTGAAAGATGTAGCTGATGTGTATCCGGGTTATGAAGATATTAAATATAAGGCAAGGTTAGATGGCCGGAAGGCGATATGGGTTTCCATTACTCAAAAGAACGGAACTAATATCTTCACTGTGATGGAGAATCTAAAGGCAAAGCTGGCGGAATTTGCTTCAACGATACCGCCGCATATCGCAATGGATTACGTATTCGACCAGTCGGAAAGCGTCGACAGCAGGCTGTCTGTATTCTTCTCCAATCTGCTTCAGGGGTTGTTCCTTGTTGGGTTGGTTGTATTGCTGGCTGTTGGGTTTCGGGCATCGATAATCGTTATGATAGCAATTCCGATTTCGCTATTCATCGGCATCTTTGCAATAGCAAATAGCGGATTTGGCCTCCAGCAGATGACGATTGCCGGGCTGGTAATCGCCTTAGGCCTGTTGGTGGACAACGCTATCGTTGTGACTGAGAATATTACGAGATTTATGAAAATGGGCTATTCTCGCAGAGAAGCGGCGTATCTCGGAACCAGCCAAATCGGGTGGGCTGTGGTAAGCTCGACGGTTACTACGGTTTTGGCCTTCGTCCCTATGATTATGATAGGCGAGGATGTGGGGCAATTCATACGCAGCCTGCCGCTAACTGTTGTTTATTCACTGGTGGCGTCATTGATTTTGTCGCTATCCCTTACGCCGTTTCTGCTCAGCAAATTTCTCAAAAAGCCAAAAATGATTCAAACTCGGGACTCAGGCCCGGAGGCAATTGAGAAGAATCCCATCAGGCGGTATTTCGATAGATTCGTTTCAACTGTTTACAGAAGAATGCTTGGCAAAGCTGTCAAACATAGTTTTACAACAATCGCCATAGCCCTGTGCTCACTTGTCGGAAGTGTGGTGTTTGCTTCTTTCTTCATTGGGCTTAGCTTCTTCCCAAAAGCCGAAAAGCCGCAGTTCTTTATTGAAATCAATGCCCCGGCCGGGACCAATCTCGATAAAACCGATAAATATGCCTCGATGGTTGAAGAGTATTTAGCGTCGAGGGAAGAAGTTAAACGTTTTGCTACAAACGTGGGCCATGGCAATCCGAAGGTGTATTACAACGTGCTTCCGAAGAATTACAACTCGGGCTATGCACAATTATTGGTTGAAGTTAAGGAAGAATATATGGATTCGATGGAGGAATTATATTCGGAACTCAGGAAGCGATTCTCCGATATTCCTGGTGTGAAGATTGATGTGAAAGAACTTGAGCAAGGCCCGCCAATCGAAGCTCCGATTGCCATAAAAGTTATTGGCGATGACCTGGATATGCTCAAAAAGCTGTCGAAAGATGTAGAGAATATGATTGAATCCGTTTCGGGTACTATCAATATAAACAATCCGCTAAGCACCACGAAGACCGACCTTCATATCGATATAAACAGGTATAAGGCATCTATGCTCGGCGTGTCTCTGATTGATATTGACAAGACCGTCCGTGCCAATCTTGCCGGCGTTCCGGTGTCGAGATATCGCGACAGCGACGGTAAGAATTATGATATTGTAGTCCGGCTGCCGTCAAAGAAGAAGGTGTCGGTTGACGATTTTGGCAAGGTTTACATACAATCAAGTTCGGGCGCCAACATACCGCTCCGGCAAATCGCCAGGGTTGAATTCGTCGCTTCGCCATTATCCATTAACCATTTCAACCTAATACGAAATGTATCTATAACAGCCGATGTTATTTCGGGGCAATCCGTACTGGAAGCCACATCCAAGGTGGTTGGCCAGCTGGAGGAATACCAATGGCCGGAAGGCTATCAATTCCAGGTGAAGGGCGAGCAGGAAAGCCGCGAGGAATCATTCGGCGGTATGCTGCAGGCAATATTAATCGCTATGATAGGAATATTCGCCGTATTGGTACTGCAATTTAAATCGTACATCCAGCCATTCATCGTATTTTCCGCTATCCCGCTTGCAATCATCGGATCAATATTCGCCTTATTTATTATGGGGCTTACTTTCTCGTTTATGGCATTTGTGGGCCTGACCTCGCTGGTGGGAATTGTGGTGAACAACTCCATAATTCTGGTGGACTACATCAACAAATTAAGGCAGGGCGGCAAAGATGTTATCGAGGCCATCAAAGAAGCCGGCGAGACACGGTTTATGCCTATCGTCCTTACAACTGCCACAACCGTAGGCGGCCTGCTGCCGCTAACAGTGCTGGGCGGCAAGATGTGGGCCCCGATGGGCTGGACGATTATCGGCGGGCTGATAGCTTCCACTTTCCTTACTCTGTTCGTAGTGCCGGCTCTGTACAAGATAACATATAGATTGAGCGGTATGATGAAGTTCGGGAAATGATGTGTTTTATCCCGGATGTTGAATTTGAGATAATGTTTATACAATAACTTTCAATAGCCACGAGTTTTAACTCGTGGGAAAAGTCTCCGGAATGGCCATTCTGAGTTATCGATCTCCTGCTGCCGGAGATAAAATTGTGAAATGACGTGTTGAAAGCATTAATAACTATTTACAATTTCAAAATAATGTCATTCCGGACTTGATCCGGAATCCATATCAATATGGCCACATAGCCCGTGAAGACTGGATTCTGAAACGAGTTCCGCAATGACAAATCATAATTATTAGGTATAAATTAGGAACGTCTCTCATTGTTAACCGAACACTTCTGCGTTTCACTAATAAATTATGATTGTTTTTCCTGCAACATCTCACAATAAATTAATATTCAACGTTCTGTCAGTTGTTATAACTGGCAGAACATAAATTCAATATTCTTAAGCTATTTGCAAGATCATAGCAAACCCTTCGACTCTACTCAGGGTGACTGTTAGTTATGATTTAATAGATAATTTCATAATTGTATCAATAACAGCACAATATAGGGCAAAACGTAGTTGATAACTATTACTCGGGCTATTCAGTTGCTGTTTTTGCCGGATAGTAATGGCAGAAAATATTATTATTTGAGATATTGATGACTTCTAAAACATATTCGCATAAGCAAATGATTAATATAAGATTATACGATTACAGCGGTGTGATCCAGGCAGGATTCGAACCTGCGGCCCCAAGTTTAGGAAACTTGTGCTCTATCCAACTGAGCTACTGGACCATTTTTATTATACACTAATACATTATACGGAGACACTTGCCGAAAGCCTGCAATCTAATGTATCGTGTCGTTGCCCCTTAGGAGTATTCTGTTGCCCGACTTGGCCGATGGATGAGCGTTAAATATCATGCCGGCAACAAACGACTTCAATCCGCTACTGTCAATTCTGTCCATACCGGTAATCAATGCCCGCTCGATAAGGCTTTCGATATGCTCGTTAGTCAAAATCCCCAGAGAATGCAGCTGAATAAGCTCGCCAACGGCCTCTTGAGTAAAGAGTTCCCTTTCGGCTTCGTGAAGGATACGGAATGAATCGTCGCTTGTCGTTTCGTCCTTCAGAAACATCTGATCGGAGAATTCCATGCGGTCGACAAGCCAGCTGAATGCAGTTGAAATCTCCGAATTGGTATACCCAAGTTCGTGCAGCTGGTCTACGTCAATATCAGAAATGTGCTTATTTTGCTTCAATTCCGATATAACGTAAACAATTATTTCGATAATTCTTTCAAACATAATTTAACGCAGGTTGCTTTAATAACTATATGTTGTTATATAGATAGAATTTTCAACTAATATTATTTTATATATTTATCTTCCAACTGCCTCATTTGCTCTCTTAGCTCTGCGGTCGAATCGTCATATCCTGCCAGATGCAATGTGCCGTGGGCAGCCAGCCTTTTAATCTCGCAAGCCAAAGAAACCGAATATTCTTCCGCCTGCCGTTTGGCCACTTCAACGCCGATATATATTTCGCCATCAATGTTTATTATAGCTTCATGCTCTATCTCATTTTCTTCAAGTGCGAACGCAATAACGTCCGTGGTGCAGTCATGTTGTAAATAATCTTTATTAAGTTTGCGGATAAGGCTGTTGCCTGCAAAAATAAGGCTTATTTCCGCATCCTCAATACCTTCGCCGCCTAAAACATTTTCGATTACCCTCTTTGTCTTGCTTTTCGGCAGATGTTTCAATGAACTTGAATTATAAATATTGATATTTATTCCCATAATTCGAAGTGTGGAAGAACTTATATTCTATAAGATAATGGTAATTACATGTAATTATTCAACCGGCAAAACGCTTTCGGTGATTGACAATTGCATGGCCGAAAGCAGTACCGCCGGGTCGAGCGCAGCAAAATCCGCATTCAATATATCGCGGCTGATATTCGAATATAGAGAACAGGTGGCCGAACGCCCGATGCTCATGCTCGATACTTTATCGCCCGTTGCACTCAGGAAAATAACTTCATCCGGCTCGAAAATCAAATATCCGTTGCAATCGTGCAGCTCGAAATAGCCGTGCTGAGTCTGCACCGATACCAATACGCCCGTTTTTCCGCCGCCCAGGCCGACTTCGTTATATATCGAAAAGACAAGACCCTGGCCGGTTTCCGTATTCTTCATCTGCCACGACCATCCGCTGCCAAACTGCTTCGGTGGGCAGCTCAATATATCCGAAATCTTCTTAATGTCAGTATCTGCGAACTTGAAATTCATCCTTAACCTCTATGCCATTAGCCGCTTTGGCAATACTATTTACTTTTTTGAATATTCCATAATTCAGAATACAGCAAAATATAGTATTTTGAATAAAAATAAAAGCTATTCTTATTAACAATCGGAATTAATATCGAGAACGATAGAAATAATTTCGGTAATGATTAATCTTGCCGGAAACGAATAAACCGAATGCATACGCAATCTACGGAATTTCAGCACAGCAAAACAATCAGTTGAATTACGGAATTCTGATAAATCGGGTGATGAGGGCTGGGGATAATGCTTGCCCAACTTATCCAAAGTTTGAAGCTGTGGATAAGTTGAAAGTCGCAACCACGTAAAACGGTGATCTACTATTTATTGTTCGATACTTCACTTTCAATTCGCTTGCATTTTATCTTTCTTTAGCGCATCCATTATAAAATTTATTTATCCAATCCACAAAAGACTTGCATAACTTTTGATTCGTATCCAAATAAGTTTTATTTATTGCCAATCCCATTGGTGTGCCTGGTGTTTTCTGCCATGCAAGCCATGTGTGAATGCTCGCTTTAGATTTATGAATAGGCTTATATTTATTTATTTTCTTGGATTCTAATAAATCTAATGTCTCCTCTATAAAAGGCATTATCTTATCACTACTTGGTATTAGATACTTTACAAAATCCTCCAACATGCCATTTTCATTATTATCAGGCATGATCCATACTCCGAATACCGGCAAGTTTTCATCTCGAATAATTGTTCCGCCATCTAACGGTTTGTTCGGAACAACATATCCTATTTCCGATAAAACAGATTTCAATCTTCTCCATTTCTGTAAAATACCGGAATCAGCATCAATAATAATTCCAATCGTAGCAAGGTCACTTTTCGCATAAATTGGCAACCCCTTCAATATATTGTCAACACCCTCTTTGTCAATAATCTTAAAAGATTCATTTACCTTGTGCTTTTCAAAAATATTAGTAAAAACGAACAAGTCATCTCTACCCTCTACTAATAGTACCTGATTCATAAGTATTAACGCAAGTTTATATGTTGACGTGAAGCTTCGGTAATTTCTTCCTTAGAAAATAGATGTGCTTTAATTTCCCCTTCCTTTCTATCAAGACGATACAAACTTCCATCTAAATTGCTTCCCTTTTCTAATACTTTCGCGAAAGAATTTATACTGTCATTGCTATGAGTAGTTGCAAATACTTGAATATTTAATCGATTTGATATTTCAAATATTATTTCCCACATTTGCTCCTGAATTGAATAATGCAAGCCATTCTCAAATTCATCAATTAATAAAAACCCATTATCCGAATTAACAAGGGCTAATGTTATATTCAATATCCTATTTATCCCGTCACCCATTGCTTTCAAGGGATACAGGTTTGACGCTGTACTTAATTTGACTATTGGATATCTTGATCTTGATCTTGAACCTCTAAAAGTATTTTCACCTACAAAAGACAAGCGGTCTATACTTGGCTCAACAATTTTCAAAGCTTCAATTACTAAATCTTCTTTGTCAGAAAGTGTTATTTCATCCCAAAGAGATGCACTATTTTGAATATCATCTCCCTTGGCATTTATTAAATGAAATTTATAAGTTTCAAATGTAGGAGGCCTTCTTCCGAATAAACGTCTATCCAAATGAAGAATATTAGTATTTGAACCCTCTTTTAATTCAAGGCCATAAGAAACATCGTCAAATAATTCATAGTTGAAATTCCTTCTCTTTCCAACTATTTTTTCATTTCCGGATTCATCCTTTTCAACAACATCCTCTTCAACGAATTTTACAAACCGCATTGAAAAGGTCTCAACATCCGAATTTATAGAGATTTTATCGCTTTTGGTAAATCCAACGATTCGATTACTAAAAAATGTCGATATTAATTCTAAATTTGTTTCAAAATTTGCATCTTCATCGTCGTATTTATTAAATTCGCCCCTGCTGTCCAAAAGCTGAAAAATCCACCCCATGCTGCCTTTTGCTGCAAATAAAGACAGAGCTTCCAAAATAGTTGATTTTCCGGTGTTGTTTCTCCCTGTAAAAAGATTTACCCTTGTCAAGCCTGACATTTCAACTTTTTCTAAGCATTTATAATTATAAATATTAAGCTTTTTCATAAAATAACTCTTTTGTTGCATATTTAATCATCCAGCAACTTTTCACTTGCACAATGATATTTCCTTGCATTATGGGATACTCGTTTGTATGCATAATACATATTAATCCCGTAGATGCTTATTAATCGCAATTTACATATTTTTGTATTTATCTCAAAATATCTTCGAAACGATTTTCAGAATTCCTTAACCCACTCTTCCGGATAAAACGGGATTTTGCCATCTCAACAAGTGGAGTTACAGTATATAATAATTGGTTGAATATATTACTTCTTTTTTGTAAGTTGATATTGCCAATTCGAAGATTAGAATGATAATTCAATCGAAAAGAACGGCCATTATAGTTATTGAATAATAATGAATAATAATGCACAGAATTTATTCATCACATGAGATTCCATATCCATTTAAAAACTCGCCGTGAAGCTTTGAAATACGAATTTAGCCGCATCTAAACGATGTACTTAATATTAATAGCAGGTTAATCAGCAATAAAAAACAGTAGGTTAATCAATAATATAATTGTCGGGATTTTTTCACAAATTAAAAGTTAAACTATGGGACTATTTAGCTACCTCAAATCCACCATCCTGAGTAAAATAGTGATGGCCGGCACCGGGGTAATACTGGTTTTGTTCGTATTCGGGCATATGGTTGGCAACCTGCAGATACTTATCGGCAGGGAGGTGTTCAATACTTATGCCCATTTCCTGCAAAGCCTCGGAGAGCTGCTTTGGCTGGTGAGAATTTTCCTTTTTATCTGCCTTATTCTGCATATTATTACTGCGATCCGGCTTTATTTCCTTAATAAATCGACAAAGCCGGCCAAGTATCAGGTGAAGGCCTATGTGCGGTCGACTTTATCGTCGCGGACGATGATTTATGGCGGTATAGCGATCTTTTTGTTTCTTGTTTATCATCTTTTACACTTCACCGCGGGCGTGGCCGATTCTTCGATTTACGGGCATGTTGAAAGATATGGTCCGCTTGGCATATTCGAGCGGCAGGATGCTTATTATATGGTAATCGCCGGGTTTAGGAGTGTGCCGGTTTCGCTTATTTATATTGTCGGTGTGATTTTCCTGGCGATGCACCTGAACCACAGCGTTCAGAGTATGTTCCAGACGCTCAGCATAGCCGGGCCGAGGCTGACTCCGGTGATCGTCAGGTTCAGCCGTATATTTGCATTTATCGTTGCAACGGGGTATATATTGATGCCATTAACAATAATGTTAGGAATAGTAGGAGGTGGGTTATGAGATTAGAATCAGGAATCCCGTCGGGGCCTCTGAAGGACAAGTGGGACAAGCACCGCTTTGAGATGAAGCTTATCAATCCGGCTAATAAGAGGAAATATTCGATTATCGTAGTTGGTACCGGCCTTGCCGGCGGTGCGGCTGCGGCTTCGTTTGCCGAATTAGGGTATAATGTGAAAGCATTTACCTATAATGATTCGCCTCGGCGGGCGCATTCGATTTCGGCCCAGGGCGGTATCAACTCAGCAAAGAATTACCAGAACGACGGCGATAGTATCTGGCGACTTTTCTATGACACAATTAAGGGCGGCGACTTCCGTTCGAGGGAAGCAAATGTTTACAGGCTGGCACAGGTCAGCACCAATATCATCGACCAATGCGTCGCCCAGGGCGTTCCGTTCGCAAGGGACTACGGCGGATTGTTAGCCAACAGGTCCTTCGGCGGGGCGCAGGTGGCAAGAACCTTTTACGCCCGCGGGCAGACTGGCCAGCAGCTTTTGCTTGGTGCTTATTCGGCTTTGTCGAGGATGATAGGCGCCGGCAAGGTAGAAATGCACAACCGCAAGGAAATGATGGACATAGTCCTTATCGACGGCGTGGCCCGTGGCATTGTCACACGCGATTTGACAAATGGCAAAATTGAATCATTCGAAGCCGATGCGATCTGCCTTGCCACCGGCGGATACGGGAATGTGTTCTTCTTATCAACTAACGCCCAGGCATGTAATGTAACCGCTGCGTTCAGGGCCTATAAGAAAGGGGCGCTGTTTGCCAATCCCTGCTATACGCAGATTCACCCTACCTGCATTCCGGTCAGCGGCGACCATCAGTCCAAATTGACTTTGATGTCCGAATCACTTCGCAATGACGGCAGAATCTGGGTGCCGATGAAGAAAGGGGACAATCGCCCCCCGAATCAGATTCCCGAAAATGAAAGAGATTATTTCTTAGAAAGAAAATACCCCAGCTTTGGCAATCTATCGCCGAGGGATATTTCATCGCGCTCGGCCCAGGAAGTATGCGACGAAGGCCGGGGCGTATCGGTAACAGGATATGGCGTTTACCTCGATTTCGAAGATGCAATCGGCCGCCTTGGCAAAGAGACTATCGAAGAACGCTATGGCAATTTGTTCGAAATGTACGAACGTATTACAGGCGATGATCCGTATTCGACACCGATGCAAATATATCCTGCTTCGCATTATACAATGGGCGGCCTGTGGGTTGACTATAATCTGATGAGCACAATCCCCGGGCTTCACGTTCTCGGCGAGGCCAACTTCTCCGACCACGGAGCCAACCGCCTCGGCGCAAGCGCATTGATGCAGGGCCTGGCCGACGGATACTTCGTTATTCCATACACTATTGCAAATTATCTTGCACAGGGCAAGCTCGATAAGGCTGGCACAGACCATCCCGAATTCAAAAAAGCCGAGCAGGAAGTAAAAGAAAAAATCAACAAATTTCTATCCATTAACGGCAAGAGGACACCCACTTCATTCCATCGCGAATTGGGACAACTTGTCTGGGATAATGTGGGCATGGGGCGCAACGAAGCAGGATTGAGGAAAATGCTTGAGAAGATACCTGCCATCCGTGAAGAATTCTGGGATAACCTGAAGGTAACGGGCAGAAGCGAAGATATGAACATGGTGATCGAAAAGGCCGGGCGTGTGGCCGACTTCCTTGAGTTTGCCGAGATAATGGCTTGGGATGCACTCGAACGCGAGGAGTCCTGCGGAGCTCATTTCCGCGAGGAACACCAGACCGAAGATGGCGAGGCTTTGCGTGACGACGAGAAATTCTCACACGTTGCGGCTTGGGAATATAAAGGCGTTGGCAACAAACCTCTCCGCCACCGCGAGGAACTGGAATTCGAGAATGTGAAACTTGCCGTAAGGAGTTATAAATAATGAAATTAACATTGCATATCTGGAGACAAAAGGACGCAAATGACAAAGGCATCCTCGAAACCCATATCGCCGACGACGTATCCGAAGATATGTCCTTCCTCGAAATGTTAGATGTATTGAACGAAGACCTCATACTCCAAGACAAAGAACCCGTCACATTCGACCACGACTGCCGCGAAGGAATATGCGGCACCTGCTCGCTAACAATCAACGGAAGGCCGCACGGCCATGAAAAGGCCACCACCACCTGCCAACTTCACATGCGCAAGTTCACCGACGGAGAGGAGATATTCATCGAACCGTTCAGGGCGAAGGCATTTCCGGTGATCAAAGACCTTGTGGTTGACCGTTCGCCGTTCGAGCGGATAATGCAGGCAGGCGGTTTTATCAGCATTCATACCGGTGCGGCCCAGGACGCCAACGCTCTGCCCATTTCCAAGATTAATGCCGAACTTGCAATGGACGCTGCGGCCTGCATCGGCTGCGGAGCGTGCGTGGCAGCGTGTCCCAATGGTGCGGCGATGCTATTTGTTTCGGCGAAGGTAAGCCAGTTTGCTCTTTTGCCGCAGGGCCAGCCGGAACGCCAAAAACGCGCATTGGCCATGGTCAATAAAATGGATGCCGAAGGATTCGGCGCCTGCACCAACCATTACGAATGCGAAGCGTCCTGCCCGAAGGAAGTATCGGTGCGATTCATCGCAAAGTTGAACCGCGAATTCCTCGGCGCTTCTTTGTTTGAACACTGATGTATTATCAGTTCCTGATTGCATCAGTTTTTTATATCTTAATTATTATTCGAGAATTAGCCGGAGCCGGAATGACTTCGGCTTTTTGTAATTGTTTTCTTGATTCATTTCGATTTTGTAGTTATATTTGATTCACAATACTTCATATTCTTAATAATTCTACAACTTTTCTGGTATATTTACGTATCAAACTATATGAGTAGATTACCCAACGCCCCCTTATTAGAAGTTATTTTCGAGCTTAGGTGGAAAGTTTCGAATCAAGATGATTTAGAAAAATGCCGTTACCTCGACGGAGACTTATATTCTGCTCTCAAGGATACATATCCGATTAGGGAATCATTGGTTCCACCTATTGTCCCACCTGATATGCTTATTAATCAACCTGTTCATAGATTCCGAAAATCTGAGAATGATTATCCATTGTTTCAGGTTGGCCCTGGGGTGTTAACTCTAAATACTAATGATAATAGTTACTTCTGGAAGGAGTATTTTTTATGGTCAGAGGAATTGATCAATACTTTCGTTGACAAGTTTAATCCGCAAGCTGAAAGGTTTATTCCTCATCTAATATTTATCGACTTCTTCAAGTTTGACTTTGAAAGTGACAATATCATTGAATTTATTGAAAATCTTGGTATAAATATTAAGCAAAAGTTCCATAAGAATGGCAAGCCTTCAGGGTTTAATTTCGGTTATGTTTTTGATGATGCGTTAGGGAAAGTTTCAGTAACGGTTAATTCCGGTATGAACAGTGAAAAGGAAGAGGGTTTGGTTATGCACACAAGGGTTGATGGCGTAGAATTCGCCCCTGAATCCAAATCAATATTAAAATGGCTTGATGAATCTCATGTATTGTTAAGTGATTTATTTAAAACGATGACTAAAGGTGAATTGTTTAAATCTTTTAAGTGAACACTATGTTAATAGCTTTAGATATTCCTGTTAATGATACAAGTACAACAGTTTCAAAACCCAATATTGAATTTATTGCTCGTGATATTAGTTCAAACTTTTTTAATTATTTGAAAGTTAAGGATTTCAGCAATACGTCACTATTTAAAGATGTTAGCGAATTTGCAAGGGAAGAAGAGCCGGAATATGATAGTGCCTATGACATCATATCACCATTACACATAAAAAAATCTTTTAGCGTAAAAGTAAGAATCAAATCAATTTCAAAATTCTCACCACGCCCGGTTCTTGATTGATATGGATTATCCTTGGTATAAACTCATAGATAAAGATGAAATGCTCCAGCAAGGTGATTTTGTTCAAAATTGCCCCATTATCATCCCGCCAATGAAACTCGAAGAAAATGGTGAAATTAAAGAAGTTGAAGTTAGACTTATAGATTCAATAATACTTTCTCAATCATGCGATTTGCTGAATGGTAAAGCTCAGATTGTTTTAGTATGTCCCTATAAACCCTTATCAATCTTCTTTGATGAATTGCCCACGGATCAACAATCGAAAAGAGCGAGAAAAAGAAGAAAAGAAGATTTAAAAAAAGGTCACTTAACAAGCTATCATCTACTTAATAAAATAGATACCAGTAGTCATCAAACCGATTTTCTTGTTGTGGATTTTGCCAATGTTTACGGAGTGCAATACTCATTTTTGACAGACTACATAACAAAACAACCATATAGAGTTCGTCTGTTACCGCCATACCGGGAACATTTATCCCAAGCTTTTGCTCGCTATTTTATGAGGGTAGGCTTGCCCCAGGATATTGACATTTGATAATCTAACAATTAATTTCATTCCCATCACGGTATCAACTCGATTTCGATGTAGGAGTTAGCCCCATAGTCCAGAACTTTTCTGAAATCCCAAGTATCGATATGTTTATTTGGAGTACTCTTAAAATACTCCCTACATAAATTGATCCATGTAATTAGTTCATTGAATTGAGCTTCGTTACTATGCACTTCTGCAAACATAGAACCATCATTATTTATCATCAGACTCATTTCTTTCAATTCTATTTCGAATCCTTTATTATCTTGAATGTAAATAGAATTTAAGGAACGATGGCGAGAACTGCTATAAATGATTCTGACATCTTCCAATTTAGAATATTCAAGATTTATGAAAAATCTGAAATTGAAAGCTAAATTGTAATCTAATGTTGGGCATGCACTATTATTACTACTAAATCTATTTTGCAACACAATGGAATCACCTATAGAATGATTTTCAATTGAATATTCCATTGTTTTAACAAAATTTAAATTTATAGTGTCATTTAAGTAGAACGTACCTTCTTTAATGCCATTATCTTTATATCCACCACTAGAATTTGTTTGATACTCCCAGTCATACTCAACTTTACTAATATCAACTCTAATTATTAATTGTGAAAACTTCCACTTCGACAAAGGCTCCAGCCCAAACCTATACTCTTTTCCATCCCATACCTCCATATTCTCCTTCTTATCTGGAAAATAACTTTTAGCATAGATAATAAATGTGTACCTGTCCTTATATGAGTTGGTATATTCCGTTGGGATGGATTCATCTGGAACAAGCGAATTGCTCCGGCCTGATAGCTCAATCGAGCAATTATCTCCATAAGAGTCGCCATACTTCATCGCTTTGATTGTCTGGCTGCTTGTGCCGCCGGTGATCGAGATGAAATACAGGCCCGGCGCCAGGCACGAGCCGTTGAACCGGAAGGAATAAATATCGGGCGGGAGATTATCGTTAAAACCCGCTGCCTTATTACCCTGGGCATCCGATACGATTATCCCAACATTGCCTCCTTGCCGAATAGCAACATCAAACTCCGTCACGCTTTCGAAGGCATTCGGACGGCATCGGGAAACCTGCATACCGCCAATAGGTTCTTCCTGGTTCTCCACTCCCGTACTTGGTGAAAAGTCCAGCACGTTAACGCCAACCAGCGTTGTGTCGAACCGGAAATCATTGCTGAAAACCCTGATGCTGTCAAGCTCTACAGGCTCGGCGGTTATATTGTCTGTGGCCGAGAATGTGATTGTCTGGGCGGAGATCGGAATAATCGAATAGATTGTTAGAAAAGCTATTAACAGAACATTTTTCATAATAATTACCAAAATAATAATTACCAAATTTGTGGAATGGTATATATACATGACACATGAACCGGGAAAAAGTCTCAGATATTGTAATCCTCAATAAGAATAGTATCAGAAGTGTACGGCCATAAATGAGAACCGTTCTGACTATATTCCTGTCATTTGGGATTGGCATTCCGTCGGCAGGGAATATTCTTAATTATCAACACCCAAATAAATGCTTTTGCTTACCGTTATATTAGATGTTAAACCATAAATTATTATTCTCATAGAAAAACAATCAAATGCAGGAAATTGAACATAAGGAATCCACACGGGCGAGACTGGCCGAAATTGACTCAGAACTAAAGGAATTGAACGAGACACTTGCCGAATTGAAAGGCCATTGGTTCAAAGAGAAAAAGCTGATCGAGCGTATCAGGAATTACAAGGCTCAGATTGAAGAGCAAAAAATCCTTGCCGACAACCTGGAACTGGATGGCAGCCTGGAGAAAGTTGCGGAAATTCGCTATGGTGTTCTGCACGAGCTGGAGCATAAGCTGAAAGAAGCGAATGAGAAATTGAACGAGCTCCAGAGCGAAGGGAAAATGCTGAAAGAAGAGGTCCAGCCCGAAGATATAGCCGAGGTGGTGGCGAAATGGACGGGCATTCCTGTTCAGAAGATGCTCTAATCCGAGCGGATGAAGTTGGTGAAAATGGAGCAGCGTATTCACAGGCGGCTGATTGGCCAGGAGCATGCTGTTTCGTCGGTTGCAAATGCTATCCGGCGGTCGCGGGCAGGGCTTCAGGATGAGAACAGGCCCGTTGGGTCGTTTATTTTTATTGGCACAAGCGGTGTGGGCAAAACCGAATTGGCCCGGGCGCTTGCCGAATTCCTTTTTGATGATGACAATGCGCTGATTCGGATTGATATGAGTGAGTATATGGAGAAATTTTCCGTTAGCAGGCTGATTGGCGCGCCTCCGGGCTATGTTGGCTACGAAGAAGGCGGCCAGCTGACCGAAGCTGTCCGGCAGAAACCGTATTCGGTCGTTTTGCTGGATGAAATCGAGAAGGCAAGCGCCGAGGTGCTTAATATTTTGCTTCAATTGCTGGATGACGGCCGGCTGACAGACGGGAAAGGCAGGACTGTCAATTTTAAGAATACCGTTATTATTATGACGTCGAATCTTGGCACTGAACTTATCCGGGAGCAAACAACTGCATTAGCTGAAACAGCCGGCCTGACCGAAGAGAACCGCGAATCATTGCTATCTAAAGTTAAGGTGCAGATTCTTAATTTACTCAGGCAGACGATGCGTCCGGAATTTCTCAACAGGATTGATGAAATAATTCTGTTCAAGCCGTTACTGCTCAAGGAAATCCGGCAGATAGCCAGCCTGCAGTTCAATGAATTACGCCGTAAGATGGAATCCGGCGGCATTGAAATTGACATAAGCGATGCTGCTATCGACTGGATTTCGGATTTGGGATTTGACACTCATTATGGCGCCCGCCCGTTGAAGAGGGCTATTCAGAAACATATCTCCGACCCGCTGGCAATGAAAATTCTTAGCGGTGAATTTGCCGCCGGTGATAAGATAATGATTGATTCATCCGATAGTGGTGGATTTCTTTTTAATAAGATTTGAGGATTTTTTTCAAATGTGATTAACTTGAGGGTCAGGTTCGTGATCTGCCCTGATCTACCGATATATACATTAACAAAGTATAAGAATATAAGAGAAATAGATAAATAACTTGAAATATTTTGAGAACTTTGCTATTATGTATTGTTGAATTGTTCAAATCTACCAAATCCAATCTTATGACTAACCTAAAACAAAGATATACACTGCTTAGCTTAGCGGCACTGATGGTTTGCGTTTCCACTCTGACGTCCTGTTCGTCTTCGCCGCCGCCACCGGCTAAGGATATTTTCGAAGGTTTTTCGGAAACCGGCCATGACGGCAAGGCTTTGATTAACTGGCATTTTTTAAACGCTGATAAAGTGCTTATCGGCGGCATAGAAGATGAGTTCCAGCCATTGGACAGTGTAATCGTCCGACCGAAAAAGTCGAAAAAATATTTTTTCTCTATCATATCAGATGATGATACGACTTCCAATGTATGGCGTGTTTATGTGCCGAAAAAAGTGAAAAAGTTAAATTTTGCTTTCCAGCAGCCAAAGGCGGGCAAGTACTCGCCTTCTTATAAAGAGTCAAAATATTTCAAAGGAATATTATCCGATTCGAAGATATTTTCTCCTTCGCGTATAAAGGTAATGAAAACATCTATTGATGATTCGAATAAGGAAACATGCAGAGTACGTGCTTTGATATTGGACGAATTCGGGAACTATCTGCCGGGGTATTCAAGGGATTCTGGCAATGTTAAATGGTCGGGGCAGCACTATTGTACCATGGGAGTTATTAGCGAAAAGATAGATAACTTTACGGAAAATCAATACAAACCCGGCTATCCGAATCTTGACGTGGCAATTGCATTGGATAATTCGGCTTCGGCGGAATACAACTATCCTATTATTGAATACGTAAGAGAATACCAGAAATCTTTGTCGGCCCGCGATAATTTCATGTTCTCTTATTTCGACCAGAAGCTGCATAATGTCGTTCCTATGAAAAATGCCGAGTTGGCTGGTGATGACCTATCTGGCATGGAACTTCCCGCTCCACATGGATTGAATGCTTTTAATAAAGCAGCATACAAAACTTTAGTTGAGATGTCATCCGAAGCGAATGATAATACTAAATTTATGGTGCTTATAACATTTAGTTCGGATAATTCTTCTATAATATTTGAATCGAGCGATGTGGCCAATGCAGCAAAGTCTTATAGCATTCCGATATATATTATTGGCGTCGGCAATGACATAGACAGTTATTCGCTGAAGTATCTTGCGGCCATATCCGGCGGGAAGTTCTATAGCATATCCACCGATGAAATTTCTCAGGTAAAGGATATCCTTCATGAGATTACTTTTGCTCAGAAAGCATATTACGAGTTCGACCTCCCGCTTAGTTCGATTAATATCGACGAATGCGACAAACTGAAATCGGAAATAACGTTTGATGCCGGAAGTGCAAGAATGAGTGATGCTTTCCGGCTTATACTTACTCCACAGCCTCAGTATGCCAGATATCAGGCACTTGCAGCATTTGACAATAAAAACACTAAGGTCGGCGAAGAATTTTTGGAAACGATTTCGTCGCTGGCGCTGGTTCTGAACGACAATCCCGATTTTTCCATTGAACTTATCGGCCATAGCTCGATTGAAGGAAGCAACGACGAGAACCTTGAGCTTTCTTATGCAAGGGCATTATCTGTTAAAGATATACTTGTATCTCAGGGGGTCGCCGCCGACAGGGTAAGAATTCGCGGGGAAGGAAGCAACAAACCCATTTATTACCTGCAACAGGCCGAATGGCAGCAATATTACAACCGCCGCGTAGAACTGCGATGGCTTTCTCCGGACCTGCTGCCTTTCGAAATAATTGCCCGCAGAGTTTGGACCGAGGAAGAGGCTATGAACTATGTGGAAAGATGGGAAAAAAGAGGGTATAAAAGCTATTATGAACGCTATCTGCAAAATAATATTCCAATCTACCGCGTCAAGATTTGGGGCTTCCCGACGCTGGACAAGGCTGAGACTACTGCCCTGAAATTGAGGAAGAGATTCCGTTCGTTCTTCGTGGTGGAATAGGAAAAAATCGCTCTGTTGCACTATGTTTATCCTAATGTCCAGACTTCCAGTCCTGATGCATAACAGTCCTGATGCATAACAGTCCTGATGCATAACAGTCCTATGCATAATAAGTATAATTGATAATTAGGTTAAACTCAAAAAGTTGACTGAGATATAATTATGAGTACGCTTGCAATATTAAGGAAAAAACAACCCCCTAAATCCCCCTTTATTAAGGGGGAAATAGTTGAAATTACAATAACTTAGATTCCCCCTTAAAAAAGTGGGAAGTGAGCCAGGCGAGCAGGGGGTTGTCATACTTTCTGCAAGGTTTTCGAGCATAATAAATTGTATGCCTTGCACTTTGTTGTTGGATATCTTTTATAACTACCTTAATTATGATTAGTTGATACTTTTTGAG
>JAJRTW010000053.1 GCA_024278075.1 Bacteroidota bacterium | reverse complement strand
GCCTTCCTTACTATTGCCTTCCTTACTATTGCCTTCCTTACTATTGCCTTCCTTACTATTGCCTTCCTTACTATTGCCTTCCTTACTATTGCCTTCCTTACTATTGCCTTCCTTACTATTGCCTTCCCTGCTATCGCCTTCTATCATATTGCCGCTCCGAACACTAATAGCGCAATCATGGCACCGACAACGTATGAAACAGGGTCTTTACCGGTGAAGACAATCGGGTCGTCGTGCATTTCGCCTCTGTTTGCCAGCAGCCAGATTCTTGTAATCCAAAATAATAAAAGCGGTGCAACCATCCAAAGAAAACCCGGGTTGTCATATAGCTGTATCATCTCCTTGCTGTTGACATATAAGGCGAAAATTAATACCGACAAATAGCCGCTGGCCGGGCCGATAGCGAGAAGTAAGTTGATGTCTTCCACGTGGTAGCCCCTGCCGGTGGTTGTGGTTTTATTTAATTTCCTAAGGGATAGCAATTCGGTATATCTTTTTACCATAGCAAGACTAAGGAAGATGAACATCGAAAAGCCGAGCATCCAGGGCGATGCGGGGACATGAGCGGCATTAGCCCCGGCCAATAGCCGTATCGTATACAGGCTGGCCAATACGATGATGTCCAGTATTACGATTCTCTTCAGCAGGAATGAATATGCCGTCGTTACGAATAAATAGAATAATAATGTAAGAAGGAAGCTGCTGCTCAGGAAACAGGCGCCTATTGCAATCCCAAGAAAAAGCAGTATCGGAGCAAGGATTAGCCCCGCTGCGATGGACAGGCCGCCCGAAGCTATGGGGCGGAATCTCTTGCGGGGGTGCATCCTGTCGGACTTTAGGTCGATCAGGTCGTTATATATGTAGATCGACGATGCCGTGAAGCAAAAGGCGAAGAAAGCATATATCGAATTCGTAATAATGCCGGGGTCGCCTAATTTATGTGCCATAATGAATGGCAAAAATATCAGTAAATTCTTTACCCATTGATAGACCCGGATTTCCCTGGCGATAATTTTCAATGGATTTTTGGCTGATTGAAATACTTCTATTACTTTATATTTGCTTTCGGCCTGGCGGAGCAGGCTTTTGGAAGGATTCACCATGATGCAGGCGTTGGCAGAATCCCATACGGCCATGTCGGCTTGGCTGTCGCCGGCGTAGTCGTAGCCTTTTTCGCCGAATAATTCCACGAGATAATGCCGCTTGTTATTCCCCTTTAAATTCATCGTTTCGCTGCTGCCGAATACTTTATCGAATAATCCCAAATGCTCATTGATTTTATCGGCAATTCTCTGATTGGTGGCGGTTGACAGCACAATTTCCCTGCCCGCAGATTTCTCTTTATTAATGTATTCGATTAATTTTTTATTGTACGGAAGGTATTCGATGTCCGGTTCGACAAGTTCAAAGATTTTGTGCTTCAGGAAAGCCCTTCCTTTTAGCAGCCAAAATGGGAGAAGGGCAATATATAATGGATTTTGCTTGACCAATAGCAGCAGCGATTCCAACAGCATGTCAGTTGCAATCAGCGTTCCGTCCAAATCGACGCATAAGGGTATTTCTTTGGTTGCCATATCAAGTATGTATTCCCACGAGCAAAACTCAGGGCTGTTTATTTGTTTCTATTCCACGAGCTAAAGCACGTGGCTATTTATCTATTTATATTAAATTACTTGTCATTCCGGACACCGATCCGGAATCCATCTAAATACCACCACATACCCTTTGAATACTGGATTCTTCGCTCCGCTCAGAATGACAAATCATGAATATATAAGTATATTAAGAACGGCTCTAATTTATAACCGGACAGTTGTAATATTCAATAAACTAACCTTTTGCAGAATTACTCCCTAATAATTTTTTTTTCAAACAAATTCAGTGCCACTCCCACGGCCTGGTCCATATTATAATATTTATATTCGGCCAGGCGGCCCAGGAAATAAACTTTGCCGGCAAGTTTGTCGGCTTCTGCCTTGTATTTGCTGTAAATTTCATGGCTGCCCGCCTTTGGAATCGGATAGTAGGGATCGTTGACGGCTTCGGCATATTCCTTCGGGTATTCGTATGCCACAGTGGTTGAAGATGCCTTCTGGCCGGTCAAGTGCTTAAATTCGGTTATCCTTGTGTATTCATTGTCGTTAGGATAATTTACCTGAGCGGTTTCCTGAAATTTTTCCGATCCGACATTCCTGAATTCGAATTCCAGGCTCCTGTACGGCAGCTTGCCGTGAATATAATCGAAGAAATAATCAATAGGGCCGGTGAAGATCATCGTTTCAAATTCAATTCCGCTGCTAATATCTTTATAGTTAGTATTCAACATCAGATCAATATTCTCATCAGCTGTCATTCTCTTGAATAATTCCGTATAGCCTTCAAGTGGGATGCCCTGGAATTCATCCTGGAAATACCTGTCGTCGCGGCTGATGAACACCGGCACTCGTGAGGTTACCGAAAAGTCCAGTTCCTCGGGCTTCAATGCCCACTGTTTTGTGGTATATCCGTAAAAAACATTGTCATAGATATAATCGGCAAGCAGCTTCAATTTCGGATTATCCGTTTCCCTGAGCTTCAGAATCGGGATTTTAACACCGTATCCATATTTCTCTAATAATATGTTTTCGAGCTTTTCGGCATATTCCCCGGGGAACGACTTGTAAATCGAATTAAGATTAAACGGCACAGGCACTGTTTTCCCGTCAATAACCGCCAGTACATGATGAAAATATGGCCGCCATTCGGTAAATTCGGATAAATAATCCCATATCTTTCTATTCACAGTATGAAAAATATGCGGGCCGTACTTATGGACTAATATCCCATGCTCATTATAATAATCATAGCAATTCCCGCCAATATGGCCCCTTTTCTCTACGATCAGCACTTTCCCGCCAAGCCGGCCGGCAATTCTTTCTGCAATCACACAGCCGGAGAACCCGGCACCGACTATTAAATAATCATACTTCATTTAGCAAAATATCCACGAATTTCATTTATCGTTATCACTTTAAACAGCAAAGTTATGGAAATAAATATAATTATTGAGCAAATACTCGAGAATATTGCATGGGCCCCGGCATTGAGCATTAGTAAGCCAGGGGCAAATGACACCACACCGATGCCGAGGGCTATGGCAAGGTTTTTTAAGTATAAATCCCCCGTAGTCTTGAAATATATAATGCTAAAGCCTATAAGCACGGTGAATTCGCTGAAAATTGATGATAAAGCTGCTCCATACATTCCGTATTTGGGTATTAGAATGAAGTTGGATAGCAGATTAATCCCCAATCCGGCAAGGTTTGTAAACATCACTATCTTTTCCATTTTCCAGGCCAGCAGCGGCGAAAAGAAAGTGGTGCTGACATATACGATTAGAGTCGATACCATTAGGTAACTTAAAATATGTGTGGTCTCTGCATATCGTTTGCCAAAGAAGCTGATAACAAAATCCGAATAGACGAAGAAACCAAACGATATTAACACACCAACCAAAAATGACAGGAGTGCAAATTTCGATACTATTCTGTTCCTTTCTTCCTTTGCATTTAATCTGGAGAATTTTGGGAAAAATGCCCCCTGCAATATTGACGTGGGCACCAGAGCAAAAATCAAGATGCTATATGCAGCACTGTAAATCCCCGTTTCATAATCCGAACGCATGAATCCGAGCATTACAGTATTGGTGGCGTTATAGATAACCACAATCATAAAAGTCAGTCCGATTGGATATGAAGACTTAATGATTTTCTTCCAGAATTCCGGGTCGTAGTCAAACCTGATAAGGCCATGCCCCTTTATGTAGTAGGCAATCATCCAGGCCGTATTGATTAGCATGCTTGCGCTCATCACTATCATAGCCGGATATATATCATCGGGGCTGTTTACGAAAACCAGTATGCCAATCAGATTAAGAGCACTTGTAATAACCTGCCTTAAAGCTATTATCTCCATCCGCTCCAGGCCCTGGAACACCCAATTTAAAAGCAAGCCGCTGGAAAATATATTCATTCCGGCTATTAATATGATTACTTTTACTTCGATTGGTTTGTTCAATAAAAGCACTGCAATTATTAATATGGCATACAGGATGGCTGACAGTATAAGGCGGATGCTGAAAATGGAATTAACGTATTTTGTGATTCTGTCCGGCTGGCGGGCAATTTCGCGTGTGCCGTAGATGTCCAGTCCCAGGCTGCCTACAATCACAAAAAAAGATACGAAATATTTGGCAAAGCCTATCACTCCATTGCCCTCGGGGCCGAGAATCTTTGCAAGATAAATCGTAAATACCAGTGCTATGCCCTTTGTTGCTATCTCAGCGGCCGTTAGCGAGAATATGTTCTTAAGGATTTTTCTTGAATCGCTCATGTGCTATTTGCCTTTTAAGCAATATCTGTAGCTATGCTCTTAAAATTCCAGCCGCTGCCACCACTCGATATTCAATTCGGGAAAAAGGGAGTTCCTCTTGGCATTTTCCAGCAGGTAAGATTCCTCATGGCTGCTAATATATTCCGAAGCTTTGAAACTCTCGGCAATATCGCATAGCTTGTTAAAATCGGAGTGGTGAAAAGAAAACCTCTGCTCTGCATAATCACGCGCAGATTCGTTGGTAATAAGGAATTGCCAGTCCGATGACTGTTCGAGCATTAATTCACGCAAAGCCTGTGTGATGATTGACCTGAACTTATCGGACATATCGCCGATTGGGTTGGCCGCCAATATATCCTTTAGCCTTTTTTCATCATTATAAATTGCTTCCCAGGTCCATTTGTTCTTGTCGTTTATCCAAACGTCGTGATTATTGTTTTCGCCCCACGAGCCTTCGGGGATACGGACATACTCCTTCGGCCGGTTCGCGGCTGCCTCCTGCGAAGTAGTAACCATATCAATATACGGAGAATCATGCAGGCCCTTGATTACGGCCTTGATGAACTCCGGCCCCTCGAACCACCAATGCCCGAAGAGTTCGGTGTCGAAAGGCGTGCAGATAATTGCCTTTCCGCCGGTTGTTTTGTGGTGCCAGTTTGCAGTGTTCTCCAGGTGATGAATGAAATGATTCGATTGCAGGTCAATCTTCTGTCCTGTCCAATCGGGGTGATACAGCATTTTATACATCATATCGGCTTTATTGTCCGTCACCCGCCAATATCTCAGCATCGAGCCGAAGTGTTTTTTGTGAAAATCAAGGTAGTCCGCCTCGCCCGGGTATCCTATCCGGCCGCTCCACACCTGCATCGACAGATCATGGAAGCGGGTGAAGGCAACAGCGGTGCCGAATTCAACTTTCGAGCTGGACGTTATATTATACAGCTTCAGAGGTGATTTATCGAAATCGCCCTTGGTGTATTTATAGTCATACGAATCGGCATTTATGAATTGCCCGCCTCTAAGTTTGCCAATGGCCTCCGACCGGGCAAGCAGAGGCTCGTCAATGATGAAATGGCTTATGCCATGTGCCGAAAGAAACTGCTCTATGCCGGATCTTAGTTTCTTCTTATTAAAGGGATGAACCGGAATATAGGACTGCCACTCATAAGAAGGCCGGTAGGCACATTCCGGCAGCCAGATTCCTTTGGGGCGGCGGCCGAAGTGTTTTTCGTAATTCTCAACGGCGCATTTCACCTGAAGATTTATACTGCTGTCATCGCCCAACAGCGGGAAATAGCCGTGGGTGGCTCCGCAGGTGAGTATCTCGATAGCGCCCCTGTCCTGCAATTTCTTCAGACTTCTAACTATTGAAGAATCATAGTTTTGAGTAAATTCCCGTTTCCTTTGTTCGTACCACTGCTGCCAATAATCCGTTAAATAGATGTGGTGCGGATCGTAGCCCATTTCCGTAAAATCCGTTCTGTCCTGCTTGGCGGCCTCTATTTTCTGGTCGCAATAGCCGATAAAAATATCCTTGAAGTCAGGGTTCTCGAGCTGTTCGCATAGAACCGGGGATATGTCAATCGTCACATTCGGGCAAATCCCTTCGCCCATTAATTCGTTAAATACATTCAGCAGAGGCAGGTAGCATTCCGCAACCGCTTCGCAAAGCCAGTCGGAGCCATGCGGCCATGTGCCATGATGCAAAACCCACGGCAGGTGGGTGTGGAGGACTAATGCGTATGTACCGGTTTTCATATAATCATTTATCTTTTGTCAATTATCGATTTCGGATTTTCTATTGTCAATAGCCGATTGCCGGCCTTGGATTTTCAATATAGATGCTATTTCATTATCCATTATCTAATGCTTTGGTTTCAAATTTAAAACCGGTTAGATGCTAGATCGTATGAATAATCAATAAAGCAATAACCGGATAAACTTCATAATATACCCTTATTTCATCCAATACGCCCCAAAAAAGAATTAATGAAAATAATGGAATAATCAATAAAGCAGCTTTTCTTAAGAATATTGGTTTCGATTTCCATTTGTAGAAAACAAGAATGCACAATACAATAAAGCTTACCAGCGAATAAAGCGAATACGGCCTGTAGAATCTCTCGAAGTTGTAATCAAATAGATGGAACTCCATGAATCCGCCGGGATTGGAGTAAAATATGATAGTAATGGCAGACTTAATTATGATGAAGATTGCTAATTGTGCCAGTAACCTTTTTAATAATATAGGCTTATTGGCTTTCCACTTTTCATAATTCAGAATAACGAAAAGTAGGGGCAATAATATCGCTGTCTCCTTATTTATACAGGCTAAGGTGAATATCATCAAATATTGCGTCCATTTTCCCGAAGCCAATAAAGCGAAAGCAAGTGTGAACAGAAACAAACCGGAATAGTCGTAAGGGTATATGTAATAAGAGATTAGTGCCGGTATGCCGAATATTGCAAATGCCGGAACCAAACCGGCAGTAACCGGCGAAGTGTCGAACAGGACAGTTACTAAATACCTAAGGCCATACATAAAACCCGTAAGCGACAGGATCATCAGGAAAAACCCAACGAGATACTCGAAGTAATATCTTTTGTCCCACGACATTTTATCAAATGCAGCGTCCACGGAGTAGAATTGGCCTATTGCCGATTTCAGGGCGGATTTGGCCCATAGCGGCGTTGCCGACGAGATTGCCCTTACTGCCGATGGCAATAAAGTCCTGTATACAAAAGGCTTATGCGCCTTGCCATAGACCATGTCTATATAGCGGGATTTCTCGAATCCGTCGATGTTAGGTTGGCGCACACCCATAAAAAATACGAATACAGACAGGCAGAAATATAGAAGAAATAATGAAAGCTTTTTCCAGATCATAATATGTTAGTGTATATGATAAAGAATCATTCAGGGATTGCTTTATGCCAAAGCTATATTGTTTAGTTGAAACACCTCCTCCGAATCCCCTGCCTTTATCAAGAGGCGGAACTTAAATGGGAAGGGCTTAAAGTTAATCAACCGGCATTCTTTACGAAATATTAATTATACCTTACATATAACGATTGGCAGCGGATAACTGAAATTAAATGAAACTCTGGCTTCAAATCAGCAACGTTTACCAAAGCCTCTGTTTAGCTCTCATATTTCTTATTTGGATACGAAGCTCGGAAATAAATAGATTGCCCTCAAAAAGCACTAAATGTTTATTATTATAGTAGTTACAAAAGATATTCAATTAGAAAGTGCAAGGAAATTGATTTATTATGCTCTTATACCTTGCAGATTGTAGGACAACCCCCTGCTCGCCTGGCTCACT
>JAJRTW010000052.1 GCA_024278075.1 Bacteroidota bacterium | reverse complement strand
TTCCGGACCCCGTCCGGAATCCATCTTAATATAGCCACATAGCACGTGAAGACTGGATTCTGAAACGAGTTCCGCAATGGCAAATCATAATTATTAGGTATAAATTAGGAACGTCTCTCATTTTTAACCGGACACTACTGAGCGAGGATAGTAATTCGTGTTTTCATAGCAACTCCATTAATATATTGTAAAAGAATATCTGTCATTGCTTCTTCTATTCCTAACAAGTTAAATTATTTAAATTAGATTACCAATAAAAAAAATATTACTGAGGTTTATCCAATTTCAACAGGCTTATTATCACCAAACAGATCAGACTCTACTTGGTAATTCCTTTCTTTAAAAAGAACTTCCGGTTCATCTATGAAAGCACCTATGCCCATGAGCATACGTACATCTCCGATGGGCCGCCGAGCAATTCATGGCTTGGCAGAATCCTTACGGTCATTCCCTGCTTGCCCGTATCGGGGCATTTGTAAGACCCTTCGTAATGATGATATTTCCCTTCCGATTTAACATGCTTTAATGACTCCTTTCGCGGCGAATGAAACTCGCCATGATGATTAACGCCTCCGAATACAACCTGTACATCAACATCTTCGGGGCTTAGACCTGCGAGATTAACCACCGAAGATACATTTATCTTTTTGCCAACATAAGCACCATTATTCTTATTAATAGAGGCATCGATTACTTCAATATTCTTCCATTCGCCGATGATCTTATCCTTCCAATTTCTGAATTCACCCGGGATTCTATTGCCGTCGGCAATCAATTTGTCATAGCGGCCAAGAGCTTTTAAATAGAAATTATTCGTATAATCCTTCACCATACGTGTAGTGGAGAATTCAGGAGTTATTGTTTTGATGCTTTCCTTCATATAGGAGACCCATTTCTCGGGGAATCGCTGACCGTCGCGGTCATAGTACATGTTTACAACCACATGTTCCAGCAGATCATATAGTTGGTCGGATTCGATAATGTCTTGTTCCTCGTGATCGTCATATTCAACGCCCTCGCCAATAGCAAATCCGTTCTTGCCATTGAATGCTTCGTCCCACCATCCGTCTAATATGCTAAGGTTAAGAGTTCCGTTCAGGGCAGCCTTCATGCCGCTTGTGCCGCTTGCCTCTAACGGGCGTATGGGATTGTTTAGCCATACGTCGCAACCCTTTACCATTAATCTTGCAATCACCATATCGTAATCTTCCAGGAATACAATGTGGTGTTCCAATCGGTATGTTCTGACTTTTTGGATGATGGATTGAATGGTTTCCTTGCCGGCGGTGTCGTGCGGGTGTGCTTTGCCCGAAAGAATTATCTGAACCGGTTTGTCCGGGTTCTTAAGGATTCCCGACAGTCTGTCCATATCGCTGAACAGCAGAGTAGCCCTTTTATACGTGGCAAACCGGCGTGCGAACCCTATGGTCAAAGCATCGGGGTCGAGATGTTCTTATATTTTGCGCATCTGATCCGGCGGTAAGTATCCTTTCTGACGGATTTTCAAATACCTTCTGGCAAAAAGCACGAGCCTTACGCGCCTTCGCTGCTTTTCCCGCCATATTTCTTCCGATGGGATTTGGTCAATATCCTCCCATATCTTTGCATTATCGGTTTCGGTTTTCCATCCGGAGGATAAATATCTGTTGAACAGTACGGCAAATTCCCTTGCGATCCATGTTTGCGTATGCACTCCGTTTGTAATTGCCCTTATCGGCACTTCATTTACCGGAAAGCATTCCCATATTTTATGCCACATTTTCCTCGAGACTTCGCCGTGGAGCTTGCTTACTCCATTGTGGAACGTAGTTAGCTTCAGGCCCAGTACGGTCATGGAGAAATCCGCATCAGCATCGAATCCCGCCTGCTGTCCCATTTCTATGAATTCATCATGGGACAGCCCCAGGGACTTATGGTATTCTGAGAAGTATTCATCGAACAGGTTCAGTTTGAATGCCTCGTTTCCCGCCGGCACAGGCGTGTGGGTGGTGAATGCCGAGCTTACCATCGTGATCTGAGAAGCCGTTCGGAAGTCGAGCCGGTATTTGTCCATGAATTGTTTTGTTCGTTCCAGCAGTGCAAAAGCGGCATGGCCTTCGTTGATATGCACCACCGACGGCGTTATGCCCATGGCATTTAATGCTCTCATGCCTCCGATGCCCAGCATTATTTCCTGACGGATGCGGGTATCCCTGCCGCCGCCGTAAAGAGTGTTCGATATTTCACGGTATTCGTCCACATTGTTTATTTCGATATTCGTATCCAGCAGATATAAAGCCACACGCCCTACTTTGAGTTTCCATATCTGTGCATATGCCTTGCCGGCTGGCAAATCCACATTGATAATAATTGGCTGTCCGCCTCCGTCTTTCACTAATCTCAATGGCAGCGAAAAGAAGTCATTATAATGGTAATATTCGTTCTGCCAGCCGTTCATTGCCAGGTGCTGGCGGAAATAACCCTGCTGGTACAACAGGCCAATGGCAATAAGCGGCAGCCCCAGGTCGCTTGCCGATTTCAAATGGTCGCCCGCAAGCACTCCCAGGCCGCCGGAATAATTCGGGAAGCTCTCGTTGATGCCGAATTCAGGGCTGAAATAAGCAATCGTGCCTTTGCTTTTGTTTTCGATGGAGTCGTACCACGATTTATCGTCCATATACCTTTTGTAATTCTCGTAAATAAAGTCAAGATAGCGAATAAAGTCGGTTTTCTTTGATAATTCGTTGAGCTTTTCCTGTGGGACTTTGTTTATCAGTAAAACCGGGTTATGATTAACTTCTTCCCATAAATTTCTGTCGATTCTAATAAACAATTCCTTGGCTTCATAATTCCAGCACCACCAGTAATTGTAGGCCAGCTCTTCGAGTTTCGCAATGCTTTTGGGCAGGTTTGACGTTACAATAAAACTATGTATCGGTTTCATGTCTTTGTCTCACTTTATAATGTTGTTAAATTAATGATTGTTGAATCTAAATGAACAACAAGTTTATAATAAAATTCCTAAATAACAAATAAAGACTTATCAGACAAACTGTCATTCCGGACTTGTTGAGCCTGCGAATTCCCGTATTGGGAAGTAATCCCGATATCGGGAATCCGGGATTCATCTTGATACCGCCAAATAGCCAAAGAATACTTGCCAATAGATTCTGAAATAATTTCAGAATGAACTGTGTTCCCCGCCAATTTTCAAATAGACGTATTTGTAGGGGACGGTTCCAAACCGTCCATGAAATTTATATTGATCTGCTGGGGCAGGTTTAGAACCTGCCCCCTTCGACTATTTATTTATCATCTGCAACATACGATGAACTGTGTTCCCCGCCAATTTTCAAATAGACGTATTTGTAGGGGACGGTTCCAAACCGTCCATGAAATTTATATTGATCTGCTGGGGCAGGTTTAGAACCTGCCCCTACAATTTTTTAATCGTAGTTCGCAACATACGATGACTTATCGGCGGCATTTTCACACAACCTCGGAATTTGTAAAGAGAATAATAATAGCTCAAAAATATTATATACAGATAAAAGATTAAATTAGTAATTATTTTCAGGAAACCTTATATTTAAAACTTACTCTAAATCGCATTTTAATAAATCTAATACTATTTGCATGAAACGAATCAAATCTAAAATTTCAACAAAGTCGCCGGCATTCATCGAAAACAAAGAACACTCGGAGAAGATCGTCAAAGAATTAAAAGAAAGAATGGCCGAAGTGAAGAAAGGCGGGCCGGAAAGGGCAAGGAAAAGGCACTTAGAGCGTGGCAAATTATTTGTTCGCGACCGCATAAAAGGCCTTTGCGATAAAGATACGCCTTTTCTGGAGCTTTCGACTTTTGCCGGTTGGGATATGTACGACGGCGCCGCACCCTCGGCAGGGGTTGTAACGGGAATTGGCGTGGTGAAGGGCCGGGAATGTATGATTGTCGCCAATGATGCCACAGTCAAGGGCGGGACTTACTTCCCCATGACTGTTAAGAAACATGTAAGGGCGCAGGAAATTGCCCTCAAGAATCATCTTCCATGTATTTATCTTGTTGATTCCGGTGGAATTTTCCTGCCTCTGCAGAAAGATACTTTCCCCGACAAGGATCATTTCGGCAATATATTTAATAATCAGGCGATACTGTCTGCCAATAATATTCCGCAGATAGCCGTGGTGATGGGTTCATGCACAGCCGGCGGGGCTTATGTGCCGGCCATGAGCGACGAAACGGTAATGGTGCGAAACCAGGCAACGATATTCATCGGCGGGCCACCGCTGGTGAAGGCCGCAACGGGGGCCGATGTGACTGCCGAAGAACTTGGCGGGGCAGATGTGCACTGCAAAATATCCGGCGTGTCGGACCACATGGCACAAAATGATGCTCATGCCCTGCAGATTGCAAGGAACATCGCTGAAAATTTCGGCAACCGGCCAAAGTTCGACATTGGCAGGATTGCTCCGGAAGACCCGTATTATGACCCCGAGGAGCTTTATGGCGTAATGCCGAAAAATGTGAGAACCCCGTTTGATATACGCGAAATCATCGCACGGTTTGTTGATGGAAGCCGTTTTCAGGAATTCAAAGAGTATTACGGCACATCGATAATAACCGGATTTGCAAATATTATGGGCTATCCCGTTGGAATAATTGCCAATAATGGAGTGATATTCTCCGAGTCGAGCCTGAAGGCGGCGCATTTCATCGAGCTTTGCACTATTAGGAAGATACCGCTTTTATTCATGCAGAATATTACGGGGTTTATGGTAGGCAAGCAGTATGAACATGGCGGGATAGCACGCGACGGAGCCAAGATGGTGCACGCCGTGGCAAATGCCGAAGTGCCGAAATTCACACTGATAGTGGGCAGCTCCAATGGAGCCGGCAACTATGCGATGTGCGGCCGGGGCTACCACCCGAATTTGCTGATGATGTGGCCCCACGCAAAAGTGTCGGTTATGGGCGGCGAACAGGCGGCCGATGTGCTGATGTCGGTGAAAATTCAGCAGCTCGAACGGGACGGACGGAAATTGACCGCCGAAGAAATCGCCGCTATCCGCGAGCCGGTTATTAAGGAGTACGAGAGCGAATCATCGCCGTATTTCAGTTCGGCCAGAATCTGGGACGATGGCATAATCGACCCGCTTGATACGCGCAACGCTCTGGCCCTCGGAATTTCGATGTCTTTGAATAAACCGATACCCGATCAGAAATTCGGTGTATTCAGGATGTAATTTTTTTTGGATTAGCTCTTGTGGATTCAGTCATGTTCAAAAAAATCATAGAATTTATTGTTGAAGTCCTTGAATATTTATTGGACCTGTTGTTCTGATAAGGTGAACGTAAGTATATGCACAAATACGAAACGATTGAAGTAAGAATAGATAGTAGAGTTGCGGTTGTAACCCTCAACAGGCCGGATGTGCGCAATGCTCTGAATAACACGATTGTTTCAGAGCTGTATGACGTATTCGAGAAACTTGCCGGCGCTGATGAAATCAGGTGCATTGTTCTCACCGGCAAAGGTTCATCGTTTTGTTCGGGTGCGGATTTGAAATGGTTAAAGAATATTCAGTCTAATTCTTCGCAGCGTAATTATGACGAATCGCTAAAGCTGACTAAATTGCTTTTCCTGATAAACAACCATCCCAAGCCAGTGATAGCAAAAGTTAACGGGCCTGCCGTCGGCGGCGGCGTTGGGCTGATGCTTGGCTGCGATATTGTCATTGCCGAGGAGAATCTCCGGTTCGGCCTTAGTGAAGTAGCGATGGGGATTGTGCCTGCTGCAATTGTGCCATTCATTGTAAACCGAATTGGCGAAACATTGGCCAGGGAGTATTTGATTACCGGCGAAAGAGTTCACGCTGCCGAGGCCGTTAGAATTGGCCTTATTAATTATGCTGTGCCTTTGGAGCAATTGGATGAATTTGTTGACTCTAAAGTAGATAGAATCCTGAAGAATGGCCCGCAGGCTATTCAGATAGTTAAGGAAATGATATTCAAAACTCAGCTTTATAAGAGTGACGAACTGCATAACTATATTGCTGATGTGATAACGGAATTGAGGAAAAGTGATGAGGCCCGCGAGGGTATGGATGCTTTTATTGAGAAAAGAAAACCGGGGTGGGTTGGGTAAATTCTGAGATTTCCCGTTGTGGCGGCGCCTTGTTCTAAAGGAAATTCCCACTTCGAAGGCAGTATTTAGGAGTTTGTTATATCATTTCCTATATGATATAAGACAATAATTGCTTATATTTGTACTATAGTTTAACATATTCGGAGTGCAAAATGGGCAGACACAAATCCTTGCTAACAGCTGAGATTCAGCATAACATTGATTCAGACTTAAAGCAAATACCTAATTCCAAAATAGTGCTGAAGTTGA
>JAJRTW010000051.1 GCA_024278075.1 Bacteroidota bacterium | reverse complement strand
CCCGATCCGGTATCCATCTTAAATATAGCAAATAGCCTATGAATACTGGATTCTGAAACGAGTTCTGCAATGACATATCATAGTTATTAGGAATTCTTTTAAAATGATTCACATATTAAACCGGACACTACTATTTTATCGTATATATATAAACCACAACTAAGACTTCACCTCCGTTAAGCACTCCTAATGCAAGAAGGGGGAGCTTGTAATGCTAATCAAAAAAGAGAGAACTCACGATATTGTCATCCCAATTAATCTCACATCAAAGCAAGCACTTGGTTGAAAAAATATTTTCGAATTAATCCAAAATTATGCTTAAAGTCGCAATATACCAACTTTAGTCGAAAATCAAGGCGTTGATTTCACTTGAATATTTATTATTTTGAACATACAGCAGCGAACACATTTATTTATTTATCCGTTAATTCAATTGTTATGATAGTTTATTGCCCAAAACAGAGAATCAGGCCATTGTTAATAATTACGGCAATGCTAACAATAATGTCGGTATCGTGCACAACCACTGGCCAAACTACAAAGTATGACAAGGCCGTCGAGCTGCCCCGTATAAATCCGGGCCTAATTAATATATTGATGATTGCAAACGTAACCTCCGAATTCGATTCGAAGGTTGTACCGTCGAAAGCAAAGGTCAAGATTGCAGGCAATGATTCGGTTTCGATGAATTTTTCGTTCTTTGGCATGACGGTAGCAAAAATATTCGCCACCCGAACTTATTTTTTATTCTATAATATATTCGAAAATACTGCAATGGAAGGCACCCCGAACAGCGCCGGCCTGAAGGAAGCAATTAAAATTGACCTGTCATTCGATGATATGGTGAAACTCCTGAAATGCCAGCCACCGGGGCCGGAGAGATTATACACCATAGTTAGCGATGAAGATATTGAAGAAGGCCAAGGCTTGTATGTGAACAAAATCGGCGATAATTACGTAGAGTATATATTGTACTCATATTCTGAAAATGCAATAGTGCAATACCAGCGAAAATCGATGCAAGGCGAGATAATTTTAAATGTGTATTATAAAGATTATATCAAAATCGGCGGGTTTGCTTTGGCCCAAAAGATTGTATTCCAATTCCGATTAATCGACGCAGAGCAGAAGTATGAAATCAATAGTATCGAAGTGATAAAGAAATTTGATAAACCGTTCTCATTTAATACGCCGTCATCGGTAAGAAAGTATAGGTTTAATTAATTGCTTTGATTTTTTCTAATATCTCTTCTGTTCGGTTAAAATACAGCGGATTATTGGTAATCGTAGCAATTATCTTCATTTTGGCATATATTGTGTTAATAAGGATGCAGTTTAGATATTAGCGAAATATTATACTAAATGGAGTAATTCAGGTTGATATTAAGGGCAAATATGTTTGCTAACCTGACAATACCGATTATTGATAACAGTAAAACTTTCTGATAAATTTGATTCTAATAAAATATCTGCAATGTTTAACACATTTTCAATATATATTCTATTTCTTTTTTTTATATTAGCCTCAACAATGACCAGCAAATCGCAGCCTGAACGAAATCTTCTGATGGATTCTTCTGCTCGGCAATTGCTTGCGGACACCCTGTCGGCTATAGGTTTGGAAATTGCTGATGTTGATACTTTGGGAAATGACGACAGCAATGAAATCGGAGAAACCAAGAAAGTATCCGGCATTGATTCGGTGGTGGTATATTCCGCAAAAGACACTGTTCGGTTCGACATGAAAGAAATGAAGATGAGGCTTCGCGGGGATGCGAAATTTGATTATAAAGACCAGAAACTTGAATCTGAAGTGATTGAACTTGATTTCAAGGAATCTACCATTCATGCCTCTGGAATAAAAAATACCAACGGAATTTTGCTTGGCTATCCGAAATTCAATGAAGCCGGCGAACAATATGTGGGCGAAGATATCAGGTTTAATTTTAAAACCAAGAAAGGCACTATTAAACTTGGAGAAACAGAATTGTCCGAAGGGTTCTATTTTGGCGAAACAATCAAACGTGTATCGGAGAGCGAATTTTTTGTTGAGAACGGATATTATACCACATGCGATTCGCCGGACCCGCATTACCATTTCGGCTCGCCGGAAATGAAGATGATAGCCAACGACAGGATGCTGCTGGATCCGTTAATATTTTATGTTGAGGACTTGCCAATCTTCTATCTGCCAGTCGGCCTGTTCTTCCCTACCCAGGGCGGCAGGCAGTCCGGCTTGCTCGTGCCATCGTTTTTCTTTTCGAAGAACCGTGGTGTGGTATTCGAAGATATTGGCCTATATTGGGCAGTATCGGATTATTTCGACACCCAGGTTACGGCTGATTTTTACTCCAAAGGAGGCTATATAATTAAGAATAAATCGAATTGGTCTTTAAAGGACGTCCACTCTGGCAATGTGGAACTAAAATATGGCAAAACAAGGAACGACCCCGATTCGGAGTATTCGCAGGACTGGAGCCTTCGGCTTAATCATAATCAAAAGCTTAATCCGAGTGAACAAATATCGGCCAACCTGAATTTTCTGTCGTCCAATTTTAATGCCAACACCTCGACGAACCAATTGACACGGTCGCTACAGAATGCGAGTTCTAATGCATCCTATTCAAGGAGCTTTGATAACGGGTCGAGCATTTCGCTTGCCTTCACCAGAGAGCAGAATATTATAACCGAAGACTATACGCAAAGTGAGAACGCAAGCATAAGAATACCCAATATATACCCGCTGAAATCTTTCGTATCGCCAAACAGCTGGCTTCGGAATGTTTCGTTCAGCTTGTCAAGCTCGGCAAGACGATCCACCAGACGCACAATGCAAGCGGATTCGTCGATTGATTTTGACGATAAATTTTTAGTTTCGCATACGCCAAATATTTCAATATCGCCTCAATTAGGATTTTTCAATGTCAGCCCGTCAATTTCTGTTAAGGCAAATAATTACCTTAGACGGGTCAAAAAGAGATTCGTTCCTGAAGATTCTTCAGTATCGGAAAGCATTGAAAGCGGTTTTTTTACAGAGGCATGGGCATCGTATGGACTAAATATCCGAACTCGATTATTCGGAATGATTGACGACAAGCATCAATTGCTGGGATTCATCAAGCCAAGCCTGATAGGTATAAAAGCATTTCGGCACACTTGGGAGCCAACATTGAGTTTCCGCTATACGCCCGATTATTCGAACTCAGCTTTTTATGATACATATACCGATGAAAATGGCAGGGAGTTCAGATACTCCGTATTTGAAAAGGACGGAGGCGCTCACGCTCCGAGCAATTTGATCCAATCTGTTAGCTATTCGGATGTGCAAAGTTTCGATATTAAAATTGCCCGTGGCGATTCTCTTGAAGATAAGAACGTTGAACTTATGAAACTGAATTTCAGAACATCATACAATTTCGCCGCCGACTCATTAAACTTCAGCGACTTAACCTTAGGTTTCAGGACGCCTGCCATTAAGTTTATTAATTTCAACGGGAACGCTACTTTTACATTTTATGACCAGGACATTATTCGGAACGAAACCACAGGCGAACCGGAAAGCCTTAGAAAAGTAAACAGATTCCTGATAGAAAGCGGCGGTGGGCTGGCAAAGCTGACAAGATTGAGCCTAAATGTTAACACAAGCTTTTCATCCGACGGCATTTCGTTCGACAACCAAAATTTGCCACCGCCGGCCGACAGTCCTGAAGATTCAATATCATTAGGCGAAAGATTCAGAATTAGAGATACCGATGAATATATGGAGCCGGATATTTTTGGAGACAGCACTCCGGGTTATTTACCGTTGAATGTGCCGTGGAGCGTTAATTTGGGATTATCCTATGCTTATACGCGCCCCGTGACGATTGGCAGGGAAGACAACAGCAGAATAAACCTTACTGCAAGATTTTCTTTTAGCCTGACATCCACCTGGAACATAAATTCGTCGGCCCAATATGATTTCATCCAGGAGGAGCTGCTCAATCCGTCGATCAGCCTTACAAAGGACATGCACTGCTGGGACCTCTCGCTTCAGTGGTATCCGATTGGATTCAGCCGGGGATTTTATTTGCGTTTCGGCATTAAGGCTTCCCAGCTGAAAGACTTAATGTTAGAGAAGAGAAGCGCCCCGATTTATTAAAACAAGATAGTGCTTTTTACTGTGGGATAGGGAGTGAAACAGGCAGCAACGGGTTTATACTATTCACTAAGTTTTAATAGTATTTTTACTGAAATATCCGTAATAATTGGAATGATTAATAATAATGTTTATATTGGCTAAACTATGAATTTAATATTAAGAAATCACAAGTGCCCGGTTAAAATGCAGCCAATTTGTGATAATCGAAGTAATAAGCTCCTTTTTGGCCTATATTGTGCTATAGTGAATGCAATTTTGAAATTAGCAAAAATAATATCTAAACGTGTCATTCCAGACTTGTTTAGCCCAGCGTAATCCCGCTATCGGGAACCCGGAATCCATCTCAATATGGCCACATAGCCCGTGAATACTGGATTCTAAAACGAGTTCTGCAATGACAAGTCATAATATTCAGGTACATATTCTGAGTGTTTCTCTTTTTTTACCGGACACTACTGTTGAGAAATGTTAAATGAAAAATATCTTAGTTGTAGAAGACGAAATATTTGTTCTGGATAATATTGTCGAGTTGCTCGAATCAGCAGGCTACGAAGTTGAAAGCGCTTGCAACGGCGAGGAAGGCATAGAAAAAGCAATTAAATTATTGCCCGACCTAATCTTATGCGATATTATGATGCCAAAAATAGATGGTTTTGGGGTTATCAAAGCAGTTCACGAGAACCCAAAAACTTCTACTACGCCTTTTATATTCCTTACAGCTAAGGCCGAACGCTCTGACATACGCCAGGGCATGGAGTTGGGGGCTGATGATTTTCTGACCAAACCCTTTCTGCCCGCCGAATTGTTCCAGGCTGTCGAGGCCCGTTTTGAAAAGGAAAAAAAGATTGCAGCGGCTTCTGATAATAGATTAAAGGAACTTACCGTCAATTTAGCAACAACCCTCCCCCATGAACTCCGAACACCTCTGAACGGTATATTATCTACATCACAATTCCTTATGCAGTATTACGATACGATGGACAGCGCCGAAGTCTATCAGATGCACGAAACTATATTCACATCTGCCAAAAGATTGCACAGGTTGATAATCAATAATCTATTCTACTCCGAACTCGAGCTGATTCTGGCAGACAATGATAAGGGCAGAATATTCAGACAATCTGTCATAACTATTCTTGCCGAAAGCATAATTGAGTGCTTCAAAGAAGCTGCCGAAAAGAACCATAGATTAGAGGATCTCCATTTCGATCTGATTGATGGCAGAATTATGGTAAATATTGAGCATTATAATAAAATATGCAGTGAGCTTGCCGATAATGCCTTGAAATTTTCGGATAGCGGCAGCAAAGTGATGGTATCTTCATATATTCTAAAGAATTTCTATATATTAGCCGTTGAAACCACGGGCCGGGAAATGACTGCCGAACAAATAAAAAAGATTGGCGCTTATATGCAATTTGACAGAAAAATATTTGAACAGCAGGGAAGCGGCCTTGGATTAATTATTGTTAAGCGGTTGACGCAGTTATACAAGGGCAGTCTCGAGATCGAAAGTATGGATAACACTACCATTGTCAGGGTAGCTATTCCTATCAAGCACGAAGATACTTTGTGATTGCTTAGCGATTAAAAAATAGAATCATATTCTTCTCTGCCTAATCTATCTAACTCTATCATTCTCCGGTAGATAAAATTTATTTTTGAGCAAATGTCTTAAGTTATTCAGGTTAGAATAAATTCCCCCTGCAAAGCAAATTCTTTGGATCAAATGTTGATTTAATTAATTTCATCGACTCTATCGCTTCGGATCGGTACATCAACTCCAGGCTCTTCTTCTTTTTCTTTCCAATTCCATGTTCGGCCGACACGGTGCCGCCCAAGTCAAGTGCTTTTTTGATTGCAGTATCGCAATAATAATGAGCAATTTGGGATTCGGATTCATTATCCACGAACAGGTCGGTATGTACGTGGCAATTGCCAATATGGCCGAAGGCGAAATATTTCAGGCCGGTCTTTTTCACATTTCCTATGATAAAGTCAAAATATTCTTTGAAGCAATCATTTGGCACGGCGGTGTCGGTGCCAATCTTCTCCTGCCCGTAAGTTACAAGTTTTTCATGGACTTCAAGGGCAAGGGCGTGCCTGAAATCCTGGAAATCGAGATGAGCTTTGCGGTCGGCGCCAATCCATGCCTCATCGGCCAGCTGCGATTTTTCTTTTAACAAGCTGTATAGTTCATCCATAATTGCGGTTTCGTTCTCCCGGCTCATTTCCTGTTCGATCCATAAAGCAGCTACTGCCTTGGCTGGAATATCACTACGGATGTTACGCATAAAACCAAGCGAGTGGCTGTCGAAATATTCTATCAGCCTGAAGGAAATATCCAAGTTCTTTCTATAGTCAAATTTATTATTGGCCAAGCTCTTGGCTCTAACGATGTCAGCGAATTCTAACACTTGAGTTTCATTGTCAAAGAATAATATACCGCCCAATAATTTCTCCGGTTCGGCAACAACCCGCATGGTTGCCTCGGCGATGATCCCCAACGTGCCTTCGCTGCCGATAAACAAGTCAATGGCGTCCATATTTTCTTTGATATAATAGCCCGCAGCGTGCTTGATTGCCGGCATTGTAATTGCGGGCAAATTAATTGTATATTCATTGCCCTGCAGGGTAGTCACGTTTAACTCATAACCATCGGCAAGCACCTCTCCCCTTCTCAAATCCAATATATCTCCATTTGCCAAAACAACTTTTAACCTGTCAACAAAGTTCCGCGTGGCTCCGTATTTGAATGTCCGCGAGCCCGAGGCGTTGGTCGAGATATTCCCCCCAATGGTACTGTTGGTTTCCGTGGGATTCGGCGGATAGAATAAGTTTATTTCATGCAATTTGGCCTGCAATTCGAATACCCGAACCCCAGGCTCCAATACAACAGACAAATTATCTTTGTCGATTTCGATGATTTGATTCAATTTTTCGGTGGATATGACGGCTCCGGAGAGCGGCACGCCGCTGCCGGTTAGGCCCGTAAGTCCGCCGGCGATTGTAATGGGAATGTTCTTGCCCGAAAGCTCTGCCACTATCTTGATTAACTCTGCCTGATCCTCCGGAATGTAAACCACATCGGCCGTTCCATGGTAATTCGAGGCATCCCTTGAATAATATTCGATAGTGTCGGTATCTGTTTTTTTAATCATAATTATCATTAATATTGTTATATTGAGAAAATGTTATTTTTGGGAATATGACAACATCGATGCTGTTGCGAACGGTATCAATTATTTATCAACTAACCTGTAAACGGCAATGAAACAAATCTCAGTGAAAACACTAATCATTATTGCAGCGATTTCAATATACGCTTTTCTTCCGAAAACCACAATAATTGCAGCAGAATCCTATAAATCCAATACGGAAAGCTTCGCTATCCATCCGAAGGTTGGGCTGTTGCTTAATTATTATTTCGCCTACTTCCGCCGCTTCCAGGGCGTGGAGGATTGCGGCTTGTTTACGTCCGGATTCGGCCAAAATTACGGCTAGGGGCTGTTCATGGAGAAGAAATTGTCCTCGGATTATTTCATGGGCGTGGGGCTTGTGTTCAACAACAGGAGCGGCTCGTTTCTGAATAACAATGCCTTCCCGTCAAGGAATAGCAATACCGGCTCGGTCGAGAATGTCAGGACCGAGAATATGATTGATATAACGCTACGATACCTTGAACTGCAGCCGGAGCTTAGGTATACGATTGCCAACGACTTCATTGCCGGACCGGTTCGATTGATGATTGCCGCAAGGGCGTTCAATACGTATTCGGATTCTGAGTTCAGGCAATATGAACAGATTGCATCGCCTGAAAATGCGGTTTTTATCAGCTCAGACGGTTTGCGCACGCAGTCCCGCAATATTGGCAGCGGTTCGGTTCGCACGATTAACCGTAGCGGCCTGGGCGTTTCGGCCGGAATCGAAAATCTTCTCCATGCTGGCCATAATATTATGATTTCGCAGCAGTTAGCTATTGATTATAATTTCCAGGATGTGACTGCCGACGCCACCTGGACGATTCTCTCGGTTCGTCTTGACATTGGCGTTCGCTTCGGAGTGGCCGCAAAAAAGCCGGAAGTACCCGAACCGGATATTCAGCCGCTTCCTAAATCGATTCCCCAAAAGGAAAAAATAAATATTGCAATCACGCCGCCGAAGATTGAACAGCAAAAAAAGGCCGATGCCGTTCGGCCTCCATATTTATCCCTGAAAATCCGGCAGGGTGACGACATGGAAATCGTTACCGGCAATGAACTTCTGGCCACTATCCCTTTGGTCAATGCTGTTTTCTTTGCGAAGAACTCGGATGATCTTCCGAAGGATTATTTACTGAGTTCGGCGAACAAAAATTACTTCACCGGCGACCCCGTTGCCAGGCATTATGAGATTCTCCCGAGAATTGCGGCGATTGTCAAGCATAATTCAGATGCGAAAATTATTTTGATTGGCACAAAATCAGGTGCGGAAAAGGCAAAAGTAAATGGCAAGAGCCTGGCCGAAAGCAGGGCAAAGACCGTTCGCGATGCTTTCATTAATTTAGGAATTCCGAAGAATATTATTAAGATTAAATCCACACCCACCCCACGCCATCGCTCCAACGAGGAGTTTGAATTGGGAATTATCGAGAACCAGAGGGTGGATATTGAGGTAGCAAAGGCGTACTTGCAGGAATATGTAGATGTACAAAGATTTTCTGAATTAAGAGGGAGTATTTTAGCCGATGCCGAATTCAATAATATTCCAGATGGCCAGCGTGTAATCTATTCCGACAACCTCTCAGGCCAGACGATTGAGTTCGAGAAGCCGGGAATTGATACTTTGAAAGTCAATAAAAGACTTGATGAAGGCATAAATAAACTGCCGTATTCAGCGGAAATACGGTCAGGCGATACCGCTGCCGCTGCGAATGGATACGTTGACCTTAATGCACTGGATAAAATCGTTATCAAACTTGATTTATCCAATTTCTAAGCCATATTAAGGTTCGATTACAACAGCAGCAAGCTCAGCGGCGACAACAAAGGTTTGCTCGAACAGCTTGCCGGCCTCTTGCCAGCCGACGCCACCATCACAATCTCCGGCAGCACCGACGCACTCGGCACAGATGAGCGCAACGTAGTCCTTGAACGCGAGCGAGCAGCCGTTACACGCTCGTTCATACAATCCGTATCCGGCGATAAATTCGAATTCGAGGCCGCCGTAAGCGATAAAAGGTTAGACGAACAAACCCCTCAAGGCCGCTTCCTCAGCCGCTCCATCAGGATACAGGTAAGCAGGTAGATCAACAAAGTCCCCTCTTGAGAGGGGATTGAGGGGTGTGTAAAATTAGATGAATGATTTAGTCAAATAAGATTTGCAAAGCCAAGAAATATGGTTTAACTTACTGGCGACGAGCAATGAAGCAAGGATGTTTTCTAATTGTGTATTAAAATAATTATTGATCTTATGCCGACTATACTAAGAATAGGTTCATATCGCTTCCATTTTTATTCGGATGAGTATAATGAGCCGCCGCATATCCATATTGCAACACCTGATGGAGAATGTAAGTTTTGGCTTGAACCTATTAGATTTGCAAAAAACATTGGATTGAAGCCGCATATTATTAGAGATATTGAAAAATTAGTCTATCAAAACAATCAAATTCTGAAGGAGAAATACGATGAGTTCCACAGTAATAGATAAATCCGTTGATAAGGAGCCGGCAGCAATAAAAGCGTGGGTTGAAGGCAGAATGATATATATGGAATTAACCGATTATAGAATTATTGCCTTTCCGGCCGATAGATTCAGACGGTTGAAGGGTGCAACCAGCAAGCAATTGGCTAAAGTGGAGTTAAGGCTGAATGGATATGCCTTGCGATGGGAAGAATTAGATGAGGATATTACTGTCAAAGGTATTGTTGAGGGTAGGTTTGAATTGTCCTATTGATAATTTAATTTGCAAGGAATAAGGAAATAGTTTAATTTGTTAGAAATGGAAAATGCAGCGATGGCTTGCCCGTAGATATAGCTTATTAAAGAAATATTGAACATGTTTTATCAATTGGAGAGTGATTATGAATGAATCCTTTATCATCCGCGAAATAACAAATAATCTGCATTCTTTCAATACAAAGAAATTAAAGGAAGTGTTGAATTTTGTTAAGTATATTAAATATCAGAAAGAACTTGACCCTACTTTAGAAATACTTAATGACACTTTGTTTAATGAGAAAGTGAAGAAAGGAATTGATGAAAAAAACGCCGGCGAGGTTCTAAACTGGGAAGATGTGCGGTGAAATACAAAGTAGAAATCACAAAATCCGCCGCCAAAGATTATCGAAAGATAAGCACTCCCTTCAAAGATAGAATTAATGATAAAATCAATAAAATAACAATTGTTAGATGATGGAAATATTATTAACTTAAATTATTATCTTATCTAAATACAAAATAATCCAAGAAAATATGAATACACCTAAAATTAATTCCATTCTAAAAGATTCTAAACATAATATAACTCTGTTTAATAATGCTAAAATTCAGGCCCTGGAAGATAGAATAGAAGAAAAAGACGGCAAATTATATGTCGAATGTATTATCAGGAAGAAAAGGATTATTCTGAAACCGGAAGAAGTTGTCCGCCAGCTCTACGCTCATGTCCTTATCGATGAATTTGGCTATGAGGACAAGCTCATTAAGTTTGAATATTCTATTCATTTCGGCAGGGAAAAGAAAAAAGCAGATATCGCCGTCTTCGACCCTCGGCATACTACCAAAATTTATATTATTGCAGAGATTAAAAAGCCGAAAGAGATTGAAGGGAAGCTTCAATTAAAATCATATACCAATGCTACGGGCGCTCCTATTGCCGTATGGACTAACGGCGGCACTCTGATTACTTACAACAGGAAAGACCCAAACTATTTTGAACCGATTACTAAGATTCCTCTTGCCTCGCAGACCTTAGATGAAGTCCTGAAAGAAAGATATACTCTCAAATCCCTGATTATTAATGATAAGCTGTTCAAAGATAAGCTCACATTGAAGAAAATTATTCTCAATATGGAAGATGAAGTGCTCGCTAATGCAGGTGTTGATGTGTTTGAAGAGGTTTTTAAGCTGATTTTTGCGAAATTATTTGATGAATTGAAAAGCCGTGATAATAAAATTATCATTGATCATCATTTGAATAAGGAAATGCCAGGCGGTGACCACTCCGATTTTGATAAAATCAAGTCCGCTCTTGCTTCTTTAAATGATGATGAATTCCGATTGATGGAATTCCGTAATCGCGGCGGCTCGGAAAATGAATTGAAAACAAAGATTCAGAAATTATTCGACGAGGCTAAGGAAAAATGGAAGGGCGTTTTTGCTAATGACTCCAAAATTGAGCTCTCGGCCTCCCATCTTGCTATTTGTGTTTCGTCTTTGCACGATGTGAAACTCTTCAATTCCAATTTGCAGGTGATTGACGAAGCTTTTGAATACCTCGTCAATAAATCATCCAAAGGCGAAAAGGGACAATATTTCACCCCAAGGCATATAATTGATATGTGTGTTAAAATGCTCAACCCAAAACGCGGTGAAACTATGATTGATTCCGCCGCCGGCTCCTGCGGTTTCCCTGTGCATACTATTTTCAAGATTACCGGTAAGTTGTTTACCACCTCGCATATATCCAAGGAAGATAAAAATGATATTTTAAAAGTCTTCGGTATTGATTTTGACGAAAAAGTCGTCCGTGTTGCACGCACGCTCAACCTGATTGCCGGCGACGGCGAAACTAATGTGCTCTATCTTAACACTCTCGATTGGGAAAACTGGAAGGAAAGAACCGAGGACGTACAATGGAGCAAGGCTTACGGCAACGGATACGACAGGCTTAAGAAATTAAAAGCTAAAAACAACTCGAACGAGAAATTTAATTTTGATTTACTAATGGCAAATCCGCCCTTTGCCGGGGATATTAAAGAGAGGGCTCTTCTGTCGAAGTACGAACTTGCTTTTACGGACAAAGGCAAGCAAAAACCCAAAGTCGGCAGGGATATTTTGTTCATCGAAAGGAATCTTAGCTTCCTGAAACCCGGCGGGCGTATGGCTATTGTGCTGCCGCAGGGCAGGTTCAACAATACTTCGGACAAGAACATCAGGGAATTCATAGCCGATAAGTGCAGAATACTTGCTGTTGTGGGATTGCACCAGAATACTTTCAAGCCGCACACGGGGACTAAGACCAGCGTACTCTTCGTTCAGAAATGGAACGACGACGAAGCCGCCGGCCCGCTCTGCCCCAAGCTCGAGGACTACCCGATTTTCTTTGCCGTGTCGGAAAAGGGCGGCAAGGACAACTCCGGCGAATATGTCTATGCCTCCAATGGCAACGGCAACAAGAGATTAGATAAGTACGGACACCAAATTGTGGACCACGACCTGCATAACCACGGCGGCGCCCTGCCCGACGGCATTGCAGAGGCATTTGTTGAGTTTGCTAAGGATCAGGAATTTAGTTTTGCGCCGGAGGTTTAAATGCAATTTTCAATAATACAATATAAAAACTTATATAAAAGATCTAGATTAGATGCTGAGTTTTATCTACCTGAATATTTACTTAAAGAAAGTGTAATAAAAAGTAAAAGACATAAAAAATTAGTAGAAATTTCTGAATCAATTATAAATTTTGGGGCATATTCCTTATGTAATTATATCAAATTTACAGATAATAAAGGTGTTCCCTATTTAAATGTCGGTGATATTAAGCATAATTATATAGATTTTTCAAATGTAAAATATATAAAAGAAGAATTAAGTAGCAATATATTAAAAAAATCTCTTGTAAAAGAAAATCAAATATTAATAACTATAGCCGGAACAATTGGAAACGTAGCGGTTGCAACTAATATTCCAGAGCATACTAATTCAAATCAAGCTATAGCAAATATTACATTAAATAAATACATATCACCCTTTTATATTTCTACATTTTTGAATAGTAAATATGGGATATTTCAAACTAAAAGATTAATAATAAGTAGTGTTCAACCTAATTTATTATTAACTCAAGTAAAGGAAATTGATATTGTTTTATTAGAATATGATTTCCAATTATTTATTGAACAATTAGTTAAATCAGCTCATCATTTATCCACCCTCTCCCAACAAAAATACTCCGCCGCCGAGGCGCTGCTGCTATCCGAATTGGGGCTGGAGGGCTGGGAGCCGAAGCATACATTGACTTTTGTTAGGAATTATTCCGATGCCAAAGCCGCCGGCAGGTGCGATGCCGAATATTTCCAGCCTAAATATGATGAGATTATTGATAAAATTAAAAATTATAAGAATGGCAAATGGGATTATTTGAAAAACATTGTTAAATATTCAAAATCCATTGAGCCGGGAAGTAATGAATATAAGGAAGAAGGTATTGCTTTTGTTCGGGTCAGTAATTTAGGCAAATTTGAAATTAATGATAATAATCAAAAATATATTTCTGAAAGTTTTTATTTAAAGAATATTAAATATCAACCGAAAAAAGGTGATATATTGCTATCGAAAGATGCTACGCCGGGCATTGCTTATAATTTGAAAGAGACGCCCAAAAAGATGATTGTATCCGGTGGAATTTTGCGATTAGATGTATGGGATAAAAATACAATAGCTCCGGAGGTTCTAACATTAGTTTTAAATTCATTGATTGTCGAAAAACAAATGAAACGAGATATTGGCGGTTCGGTGATATTGCATTGGCGACCAGATCAAATTGAAAATATTATTATCCCCCTTTTCGATGATAAAATCCAAACGGAGATTAAGCAAAAGGTGGAGGAATCGTTCGAGATGCGGGATAAAAGCAAGAAATTACTGGAGATTGCCAAGCTTGGCGTCGAAAAAGCTATCGAGGAAGACGAAGACGCCGCTACTGCGTGGATTGATGAGGAATTGAAGAAGTTAAATATCGATTTGAAAGATACGGATATGCAATAATATCTTAGTAATAATGTTATTAAAAGGTATAATATAATTATGAATCCATTAGAAGTATTAGTAAATGCACCAGCGATAGTTGTGAATGCTCCAGTGGTGGTAGAAAATGCTCCAGTGGTAGTAGAAAATGCTCCAGTGGTAGTAGAAAATGCTCCAGTGGTAGTAGAAAATGCTCCAGTGGTACTTGCTTATGAATTTTAATTAATATATATGGCATTATTATTAATAATTGAGGAGTTTTAAGGTATGATAAAAGAATCACAAAGAGATTATACTCTGTCCGATGCCGATTTGTGTATGTTTACTTCTAATCTTGTTGGATTTATGACGCGCGATGCCGCCGAATTTGTCCCAAAAGGCGTCGATGCTGCCGCAATCACAGCGCTCGAAGCCTTGGGCAATGCCTTCGAAATCTTCCCGAATGATGCTTATTATAAAAATGATGTGACTATTTCGGTGGATGCTAAGAATGAGAAAAGAGAAAATAGTCAAGTGCAGATGCGGGCTATCATCGGATGTGCAAAAATTAAATGGGGAATGACTTCGCCTCAGGTTAAACGATTTAACGCAGGGAAAATGACCGTGATTACCGACCGAAGTTTCCTGACCTTGGCCCGGCAATGCGTAACGCTTGCCACTGAATATCTCGCTGACCTCGCAGCATTCGGCCTGACTCAGCCAATGATTGATGCGCTCGCCGCAGAGGCGCAATTATTGGAAGATGAAATGAATAATATTTCCGAGAAGGAGTCGCTGAGGGATTTGAAGACTCAGGAAAGGATTAATGACGGTAATGAATTGTATGGATTTGTGGCGCTATACTGCGAGATTGGGAAAATTATCTGGCAGGATGTGGACGAGGCGAAGTATTATGATTATGTCATCTATCCGGCGGTGCAATCATCGCTTTCGAAGCCGCAGAATTTGGCCGTGAGTTTTGATCCGCTTGATCCGTCGCCGGTTACTTTGACTTGGGATCTGGTTGCCGAGGCCACTTCCTATGATGTATATTTTAATATTGCGGAAACGGGGGCTCCGGCGGGTGATTACACGTTTTTGAATACATTTCCTACGTCTCCGGCGATGGTTCCGCCGATTTTTGGCAAACGGAATTACTATAAAATCAAAGCGAAAAATGATACAGACACGAGTGTTTACAGCGATTCGGTATGGGCAGACATTCCGGTGGTATAGCGGGGGTATATGGCGATAAAAATGCCCCATTTGCAGGGGCGAATGATGGGTTATTTCCGGTATTTTTACTGTAATTGCATGGAGATTAATTCGAAGGAAGAGATTGCTTTGCGTTCGTCGTCGGTTTCTTCGCTTTTGACGAGTCCGGTTCCGCGCAAGTAGTAATATCTCGAATTCATTCCTTCGAAGACGTAGCAATCATAGGCCTTTCCGGCGGGTACGGTGACGGTTCGGATGTCTTCCATTTTGAATTCATAGGTTTCGAAACCGATTTCGGGGAAGTCGCTGATTTCGAACAGCACTTCGTAGGCTTGTCTGACCGGATTCCAGACGCCATAGAGGATCATTTTTGCTTCGATATCATCTGCGCTGCAATAGGCAAAGCCTGTGGCCGAATCATTATCGACAATTTCGAATGTTTCGTAGGGTGCGAGGTCATAATAATTGGTATCGCTTCGTTCTTGCCAGAGTATTTGGCCGCGATAATTCAATTTTCTGACGACGGAAACGGGATTGACCGTTCCGGAATCGATGTCAACAAGTGCATATTCCCATATATTTCCTTCGACGAGCGGCATTACTCTATCGCCCTGGGTTTTGGCGGGTGAAATGACTTTTGGGAGCGTTCTTTGTGGCGAATCGCAGGCGGCAAGGAATATTATTATTAGCAGGCCGGCGAGTATTTTTGTTATTTGAATCATTATGATTAAGATAAATATTTATTTTTAGATAAAGCCAATCGATTAGAATATAGTTATTTTATTTTTATTTCTTATTTCGATTCCCAATTCTCGACTTTCGATTCCCAATTCTCGACTTTCGATTCCCAATTCTCGACTTTCGATTCCCAATTATCCATTTTCAATTATTAATTATCCATTTTCAATTATTAATTATCCTCGGGCAAAGTGTATTTACGTCCTTTATTTTGCTTTTTCAGATAATCCATCAGGGGAGCGAAATAATCAACCATCGGTTTGGCGCTCAATCCCGAGCCAATACTGGTTTCCAACAACTCCCTCCAATCAACCGAAGCTCCGGTTTTCATAATATCATAGAGAAATTTGCCGGTTTCCTTGCTTCCCCAGTAATTCGTCGCATGCGGGTCTTGTTTCAATATATTTTTGGCGATATAGTCATGGAATTGGAACAAAAGCACATAGGAAATCGCATAGTCGTAATACTGAGCGGCATCATTATTGATGTGAGTTTTCGAGCTTGCATCGCAGAATTCTTCGCCGCGCGCATTTGGCGGCACAATGCCCTGGTATTTCTTCTTTAAATTCCACCATTTCCTGTTAAGCTTGGCCGAGTCCAGATCATTTGAGTATAATTCCCATTCGTAATCTGTCATCACACCGGCACTCCACGGGATAAAAACAATATATTCGAGAGCTTCCTTTAGTAAAGTCATAGTTTCATCGGTCTTGGTGTTCTTGTCGATCAGTCCGAGACCTGTAAGGAAAGGTTTCTGCAAAGCTGCGAGGCCGAGGAGGCTGCCAATGGCTTCGTGGTAACCCCTGTTGGCGCCGTTGCGGAGGACAATCGGGACGTCGGGGTTGGAGTAGGCACTGAAATAATAAATATGGCCAAGTTCATGGAGAGCAGTACCCCACCATCGCGTGTTGTTGACAATGCTCATCAGTGATCGCAGGTCGTGGTTCAGGTTAATATGCCAGGCCGAAGCGTGGTTGTTCTTCTTGTATCCGGCATCATCGGGCAGCGGGTACAAACTCGAACGTTCATAGAATGATTCTGGCAGAGAATCCAGCCCAAGACTTACATAGAATCTTTCGCCTTCCTTGATGATCCAGTCCTTGGGTTTGTCTTTCAAGACATCATCGAGGTTCATTCCCTCTACATTCACCAGGGCAGTCCAATCCTGTCCCCAGCGGTTGGGCAGCCAATGAGCAGGCAGCATATCGGGAACATCTTGGCCGTATTTCTCGGCCAGCGTATATCTTGCCCAAGTGTGCAATTCACGGTAGAGCGGCCAAATGTCCTTAATCATATTCTGGCAAACCTTCCGCATCTCCTCCACTGTCATTCCATAATCCGACACTTCGTAAGCAAAGAAATCGGAATAATCCAATGCCTGAACCGAAGCATTTCGCAATTGCCTAAGATTCAGCAGACCTTGCTTGAGGCCCTTGCCAACTTCTTTGGAAGATTCCCAGGCTTTCAATCTCTCGTTCAGGTCGGAGGATTCATCGAGAATCTTATCAATGTCATTAGCTGAAACGGGCTTGTCGTCAATTTGGAATTCAAACCCGAACAAGTCCTTAGTCTGCTTGGTGTCGGCCTTGATTTTCTCCTTTACGACAGAATCAGCAATGGCGGGGTTTCGCCCGGCTGTGTAAATAATTGCGTTTAGCTGCCGGACCTGCAGGCCGGTTAATTTATCCTTTTGGCCGAGGAAGCCCTTTGCGGTTGTAATATTTTCGACACTGCCGGTGAATTTGGCATAATCCTCATTTGCTTTTTCGGCTAATTGTCCGGTAATGGTATCGCCTTCGATTATTTTAGTATTCAGCAGCCATTCGGCCTCGGATGATTTTGTAACCAGCTTTTGGATTTCAACATTATAGCCGTCAAGATATACCTGAACCGAATCTTGAAATTGGGAATTATCCTCGGCGGGTTGTTCTTTCTTGCCGCAGGAAATTAAAGTGATCAGCAGAATAAGGGTTAGAATTTTCTTCATAATGATATACTCGAAAGTTAAACATTGCTTATTATTTTTTTCATTAATTTAAAATTACAAAATTTACCATAATTTATATTAGTTTTTAGTTTATGGCACACAGATCGGTAATTATAATATCATTATTATTAATTTTAATCATCATTTCCCAGCTTTCTCTGCGGGCGCAATCTGATGATGAATTATTACATACCAAATCTCAATTGGCCGAAGATACGTCGTCAGCTAATATTAACTATAATAATATCAACTACACGAAACTCGGCATAATCGGCGGAGCAACGGCTGCCGGAGTTGCAATCGGGCAAATCTACCAATCCGATACTTACTGGGAGGACAGGACTGCTTTTCATATCATGCCGCTTGACAAGGAATATCCCGATGCTTTGATGGCCGATAAGTTCGGGCATTTATTCTTTGCTAATTTTCTGGCAAATACCTATAAATCAGCTTTTGAGTGGGCGGGCTTTGACAAGACAGATGCGGCACTCATGGGCGGTGGAGTAGCCATGGCATACCAAACATTGGTGGAGGTGCAGGACGGATTCTCCGGCGGCAAACCCTATCTCGGCTTCAGCTATGGCGATATGGTGTTTAATGCTGCCGGGGCCGTATTTCCATATCTGCAAGTTAATTACTCGATATTAGACAGGTTCGGTTTCAAGATAAGTTATCAGAAATCAAGCAACTTCGACCGGCTAAATTACAATTCGATCACCGAAGATTACGAAAGCACATATCATTGGCTCAGCATTAATGTATATGATTTCCTCCCGGATAATATTCAACGGTGGTATCCGAAATTTGTGAACATTGCAATCGGGCATTCGGTTAGCAATATCGACCGCTATGGCGCCGGAAACCATGAATTATTTGTAGCTTTGGACTGGAACTTAGAGGCTCTCCCCGGCGATAGCTTTCTTTATAATTTCATCAAACGGACATTTAATTTTTATAAGCTGCCGGCACCGGCTGTGAAAATATATCCTAATGTCGTATGGTACGGACTGAAGTTCTGATGATTCAGAAATGAACCTGCATCGGCGGCAAACGCCTGGAATATGAACCAAAAACAAATTCCATAATTCTCCATTCTTCATTTTCCATTATTAAATAAGGATAGGCTTCAAACGTTAGCGAAAGCAGAATAATTAACAGTGGTAATTGAAATGCCTGAATATCAGGATTGGGGATTAATAAATTACAACGAGGCATGGGATCGTCAGCGTCTGCTTGTTTCGGAAATAAAGAGTGGCCGTAAGAAGAGCACGCTTGTTTTCTGCCAGCACCCAACGGTGATAACCATCGGCAAAACAGGCACAATCGATAATGTATTGCAAAACGTGGATTATCTAAACTCGCGCGGGGTGGAAGTGGTATATAATAATCGCGGCGGGGACGTCACACTTCACAATCCCGGGCAGTTAGTCGGCTATCCGATTTTCAATTTAAAGGATTTTCGCACGGACTTGCATTGGTTTTTGCGTGAAATCGAAGCGGTGATCATCGAATTGCTGGCGAGTTACGGGATCGCATCCGGCAGGGTGGAGGGGCTTACCGGCGTGTGGATAGGCAATCTGCGGAAGATATGCGCCATCGGGCTGCATTGCTCCGGATGGGTGACCTCCCACGGCTTTGCGTTGAATGTGAACAACGATATGGATGAATTTTCCTTCATAGTTCCATGCGGAATTGACAATAAAGAAGTAACGTCGATGAGCAATGAACTTGGCATGAATGTTGCGATGGATGAGGTGAAACGAGATTGCAAAAAGTTCTTTGATTCACATTTTTAAT
>JAJRTW010000050.1 GCA_024278075.1 Bacteroidota bacterium | reverse complement strand
TGTAGACTTATTGTAGACTTATTGTAGACTTATTGTAGACTTATTGTAGACTTATTGTAGACTTATTGTAGACTTATTGTAGACTTATTGTAGACTTATTGTAGACTTATTGTAGACTTATTGTCTATGAGCAATAAATACAATAGCAATAAATGCAATAGCAATAAATGTAATAGTAATATATGCAATAGCAATATTAAAAGCAAGCACTTTTTTCAATTAATCGAAAATAAATTTATTTTATTGACGAACCTTGTAAACATATCCATTTCGAGCGTCCGCATCTCGCCGCGTTTCCAATCGTCAGCCATGGTTTGCGAGGCAGTGAGTGATATTCGGGTTTGGGCCATTGCATAGTGGCTGCCTATCAAGAAAATAATTATTATTGGAATATATAACCATTTCATTTTATTGATTTGCGTTTTATGTGCTTGCAAATAAATGTTCACTTTTCTAAGTTTTGAATAATATTAGGATATATTGAGTCCATTGTCCATCTTTGATTTTTCCATTTATTCAAGAGCAGTATTTCATTATCATCGAGAGATATAATTCTCGAAACTAATAAAAAATCAGAGTGTCTATATGATACATTATACTCAATTTCCTTTTCAAAATCACCTTCAGTATTATAGGCCTGCAAGTATGATTTAATAATTCGCTCGTTTTGGTCAACTTAATTTTGGCAATCCGCACACTCCCGGAATTTATGAAGCTGAATTGAGCCTTTGGCCACAAGATGCTATTTCACAATCATCATACTCTTTGAGATTACATCATTTTTAGTAATAAGTTCATATATATATATCCCCTGCCTCAGGCCGGCGGTGTCAAAGTGTATCTCATAGTACCCCGGGGCGAACACTCCATCGGCAATAGTATCTATTAAATCTCCCGTCATGTCGTAGATATTAATGATAGCATTTCCTTCATCTGCCTTAGCGAATAATATTGTAGTAATCCCATCGGCAGGATTCGGGCTGTTTTGTTCTAAAAAAGTCACATCCGGCACATTCGACACCCCTATCCTGATCGGAACATCGCAATCAGTGTCAACATCCTCCGCGTATGCCGTACCTAAGCCTATAGTCGGCAATTTTTTATCGAGGCAGTTGAACATAAATCCCAATGTGTCCAGTTGCTCATAATTCTCCGATAGAATCGGACGAAAACATATTTCAAGGCTAACGGTTTCTCCGGATAGAACAGTGATTGGCAACTGCGAGGGCGGCACCGAGAATATAGTATTTTCATTCATATCCGCTTGGTCGAATTTTATTTGCTTGGACCCGTAATTATGAAGCTTAATTGTCTGGCATTTTTTGCTGCCAATCTTACTATCGCCAAAGTCGATTTTGCTATTGGCATCGGCCAAATTCACAAATTCAAGAGTAAATCCCTGGATTGTGTCGGTATATGTTGTTTCCTGATTATTCGAGTCCAAAGCACTTATCGTATAGAAAGCGTCCTGGTATGGGTCGGAAATGGAAATTTTATATACGGCAAAATCCGGGAAATTCTCTTCATAAGTGTAGGTGCAGTTAACTGTGTCATATACACTAATACTCTGCAGGCCGAAGTCGGTTGCGGCTGTATCGGAAATAAATATTTGCTTGCTAATTGCGCAGGGGTCTGGCATGCCGGACAGAACCGGGCTGTCTGTGTCATTCCAGGCATTAGATCTTACTGCATAAACCGGCCTTGAAATACACGTGCCTAATATTACCAACGTATCATTAATAGTGCCCTCTTCCGCCGGGCTATAACATACTTCAACGGTATCGATTTCACCCGGCTGCAGAATAATAATTCCGGTTTCGTCGAAAACAAATCTGTCGGGATAGTTCCGAAAGTGCATTGATGACACCTCCTGTGGGAATTTGCCATAATTTTCGAGGATAACATCAAAACAATACTCTCTTGTGAGCAGCATTGTTTGTTCAATAACAACCAGCTCTCTGCTATTGCGTGCATCCTCAATCGATACGGTAAACCCCGGAATTTCATGCTTCTTTGTTGAAGAAATCCCCATGGAATCCTTAGCAGTAAGCACAAAGCTGCCATCAAGATATTCATCAATCAGTTCGGCATTGAATCTAACCGAATCCTGGAACGGTACAATACTTTCGATGCTGACGTCGGCATTGACAATACTTGCCGGTAATATGGAAGCTGACTCTAATTTTGAATCGAAAAAAGTTGAATCGGTAACAATTCCGGATAATACGAAGCAGATTTGTTCGGCATACTGCACGGGCGGATTATGGTCCAGTATTCTTCTTGCCAAGCCGCCGATGTAGCCGTAAGAATTTGCAGGCCCGTAGCCGTATATAATCAATCCGATTGGAACATCCGACTCGATAGTATGAATGCCTTGGGTTACACGTACATTTATGTATGAATATCCACTTTGCGGTATCATTACCGCCGAACCCAAGTTAAGAGTATTACCATCAATTGTAACGTAAGCCAAAGCCGAATCCGGACCTATTATTCCCAAGTAATGTTCGTCATATACAGGTTCATACCTCGAGTTTCTATATTCGCTCGACTGGATATTTATCACTCTGTAATAGTTATGATATTGCTCTATTGGCGGCATTATCATAAAAAACGGATCGCCGCTGTAAAAAGGGGCAGTATTTACTTTTGAAGTCTTCTTAAAAGCCCCTACCATTGATGGGGCGGAAGTTTTGATATTGAGTGGTGCGTTTAGAATTCCCTCATGGATTTCACCTTGATTCATTTGCTTAATGAAATCGCCGTTAATCGTAAGTTCGGTGCCGTCGTAGCCGGCAATAACACGATAGATGTCATTATTTCGCACAGTTTGGTCTCTTCCCGGCACAAAGGGCATTAACAGATAGTTTCTTCCCCAATATTCCATTGGTATCAATTGCTCGACAAGGCAATCGCGCGATACATCGCTTGATGTCTCGGTATAGGGAATGGCAGATCTTTGATGTCCGGAAAAGATAGCAACCGGTTTGTTTGCAATTACTTCGGTGCCTGACAGGTCGGTATTCGGGTTGTTGCTGTTGATTAAGGCCTGAACAAGATAAGTCTCCCCTTTGTTCAAAGTGATCCTTTGCTCTGCCGCGCCATTATATCTTGTTGGGGCTGATGGCTTTATCAAAATGCTGGTACTATCTTCGGACGCAATGATTGCGAATTGCGATGGTGTGTTTACGTGGCTGTTATAAGATAAAATATAGTAGCGGCTGCCAAAGACAGGTGTGGGCATAACCAAAAAGCCATCGCTCGTAGTAACTGCCTGCGTATGGGCATAGACGGAAACTTTCTTGTCTGTTGTGATATGGAAATATTTTTTCGTGACTCTCTCGTTATCATTCGGTTGTCCGGCCGGCAGGCCATTGCGAACATAACCTTTCAGTTCGTAGTCGAGTGAATTAAACTGAAAGATATATAATTGCGACGGATCGGGAATGGAAAAAGGCCTTGTTTCAATTTGCCCCGATGGGTTGATGAATTCCAGTTGTCCGTTTGTCGGCTCGACGGCAGAAATGAATATATATATGGAATCACCGTTCCTTAATCTCGGTTCCTCCATATTAATATAATTATGAAAATTCGGCAAAAATGTCAGCCAGAAATCTTTGCCCCGAGCGTCGGCACCTTCGTATTGAGCCGTCAGAGTATCTGCCGGCAAGACAACGAATAAAGCTGCAATAAGCAATTTTAAATAATTTATAGACCGGTACTTTTTAATTATCATCGCTTGTCCTGCTTTTATCGTTACATCTTGAGTTGTTTTATTATTTTGAAAGTGAAGCCGAATTTAATAAATTAACACGTATATTAACCGCAAGGTTGCAGATTCTAATAATATTTATCGAATAACCATCTACTTTGTTGTAACATATACACACTACTGTCCGGTTAAAAATGAGAGCAGTTCTTAATATAAACCTGAATACTATGACTTGTCATTGCGGAACTTATTTTAGAATCCAGTGTTCATGGGCTGTTTGGCTATATTAAGATGGATGCAGGATCGGGGTCCGGCATGACAGCTTTAGTATTATTTTTTCGCTATATCTATAATCGCATCCAAATCAGCACAATATAGGTCAAAATGGAGATTGCTACCGCGAATATCACTTATTATCCGTATTTTAACCGGACACTACTA
>JAJRTW010000049.1 GCA_024278075.1 Bacteroidota bacterium | reverse complement strand
GATCAAAACTCCGGTTAGCGCTTTCGAGGATTAATATTCTGAAATTAGACTGAATAGTATTAGGGCAAGGGGCAATTTATTAGTTGCCCCTTTTTTTACATGTTATTATGTGTCGGGACGGATGCCCTAATAGTTATATCAATTCCTAATTGAATTGAAACAAATAATTTACATAACTCTTTATAAACTATACCTTTAAGGGTATAGTTTATTATGATTTCAAGTAAAATTTGATATTATTCAATAGCCACGTGCTTTAGCTCGTGGAAAAGGATTTGATGGAATACCATGTATCTAAATGTGGGATCCATAAGATTGCAACCGGTTACAAACTCGTTGCAAATGAGAAATTTACTACACGATTTGACTTCCCTGACTATTTCTACGGGATCAGTAGGCAATCACATATTCTCCAACGCGGCCCTATTCTTTTTGGTCAACCCCCTAACAACCAATTCATAGGAATGATCGGTCATCTCCTTGAGGAAGCTGTCGCTAATCGAATCGTCGGGCGTTACGGTATTCCAATGCTTTTTGCTCATGTGCCAGCCGGGTGCGATTGCCTCGTAATGCTCGCGAAGTTCGATTGCACGTTCGGGGCCGCATTTCAGGTTCATGCTCAGTTCAACTTCAGTAATATCCGTTATTGCGAAAATCTTGTCCATTACTTTGAAGACAAGTGTCTTCTCATCGAAAGGGAAATCTTCGGTTACGCCTTTTTTCGATAGGCAGTATTTGCGGAATGATTCCAAGTTCATAGTTTTCCAGCCTTTTAGGTTTCATCTGTCCAAATTTAACTTCTCCGTTTTAAGGGAGACTAATAGAGATAAGCAATGTCCGTTAAAAATGAGAGGCGTTCTTAATGCAAACCTGAATACTAAGTCATGTCATCCTGAGTCCTTCGGCCTGGCTCAGGATGACATTTCGTAAGTGCTTTGTTTTTCAAGTCATAATAATAAATGTCCGAAGGGCTGCTTTAATAGAACCAATATTAAATGTTATCTGTTCCAAGGCTATTCGAATATAATATAAAAAATATTAAGTTAAAATCAACTTAAAAGTAGAATATAACGTTGAGTATATGAAAAGTAAGCGATTTCGAAGCACAAATCTTTCAATTTACAAGAAAGTTCAAACGGCCACAAGCCTCGATGTTACTACTATTTCGCCTATTATTTATATACATTGTTATGGGCAGATTTTTCTGCTAATTAAGTTTGATTTTTTTTGTTGAAAACTCAAATCCAAATTTTTTCAGTTCTTCCAATGCAGGTTTATAAAGTTCAGGTAAAGTTGGCGGCATTTTTAATCCGGTTGCTTTTATAACTCCGTCAACAACTAATCTTGCTGCAATTGCGGTCGGAAGAGCTACAGCTCTTGACATTGCTGTTTCACCTTCAGGTTCTCCCTTAACAACCATTGTGGCAATTCTTTTTTCTTTTTTTCTGTTATCAAACTCTGCAATTATTTCAATATGCAAAATAATCATATCCTTTTCACCTGGTGCATATTGCATTTTTTCTAACATTCTGTTTAAAAGAGCGTCAAGATTAGTCCCTTTATCAAGCGGTATTAATGTATCATCAAAAAATCCCAGCCATTTTAAACGATGAATTATATCTGAGTTAGATTCTATTTTTAAATATTTGGCTAAACGCTCCTCAATGCTCGGGGATGAATCAGAATCTATAAGTGATGCAGTAAATTGGCGAAAGGTTTTATTTTCAAGGTTATTAAAGTTTACGTTATTAAATAATCCGAGTGCTTCCATATAGCTCATATTATTGCAATATCCCGAATATCTTAAAAGTCCACGATAAAAAGAAACGTCATTGTCTAAACCAAAAGGTTTAACATATTTTTCAACATCTTTATTGGGGTATGTTTCAAAGGTGCCAAGTCCTTCAATGTCAACGAACCAAAATTTTTCGAATAGCTTATTTCCCGGTATTGAAATTTTCTTCCCATTAACAAGATATGCCCCTGCTGTTTGAGCAGCAACAAAAACTGTTCTCGGATCCCAACTGAATTTATATCCCATCGGGTTATTATTAGATTCAAAAGCAGGAATTCCGCTACCATATGAGTTTAAACTAATAACTCGTCCACCATCATTTTTTATTCCCTCCAGCAACACTTGTGTGCCAAAATGATCCATACCCGGTACTTCACCTAATTCATTCAAAATTAATATTCCTCGCTTTTCAACATCATCCTTTAAAGTCATTAGTTCAGGAATTTCATAAGAGGCAGTAACCATATTTTTTTTATATTTCAAACATGATTTTGCTACTTTTGAATGCAGAGGTTTTGGAACCATACTTATAACTACATCTGCATCTTTAATTACACTATCAAGTGTTTCGGTATTATTATTTGCCCAGCCCATGGCTTTACCCAATGGCCTGTTTCCAATTATTTTTTCAGCTTTCACTAATGTGCGATTTAGCATGATGACTTTATAGCCGATTTCATCTATAAAATAATCGACCATTGGTTTTGTCATTAATCCTGCTCCAATAATTGCTATTTTCTTCATGTTTCTTCCTTTTGTTCTTAGTTGTTTTTAACACCTTATTAATCCCAATACTGTTCATTTAGTAACAAACTGCATAGTTATTTTCTTTTTATGTTTCATTAACTCATATTATGCAAAGGTAAACAAATGCTTGTTTTCTCAATTAAACAAAATATTATTCAGGCTGCTGTCATTCAGAGCCGAAGGCGAAGAATCCATCTTGGCTTTGCACTTATTCGATTTCTGGATTCCTCGCAAGCTCGGAATGACAGGCCAATTATAGTCATAAAAAGATTGACAAGTCACTAAACCAAACACTAAGTGAACAGCATTGTCATTAACCCGCATTATTCATAAAATATCCAAAACACCAGGCAGGGAATGGATAATGGGCATTTAAGATTTCTCAAATATGAGCCAAATGCCATCACCGTTGCATCGGTCTAACCCGAATATATCAGAGGAGTTACGAAGCTCTTGAAAAAATCCCGCAATAAGCGGGTTAAGAAGTTCTCACGTCTTTTGCTTTTTCTTCTTGGCGGCAGGGAAGAGTACATTGTTAAGAATCAGGCGGTAGCCGGGAGAGCGTTTGTGCAGTTTCAGGTCCGTCGGTGGATCGCCCACCAAATGGCGATAATCCTCCGGGTCGTGGCCGCCGTACCAGGTAAAAGTGCCGCGCCCGAGGTTGCCATGAATATATTTCACCTCGTCGGTGCCGTCCCGCTCGCCCAGCACGGTAACGGATTTCTTTACGAATTCCTTGTGGAAGGCAGTGGTCTGGCCAAGAAAGCCGCGGACTACGTTCACATGGCATTGCGTCAGCATTGTCGGCACAGGGTCGTATTTAGCCGAAAAATCGAATAAAGTGAAATAATCAACATCCGGGTTGCCGCCGTTCACCGGCACCACATCGATAGTTGAGAACTCGTATTCAGCCGGATTCATCTTCAGTTTAAAATTCTCGAAAGCAAGCGTCTGGCTGAAGTCGAGTTTGGAATTTGCATTCGGGTCGGCCGCATCGCCGTCGAAAACATTAGCGCAAATATCTATGTTCATGGCTGCCATTGCCACATCATAAGAATCCGTGGCGCTGCACATAGCAAACAAAAAGCCACCATTGGCCACATACTCCCTCAGCTTTAGCGCAACGGCAAGTTTCAGCTGCGATACCTTAGCAAATCCAAGTTTCCTTGCCATGCTTTCGTTCAGGGCCACCTGCTGAATATACCAGGGCTGATTGCCCTGCGAGGCCCAGAATTTCCCATATTGCCCGCTGAAATCTTCATGGTGGAGGTGCAGCCAGTCATAATCCTTTAGCTTATCGGCCAGCACTTCCTCGTCCCAAAATATATCATATTTAATTTCGGCATATTCCAAAGCAAGGCGAACTGCATCGTCCCATGGTTGCGCCCCCGGAGGAGCGTAAACTGCTACCTTTGGGGCTTTCTCCAGCCGGACGGCATCCATATTAACATCCTCGCCCTTGACCTCGGCATATATTTTAGCAGCCCTTGCACCGTCTATCATCTCGAATGATACGCCCCGGATGCGGCATTCGGCAGCCACCAAATTGGAATAATCCAGCATGAACGAACCGCCGCGATAGTTTAGCAACCAGTCGGACTCTATGCCTTTGGCCAATGCCCAATAAGTAAGGCCGTATGCTTTCAAATGATTGGTTTGCGACAGGTCCATCGGGATCAACAGCTTCTGTGCATTAACTGCAATTGGGAATACAAACGCTAATATTATAACTATTTTTTTTATCATATTGATTCTAATTCTTTGTTGTTTATTTCTCCTTCCTAACATAGGCTGTGTGAAAACACAGAATATGTCATGCTGAATTTATTCCAGCATCCGAACACCGCATTAATACTGGCTTATAGATTCTGAAACAAGTTCAGAATGACAGTTTTTGATCCTTTTCACACAGTCATGGAATTATGTAATGAGATACAAATTCTATTCTATCTTTCAATTTTAGTCGAATCAAGTTATCTGACGAGTATAAGAATTGGATAGTATAATTAAAATATTTAAATTGCTATCGGTTTTATTGAGATTAAGAACAAAATGAATGAAGAATTTCCCGCTGAGAAATATACATGCCGTGTTGGTTAAAGACCTGAAAAGTGAATTCCGCACCCGTTACGCTATTTCGGCAGTGCTGCTGTTTATATTAACCACGATAACAATGATTGTGTTCAGCACAGCCGGTGAAGTAATGACCGAAGGAATCGCCGCCGGTATATTATGGGTAATTATTTTCTTTGCCGCCATGACGGGATTGTCCAAAAGCTTTGTGAGCGAAGAGGAGCGCGGCACTGGTTTTTTGCTGCAACTGACCGCAAGCTCGGCTGCCGTTTACTTCGGGAAATTGCTGTTTAATATTTTGCTTGGCCTGACGCTTAATTTCTTTGCTACTTTTTTGTTTTTTATATTCACAAGTTCGGTGTCAATATTGCATTTCGATGTATTTATCGGTACAATATTCATGGGCAGCCTTGGGATAGCTTCGGCAACTACAATTATTTCGGCTATCATAGCCAAGGCCAACTCCAGAAATGCTCTGTTTCCGGTTCTGTCGTTTCCGGTTTTGTTGCCAATAATACTACTTAGCATACAGAACACGCACTATGCTTTTGACGGCTCGGGCCTTGATAGTGCGGCAGGTAATTTCAATCTCATCTTTGCTTATTGCGGGATATTGGTTACCGGATCGTATTTGCTGTTCGATATGGTTTGGAAGGATTAGCTATCTATGTCGTTACCACTTGTGGTGGTGTCGCCTGTGGTGTTATATTGTTCATTGCGTTATTAGGGAAAACCCTCTAAATCTCCCTTTGAAAAAGGGAGACTTTGAATACCCCATTTTTCAAAGGGGGTGGTTCCACAGGGACGAATGTCCCGTTGGAAGCGGGGGTTTTCCCTAATGAACAATTCATTAAGTAGGGTTCCCTCAAAAAGTAGTCAGGAAAAAGATATTCATGCTTCTGCTTTAAGGAGAATAATAACCCCCTTAATCCCCCTTTTTTAAGGGGGAATTTAATTGGCTATTCCCCCTTAAAAAAGGGGGAAGTG
>JAJRTW010000048.1 GCA_024278075.1 Bacteroidota bacterium | reverse complement strand
TTCAAATGGATAAAGCAAAACCTGAAAATTAAGAGCTTCCTTGGGACGACGGAAAATGCAGTGAAAACACAGATTTGGGTGGCAATGATATACTATTTGTTATTGGCATACATCAAGTACCAGACACGCTATAGCAGGACTTTGACAGTGCTTGCATTGATACTAAAAGAGCAGTTAATGGATAAGTTGCATTTGATCGACATTCTATCTCTTAGCAGAGAAAGGCTAAAACAGGCACGTGCACCTGATTACCAATTAGCATTTTTTTAACCGGACAGTACTGATTTAGAAGTTAATCTGCTACTATAAATCATGCAATTTCAACTAATTAATAAAAAGATGGGGAAATGTTAAAAAAAACATTATTTCTGATTTATTTATTCTTATCATGCAATCTATTCTTATCATGCAATCAAGTAATTGCTAAAGAATCGGATGATCCTTTCTATCTGTCAATACTCAAGCGCCTTGTAGACAGGCCAATATATATTCATTCAGAATATCTTGCACAACAGAATAATAATTACAGCATTTCGAGGTTAGGATTTGCCTTCGACGGTGAAACATCTAAAGCTTTAGTTTACGGAATAGATTATATTCACAAAAAAGATTATAATAGGGTGCAATTCTTAAGAATTAGTCCCGGATACAAATCATATTCAAATTTTACAAATGAATCTTTTCCCTTTATTGATTTCAGCCTGCTTAAATTTCATCATATTAACCAGTCTTCCGGTGGGTTTCGTAGTGGGATATTTTTTAATATTTTTAATAAAACAACTGAAGCATTAACAACTAATAATATATATTGGTTTAATTTAGGTTTTCAACTGGGATATGATTTTGCCTCATGGAGTGATGATTTGATAATTTCTCCGGTTTTTGGAACGGGCTTAGGACTTGAAACGTTAAAACCTGATACCCTAATTAGCTTAAACTTAGATAAGAAATATTATAAATATTATTATAATTGGATTTTTGGAAAAGCTGAATTAAATATTATTTATAAATCTATTTCTTTAGATTTATTTGCATCTGTGGAAGGTGGCTCCACTGCAGGTTCTTATAATTCAAGTGCGGAACTTGCGTATACTTTATGGTTAGACAGAAATTATACAAAACCCGACGGCACAGAGGTTCAATATTTTTTAAATGCTTTAAAGATATACATAAAATATAACAAAGAATCATTTGAATTGACGGAAACGAAAAATAATAAGTCAGAGACATTGTATTTGAAAAGTAATCAAATTATAAGAATGGGTATTTCAGCTAGGCTTGGGAAAATTGAATTCTAATTTGCGATCAAAAATAAAACCCTAAGCCCAATACCATACCTGCAAATCCATACATCTTGTCATTATCATTTCTATACATTGAAATAATATAGGATTCCAGATTCACGTATAGATAATCCGTAATATCAGCCGATAGGGCAAGATTTGCAGAGCCGCCTATACCCCATTCAGCCTCACCCAACTTGCGAGTACCATATATCGTCCCAATAGAAAACCGCGGCTTAATAAAATAGTAATCCGGTGCCCACATGCCCAAATGCAGCTCGAAACCTCCCGCGGTAATTTCACTCCCGTCGGCTGCGAAACCCGCTACGGGAATGATGGCAAGCCTAAAATCACTCCCTCGCCGATTAATCATAATAATAGCAGAAGTCGATGTTCCCCATAGAGTTGCTTCGTCGCTCAGAAAACCAAAATCATTCCAGCCTTTTAATCTCAGGGCAAAATTATCGGAGAATCCGTAACCCGCTTCGGCTTCGGTGGCAAATCTTATATCGCTACCAAAACCAAAAAATGGGAAAGCGCCACCGCCGGCGGTCAAAGACACTTCTTCTTTCAGCATCGGATTTGGCGGCAGATTGACCGTTGGGCTGAACAATACATTGCACGAGGAGAAAGCAAATAAAATAATTATTGAAGTTAATATTTTAATAAGCATCTTGTACCTTGTATATAATTGCAATCAATGTTGGGGATGGTTCCAAACCGTCCCGGGAAAACGATGTATCCGGTAATCGATATTTGATATTAAAGCATGTCATTCCGGACTTGATCCGGAATCCATCTTTATTATAGCGAATAACCGCATGAATACTGGATTCTTCACAGCGCCATAAATGGCTTCGTTCTGAATGACTTTCCATGGATTCCGTTGCTTTTGATATTCGGGCGGGTTATGAACCCGCCCCTACGGATGTAAATGAAATATCTATGAAATAAATACCGAATAATAAAACTTGATTGTTGGGGATGGTTCCAAACCGTCCCGGGAAAACGATGTATCCGGTAATCGATATTTGATATTCGGGCGGGTTATGAACCCGCCCCTACGGATGTAAAATATATTTATATTCTCACTTAATATTCGGGGCTAACATATCCTCCGGCCTCACTTTCTCATCGAACTCCTCTGCGGTTAATATGCCAAGTTCGACGGCAGCTTCCTTTAATGTGCCGCCAGTATTGTGTGCATGTTTGGCTATTTTCGCGGCATTGTCATAACCAATATGCGGATTCAGCGCCGTAACAAGCATTAACGTATTCTCAACCAAAAACTGGATTCGTTCCTTTATGGGTTCGATACCCGCAGCGCAGTGCATATTGAACATCGTGCAGGTATCCGACAGCAGCCGCACACTTTGCAGGAAGTTATAGATCATAACCGGCTTGAATACATTCAACTGGAAGTTGCCGGATGCACCTGCGAAATTAATAGCAGCATCGTTGCCCATCACCTGCACGGCAACCATCGTCATCGCCTCGGATTGCGTCGGGTTCACCTTGCCCGGCATAATCGACGATCCCGGTTCATTCGCCGGAATTGCCAACTCGCCGAAGCCGCAGCGGGGGCCGGAAGCCAGCCAGCGAATGTCATTTGCCAGTTTCATCAGGCCGGCGGCAAGTGTTTTCAAAGCGCCATGGGCAAACACTATGGCATCATGGGCGGCGAGGGCCTCGAATTTATTCGGTGCGGTCACGAAGGGAAGTTCGGTGATAGCGGCAATATGGCCGGCAACCTTTTCGGCAAAATCGGGATGAGTGTTTAAGCCTGTTCCAACCGCCGTTCCGCCGAGAGCTATCTCGTACAAACCCGGCAGCACAAGGTTAATCCTCTCCATTGCATTATCCAATTGCTGAACGAATGCCGAAAATTCCTGGCCAAGTGACAGCGGCACAGCATCCATCAGATGGGTGCGGCCAACTTTAATAATATCTTTGAATTCTTCCGCTTTATTATTCAGAGTATGCCTCAGTACAGCCAGTGCAGGCAGCAGGCGTTTGTTCAGTTCCTCGGCTGCGGCGATGTGCATGGCGGTTGGGAATGTATCGTTGGAGGATTGCGATTTATTCACATCATCGTTTGGGTGAACGGGGGTTTTGCTGCCAAGTTCCCCGCCGGCAATTTCGATAGCGCGGTTGGCTATCACTTCATTCGAGTTCATATTGGACTGAGTGCCGGAGCCGGTCTGCCAGATTGACAGCGGGAAGTGGCTGTCCAATTTGCCTTCGATTACTTCATCGGCGGACTTGCAAATAAGTTCAGCTTTATCCTGTGGGAGTGAGCCTAATTCGGCATTTGTCAGGGCGGCGGCTTTCTTCAGAATACCCATAGCGCGGATAACTTCGCGTGGCATTTTTTCGGTTCCGATTGCGAAATGAATCAGTGAACGGGCTGATTGAGCACCATAATAAACATTGGCCGGCACCCGGATTTCGCCCATCGAATCTTTTTCCGTACGAGTTTTCATTTGAAATTCCTGTTGTAAAATTGATAATTATATGTGTAATTTATTGGGAGAATTGCTAATTCGTAATTGTAAAGTATACACCCCTGCGTCCCCATTCAATAGGTGGATTTTAAAGTACACACCCCTGCGTCCCCATTCAATAGGTGGATTTTAAAGTATACACCCCTGCGTCCCCTCTCAAGAGGTGGATTTTAAAGTACACACCCCTGCGTCCCCTCTCAAGAGGTGGATTTTAAAGTACACACCCCTGCGTCCCCTCTCAAGAGGGGAAATCTTCAATTATTAATTGTGAATTATCATTTTCTCGACGTATTTACCGATCAAATCGAATTCAAGGTTAACTTTGCTACCGGTTTTGAGTTCTCCCAGCGTGGTAACTGAACGTGTATGTGGAATAATAGCACACATGAACCTATCCCGCTCCACCCTTGCGACCGTCAGGCTTACTCCATCAACACAAACAGACCCGGCTGAGATTAAAAATTTGGAGAATCCAATGGGGAACTCAACCCAAAGCTGCCAGCCGGCAGATTCCTGAATAATAGATGATATTCTGCCGGTGCAGTCCACATGCCCCTGCACAAGATGGCCGCCCATTCTATCGCCCAACTTAGCTGCACGTTCGAGGTTAATCCTGCTGCCGGTTCTTACGCCGGATAGCGTTGTCTTCCGCAAAGTTTCTTCCACGGCCTCGACATCGAAGCGCCGGCCGGAAATTGCAACTATCGTCTGGCAGACTCCGCCGAGTGCTACGGAATCGTCAATCTTAAGGCCGTCGAATATCTTTGTGCATTCAACGGTGATTCTCTTTCCGCCGCCCAAATGCCTGACGGCTACTATCTTTCCTATTTCTTCTATTAATCCTGTAAACATAATATATATTGGATCAGTAGTGTCCGGTTAAATATGTGAATCATTTTAAAAGAATTCCAAGTAACTATGATATGTCATTGCGGAACTTGTTTCAGAATCCAGTATTCATAGGCTATATGACAGTATTAAAATGGATTCCGGATCGAGTCCGGAATGACACGCTTTAGTATTAAATCTTACTAAATCAATAATTGCATCCATA